>NZ_PDZF01000018.1:0-49914 GCF_002743425.1 Sporosarcina sp. P7 | reverse complement strand
GACCGGAGGTTTGCCGCTCGCTTCCTTCAGATTCCACGTCACCATGGACACCCTTGCGTTGAGCTAACTGTTACTTCTGCCTTCACAGTTCGGGACTTGCACCCTATAGACTACACCCATGCTGGGCGCACATCCAAAAAACGACCCGATGAACATTCATCAGGTCGTTTTTTTACTCAATTGTATGAATTTTTCCACGCTCGTCTTTATAGACTACATGATGTCGCTCAAACTTTGTTGGAGAATCCAAGCCGCAGCCGCGGCCACACGGAATAATCCTTCCCTCATCGTCAAAATATAGTTGGTTACACGGAATTTCTTTTCTTCTACAACAAGCGCCCGCTGTAAACTCTTATCCGTCGTGGCAACACCGGCTGGGCAAGTATTCGTATGGCACCGCTCTGCCATGATACAACCTACCGAAATCATGAAGCCACGTGCAACTTGTATTAGATCGGCACCTAAAGCCAATGCAATTGCTGCTTTATCAGGTGTGATGATTTTCCCTGATGCAATAACTTTTATTCGGTCCCGCACTTCAAACTTACGCAGCGCATCATCTAATAGAATAAGAGAAGAACGAAGTGGTAAGCCTACACTATCCGCCAAGTCTTGATAAGTAGCCCCAGATCCTCCTTCCGCACCGTCTAGCGAGATAAAATCAGGACCCATACCTGTTTCGGCCATATATGATGCCAGTTCTTCAGCATCTTGTTTTCCTCCAATGACTATTTTAATCCCTACTGGTTTACCACCCGCGTGACGGATATCTTCAATGAATGAAAACAATGTTGGATAATCGTGGAACTGTTTAAAACGGTTCGGACTGTTGATAGAAGTATAAGCTTTCACATTTCGTATAGCCGCAATCTCTTCTGTGACTTTCTCTCCCTCTACGTGCCCTCCACGCATTTTTGCTCCTTGGGCTAACTTGATTTCAAATGCCTTTATTTGTGGTATTTGTGCTTTCTCTTTTATTTTGTTCATATCGAACTGCCCATCTTCTGTTCGGAATCCGAATAAACCTGACCCGATCTGCGCAATGATATCGGCTCCACCTACCAAGTGGTGGTCTGATACACCACCCTCCCCTGTGTTCATCCAAGCACCTTGGGCCATACCAATCCCTTTGGATAGCGCAGTGATTGCATGATCTCCGAGTGCTCCATAACTCATCCCCGATTGCCCCAACAAACTGCGCACGACAAATGGATGCTCACAATTCGGACCTAATACAATCGCATCTTCCTCAGGTAACAACCAAGGCAATGTTGTCAATTCTTCGCGGTGTTCTTTACGCGAGAATAAATTGTCAGTATCCACTTCATAACGCATTGTGTTTACTAGATTATCATTATCCACCCGCATTTCTTCATTTTGCTTCGTGAACATGGCATTACGAATGTAGTGACCAGGCTCCTGAAAGTCACGTTTAGATCCAAAACCGATGATACTGTTTAAATACTTCCCCGGCATCACCATATGTAAATATTCTTCACGGCTGAATGGCTTGCCGCTGTTGTCATCGTTGAATAAATACTGCCTAACCTCTGGCCCTGCCTTCTCAAACATATAGCGGACTCTTCCTAAAATGGGATAGTTTCGCAAGATTGCATGCTGCTTCTGACTGCGATCAAAAAAGTATAGAAAAATTCCAATACTGATCGGGATCGCCAATATGATTAGCACTACCAATGAAGTCGTGAAATTAATTCCTTCCAACCAATTCATAACCCCACTCCTTTTTAATTGTCTGTACTGTACCTGTACCCTTGAAAAGTAGCTGACTAAACGTAAAAAAGCCCTAATCCTTGAATGACTCTCAAGGATTAGGGCTGGATCTTGCTAGATTGTTAATGTGTAACTGAAATTAGATTATTTGCTTGCTGGAACGTTTACTTCGATTTGCTTAGTTGCAATCGCGCCAGTTTGTCCAGCTTTTTTCACGCTAACTACGATTGTACCTTGCGCACCTGCATTAGCTTTACCGGAAAGCTTACCGCCGTCTACTATCAAATCAGTAACAGCAGTAGAATCTCCGGAATAAATTGCTGCAACTGTACCTAACTCAATTTTTTTGTCATTGTTTGTAATGAAAATCTTACCCTTATTATCAATACCTGGAGTGAATTCCGTTGATGTTAATTTAATACCTTCTTTTTTAAGCACTTGCATATCGACAGCTGTAGTAGTTATAGTCTTAGTATCTTCAAACACTACTGATGAAATAGTTGGAGTCGAATCCTTTACTGTAATAGTAGCCTTCGCTCTTAAAATATGTCCTTCTTTAATTTGAACTTCAGTAGTACCTGCTTTTACTGCTTGAACCGTTATAACACCTTTATCATCCTTAGCAACTGTTGCGATAGAGTTATCGGAAGATGTTACAGTGTATTGGTTCACAGGAATTAAATCTTTCTCTATAAGGAAACCTTGGCTATTGTATTTATTCCATGCTAGCTTGACTGTTCCATCTTGTGAACCTTCAATAGCGTCGATCGTTAAATCGTCAGTTGCAGTAATTGTTTCTAACTTTCTAGTAGCCACTTCGTCGTCTTCAGAACCAGATACGGCAATAGTACCTAGGACTGTGTCACCAGATTTAACCTGAACAGTAGTAGATCCAGCTTTTAAAGCTCTCACTGTTACTGTTGCAATGCCTTTTTCAGACTTTCCTACAGTAGCAGTTGCAACATCAGCATCTTTAGATTCTACAGTTAGATCACCATTGAAAAGATCGTTGTATTGATCTTTAACTGTTACAGTTATCTCTTGTGTAGCGTTTTTGATTAACTTAGATTCAGTCGATGAAAGTGTAGCGCTTGTTGCCATACGTTTGCCCACACCAACCGTTAGCTTAATGTTTTTAGTTACATCGCCGACTTTAGCTACAATCGTAACTTCTCCAGTACTGATTGGTGTCACTGTACCATCCGTAGTGACTGTTGCTACGCTTGGATTAGAAGATGTGTATGTTGCAGCTGGATTTGTCTCCGGTACACCATTCAGTGTTACAGCTTTTGTTACTTTAACATTGGCCTCACCATCTTCAAGTGAAATTTTTCCACTGTTTACCACTGTGCCGGCTTGTGTAACTTCAACTTCAGTAATGTCAGCATACGTAGCATCGAAATCTACTACTTTAACGTCTACTAATTCCGATTCTATAGCCTTTCCGTCTTTATCCGTAACGATGACTTTATATGAGAATGCATCAGTAGTAGCGAGTTCCTTCAATGTACCAGTTGCCGGCTCTGAGAACAAATCCGGTTTAGTAGACTGGAACGCAACCGTATAACCAGCATCCGTTAATTTCTTCATATCAACCGACTTACCATCAACGTTGAACGCTAACTTCTGACCAGCCTCGCCAGCTTTCACTTGAGTAGTAGTAGCTGTAACTTTTTCTACTTTAAACTCATACGTAAACTTATAAGAAGTAACTACGTCTTCTTCGCCTTCAGCTTCTGCTTTAGTCGTCAAGTTAAGAGTCGTTTCTTTACCCGACGTTAGTTCGTTTTTTAACTCGATTGTCGCTTTTGTACCGTCTTCATTCGCTTTAAATGAAGCCAGTTCATTTCCTTCAATCTTTAATTGTTCTGCTTTCAATGTGTGTAAGTTCTTACCAACTAATTCAAGTTCCTTTTCACCAGTCGCTGTTACAGAAGTTATTTCCGCTACTTCCGGAGCTTCTGGAGTTTCAGATACTTCTACTTGAATCGTTTTATAAAGGAATGAAGCAAATTGTGCACGAGTTGTTGTTTCTTTCGGTCTGAAGTTTGGTGCAGCTGGGTTCGTAATGTCGAAGTAGTCTAATACGTCGATTGCAGTACGTGCTTCAGCTTTCGCCTTATTCAAATCTACTACATCTTTATCAAATTCTTGTCCTTGAACGTAAGATAATAAGTCCGTTTTGTTAACTGAATCATATGCACGAACTAATACAACCGCCATATTTTCACGGGTAATAGAACCAGCCGCGCCTAATGATCCATCTTCATATCCTCTAAATAAATTGTTATCCTTTACGATTGCCGCTGATTGCAACAATTCGTCATTTGACTTCGATGTTAAATCTGTGAAGCGTGGATTTGTTTTATAGTCTGTCGGAATTGTATAACCTTTTGATACAAGCCATTTTCCCATTAACTTTACTACGTCAGAACGCGTTAAAGTTTTATTAGGCTTGAATGAACCGTCCGGATAACCACTGATAACACCTTCTGCTGCTAGTGCATCAATTGCTTCCTTATGTGAGTTAGTGTCGGCAACGTCATTAAAATCTGCTGCGCTGACTACTGGTGCCACCGCTGATGCAACTAATGCCGCTGATGCTACACCTGTTAGATACTTGCTGTACTTCTTTTTTGATTGTGATTTCATTAAATAATTTCCTCCTTTAGTTCGTTTATAAGCGTGATTGCTGGTTGGTTGTAGAGCAGCAGAAAAACCACTCTCTTACTCTCATACCCTCTTTTCCATTAAATAATCCGGCAGACTATTAAATAAATAAAGAATATGAAATAAAAAAGTGATTACTAGCTACTCCACTTTATATTAGCATACTTTTCCACGATTGGTAATGGCAAATGATGGATAGCTAGTGCAAATTATGGAACCAGCAACCTGAATGTACTATACAACTTGCATATTACATTCAGGTGACAAGCTTGTAACTTTGTAATGTCAAATAAAAGTATAACTTGCTTGCATCAGAAGTTACTTTTCATGATACAATCCCCATATGAAAAAATTACTAGCTCTTCTCTTACTCATTAGCATGTTAGTCGGGCTGTCCATCTCATCCAGTCAGACATATGAACAGCAATCGCTTGTCTCTACATTACAAGAGTTGCTACCGGGGGAACCCGGGAAAGCTATCCTATCCACTTGGGAATTCAACTATTGGAATAGAACGATCTCTATTGAAGAACGTGGATATTATCACTTTGTAGAATTCCTGATCCGAAAAGCTGCACACTTCTTTACATTTGGTTTTTTAGCTTTGGTAATTTATTGGCTATTACCTAAACGGACAGGTCGCTTATTATTGGCCGCTTTATTTACCTTTCTGCTAGCGTGCGCTGATGAATTGCATCAATATTTTACAGGAGGCCGCACAGCAACCATGCAAGACGTGTATTTAGACACGGCCGGCGCTGTAACGTTTCTTTTACTAGTAGCTATCGTTCGTGTAATTAAACGCTTACGTAAGAATTAGGTCCATAGCAATATTTAGGTTTTTAGTATTCCTAACGTTTTTATGAGCATAATACTCTATGTTATGATAGTAGCGAAACAGGAGGGTAATTAATGAATAACTCAAGTGATCAGTTGATTCATTCGCTTAGCTATATTTCCATAAACCGAGTCGTGGATCGCTTAGAACAAACCTATCAAAAGTCTTACCACACGATTTGTTTATTCCGAGATCGGATTACGACGTCCCAGAGAACTTTCCCTTTACAACATGTTTTTGATTTATCCTACCGCCCGTTCTCCGGACAATCGGGATTATTTTACTTGCACACAAATGAAGGAGTTTTTACATTTGAAATTGAAGAGGAGCCAGAACACTTCATTTCTCTATTCAAACAAATCCAATCAAAATAAGAGTCAAATAGTGTATAATTCAACGTCTTACTTCATATTTTGAAGTAGGACGTTTATACTTTTGTCTCCCAGGGTATAAACAACTAAATAACAACAGAAACAAATTAAAACATTCATTAAAATGGCCTATTTGATTATATCTATTTATTCTCAAAATGGTATAATGTAAATGTATTCCAAATGTAAAAAGTGATGAATGAACTAGTGAAAAGAATGATACTTCCTATATCGGAGGAGAGAAACTATGACGGGGGAAAATGAGATAAACGCTGTGTGGCGTAAAATTAACGAAGTAAAAAATGATGGACGCCATGATTTAGTCATTAGACATGCAGAAGATTTATTAAGTAAAGGCATTTTGTTTTCTAATAAAGAAGCTATTTTATCCGCTCATTACATTTGCGCTATATCCTATTACTACGTTGGAAATTATGAAAAGGTTCTTTTCCACATAGAAGAACATCACACACAGTGTATTTCGCATGGCGAGAAGTCCGATTGGATGCGCTCTTATTATTTGCAATACTTTGTCAGCTCATTCGCATTGGATTATACAAGAGGACAAAAATTACTAGAAGATATGCTATCCATCGCGCTAGAAATTGAAGACTATTCGTATATTAGCATGGCATACAGTCAACTAAGTCATCTGTACAATAAAATAGAACAATACGAGAAAGCTTTGGAGTTTGCGCAGTCGGCCATTTCTTTCGCAAAGAAGAAAGGTGTGGACAGAGAAATTTTAATGATTCGTGCGCATTTATACGCAATTGAATCCGCTATCAATCTACAAAGCCCTAATTGCGCGATGACTAGCCTACATTATTTAAGTCAATTACCTACTATAGACCATCATCCCCGTGAATTAGCAGTTCTTGAAATTTTGAAAGGCAGATTTTATGAGTTCATAGGTGATTCTAAAAAAGCCTTCCATTTTTATACCAACGCCAAAAAACGAGAAGAAAAATGGAGAGATTACACCCTCCTAAAAGAAATTCAGCAAAAACGCATTGTGTTAGCTGAAAAACTGTGTAGCTTTGATGAATTAGCCATAATCCAGAAAGAATACATCAATTTACTGCATGAAATTGAAGACAGTTGCTGGGTAAAAGTAGCGCTCGAATTGCAAATTCGTTTGCAAAGCTCTTCTACTAAAACTAGCGAAAACTTGGATTATTTAACAGGTATCTATAACCGAAAATTTTTGGAAAAAACGACTAATTTATGGTTGGCCGAAGCAGTAGTAACTAAAAAATCCGTTGTGTGCTTGGTCTATGACATCGACAATTTAAAAGCGATTAATGACACATATGGCCATCTAATTGGCGATGAAGCGATTAAATTCGTAGCGCATACTTCTATGAATGAAATTAGAAAAGAAGATGTACTTGCTCGATTCGGTGGTGATGAATTCGTTTTAGTAATGCAAGACATTTCATTAGCAGACGCAATAAAGAAAGCTTCTTTACTCGCTAGAAAAATTGAGTCTTTGTCTACTTCTTCTAATGTGATACCCATTCCACTTACTATTAGCATAGGGCTTAGTGACAATAAAATGTGTAGCAAGCAATCTTTCAATGAATTGTTTCATTTAGCGGATCTCGCTCTATACAAAGCAAAAAAGAATGGCAAAAACCAAGTCGTCTCTTTCATATAACCTACACATGATACCTGTAAATTGGGTTTCATGTTTTTTTGTTAACGAGAAAGTATAAATGATCGTACGCACTATTCAAAAAAGCTCACGCAGCAGTTATGCTGTGTGAGCTTTCAATTTCTTAGTTTAGTACTTTTACTTTTACATTCTTACGTCCCCATTCGTAGGCACGTGATTTATTCGGAATGAATACGTCGATTTTATTCCCTTTGATTGCCCCGCCAGTATCTCCAGCGATAGCATATCCGTACCCTTCAACGTGGACTTTAGTTCCTAATTCTATAACTCGTGGATCTACTGCAATGACTTTCAAGTCAGGATTTTTACGTAAGTTCAAACCTGTTCTTGTAATACCTGAACAACCATTACAATGTGCTGTATACGCTGTTGCACTTACCATAAGTTCTTTAGAGACATTCGCTCCATTTGAACGTGAAGGCGTGTTTTGTTTCTTCGGAGTACTAGCCGCCACTTTAGAAGACTTTACTAAACGTAATTTTTGTTTTGGATAAATAACTGTCGATTTTAAGTTATTCCATTGTTTAATATTTGAGACAGACACTTTATGTTGTTGTGAGATTTTATATAGTGTGTCACCTTTTTTAACTGTATGAACTGATGCTGCAGCAGACGTTTCGTTCATTCCGCTTGTGAATAGTGTGATGAACATGGCTACTGTCAATGCAAATACTAATTTCTTCAATATGCCACCCCTAACGATTTAATAGCTTTAGCTTACCAAGACTATATTACAAAAAGATTACAATCGTGAAACAATGCCGTGACATCGGTACGTCTTATATTACAAATGGCAGGTTTCTAGTCAGATTTGTATGACAAATTAAGTCTTAAGTCCCACAAATTACATTGCATTTGGGTAGCTCCATACATTTTCAAGTGTTAATTGGATAAAACAGGGTAGTAATAAAACAGCCTAAAACATTTTCTATAAGACTAGAACAAAGTATATTCATAAATTAAGAGCCAACTGGCAAAGACTTTCTGTTGTAAATCGAAAGAAGTCACTACGGAGGCTTTTTTATTGGCCAAAATGACTTTAAATTATGTCTTATGGTTTCTTTCCCCCTATATGAGGGAATGATTGAATGACCGTAACTATTTATAAACAAGAGAGGTGCGTTACATGCCAGTGACACGGAATCAAGACGATGTTTCACGTGCAATTATACAATTGATTAAAGATGGTAATCTGGAATCCTTAAAAAAAGCAATTGGAGAACTAGAACCTGCTGAAGTCGCAAATCAATATAAACGATTGCCGCTAAAACGACATACTACATTTTTGGAAGTATTAGATAAAGAAACATTAGTACACATGCTAGGATTTCTTTCGAAAAATGAACAATTACGAGCATTAGATTTAGTAGGACCAGTCCGTTCCACCGAACTACTAGAAGAAATGAAAGGTGAAGACCTATCTTATCTTTTGACCGACCTTTCAGATAAACAAGTGGAGAAACTCATAGCAGATTTGCGACACGAAGAAAAAAGAAATATTCGACAACGACGAAAGTATCCAAAAGATTCTGCCGGACGTATTATGACGACGCGTTATGTATGGATTCATCAGTCATACTCCGTGGAGAAAACGATTGAAAAGCTCAAGCATTATGAATCATTTGCTCATTACTTAAATTACGTCTATATCATTAATGATGAAAAGCAATTAATCGGTGTACTTTCTTACCGCGATTTATTACTCGCGCAGGCAGATAGTAATGTAACGGAAATCATGGAAACTGGTCTCGCCAAAGTATTCGATACAACGGATCAAGGCGATGTAGCCAAAATGATTGGACGATTTGATTTCGTCTCGCTACCCGTTGTCAACGAAGAGAATGTCTTAGTAGGAATTATTCGCACTGATGAAGTACTCGATTTAGTTGTTAGAGAGGCAAATAAAGATATTGAAATGCTATTTGCTTCCGGTAAGTCTATTGACTTCAATACTAAACCTCTCGTAGCAGCCTATCGTAGACTTCCTTGGCTAATTCTTTTACTATTTATCGGGCTCGTTTCAGGCAGTATCATTTCCAAATTTGAAGCAACGTTGGAAGCCGTTGTCGCCCTCGCTTTCTTCATGCCGATGATTGCCGGCATGACCGGTAATACAGGAACTCAATCTTTGGCCGTCGTTGTGCGTGGACTAGTATCTGAAGACTTAGATATGAAAAAGTCCTTGCATTTAGTCTTTCGTGAATTAATTGTCGGCGTTATACTAGGTGTCGTTTGTGGTGCCGCTATCGCAGTGATTGCTTATGTATGGCAAGGCAGTTTTACACTTGGATTAGTTGTAGGTTCGTCTTTGGTCGCTACACTGATCATCGGTACAATTGCGGGAACAATTATTCCTTTAATTCTTAACAAATTTAAAGTGGATCCAGCAGTAGCTTCTGGCCCTTTAATTACGACGATCAATGACATTCTGTCGTTACTGATTTATTTCGGAATAGCTACCATGTTCATTTCAAAATTAATGTGATTGAATATTCTGATTTATATGTATAAAATCTAAATATTCAGCATACTATAGTGTATTGAAAGGTTAGTGTAAGGTTGATGTAATTTATCTCAATTTGATGCCAAACACTACAGAAATATGACATTCTTCACAGTTTGATGATTTGCGTTTATTGAGCTTTTGTTAGGTTATACTACTAGTAACAGCAATTGCACAAACGGATTTGGGTTGAAGTTTGGTGCAGCTGGGTTTGTGATAGTGAAGAAGTAAAGTCGAATTGTCTGTACCGCTTCGTCGAAGAGCGAGTACATAACGAAAAACTCCGCGGCCATGGGTTGACCGCGGAGTTTTTTTCATTTTATGCTCTTGTTAGTAAAGCGGGTTTTCTGTTTTTCATAGGATTTGTCTGTTCGATTGCATAACCGACATCCAGCAATAAGTCTTCCGAAAAGGCAGGTCCAATAATTTGTACACCTACAGGAAGGTCTCCCTTGAAGCCACCCGGCACTGACAATGCAGGATTACCTGTTAAGTTACTAGGTCCCGTAAAGCGTATAATATTGTCAATTAAGTCCACTTGCTTGCCATTTAAGTCCACTGTATCTTCACCGATTTTACTGGCCACTACAGGCAGTGTAGGTGCAATCAATACATCGACCTTCTGGAATACTTCATGGAATTCTTGCTTCAACTGACGACGTACTTGCTGTGCTTGAAGATAATCGACAGCCGATGGCAGTTCTCCTAGCTCGAATAGCATGCGGATATCATCACCGAAATCTTGCGGTCGCTTCAGCATATCTTCGTGATGAATAGTTGACGCTTCTGAAAGTGACGTGACCAGCTCTGCCCACTCTGCATATTTAAGTGTTGGAATCTTAACCACTTCTACTCTCGCACCTTGATCGGTCAGCGCTTTAATCGTTCCACGCACCACTTGATCTACATCGTTGTCTACTTCATTGAAGAAGTATTCCTCATTAACGCCAATAACCAAACCATTGACATCGCCCTTTATTCTCTCCAAATGTTGGCCTACAGGAGTATCGACTGAAGTTGGATCTTTTGCATCGTATCCTGAAATAATATCCATCATTCCCGCTGCGTCTTTAATCGTCTTAGTCATCGGTCCGATATGATCGAGCGACCATGCCAATGGATAGCATCCGTATTTACTGACTCGCCCATGTGTCGGCTTCAATCCGACGATGCCGCAAATTGATGACGGAATTCGGATAGAGCCAGCCGTATCGGTACCTAATGACGCGACACTGGAACCGACCGCAACAGCAGCTCCCGAACCACCACTCGAACCGCCAGGAATTTTATCGGTATCCCAAGGATTTCTGACTGGTCCGTAATGAGGATTATTGTTCGTAATTCCCCAAGCATATTCGTGCATGCTTAGTTTACCGGTAAAGATCACACCCGCGTCTCGTAACTTACTGACTACAGTCGCATCGTCTTCCGGAATGAAATCCTTATGAATTTTAGAAGACATGGTCGTCACTTTACCTTTAAAATATAAATTATCTTTCAAGGCCATCGGAATTCCGTGATACATGCCTCGATAGTTTCCATTTTTGATCTCTTTCTCTGCTTCACGCGCCGCGTGTTCTGCTTCTTCCCGGTAGATTGTCATATAGGCATTAATTGTATCCTGCGTTTCTTCCGCATGATCAAGCACTGCTTTCGTTAGCTCAACTGGTGAAAGTGATCCACTTTCTAAAAGCGGTGCCAATTCCTCGACTGATTTCTGAATCAAATCTTTAGCCAATATGATCACCTCCGGGAATATTTCGAAGCCCGATATCCGCGTCCTCGATTTTTACACTCTCTAGCGTACCTCTTAACTTTTTCATCCCATTCCAGCGACTTTCTAGGATTTCCAAATGTTCTGGCTTAGCTTGAATCCCTTTGCTTTCCAATAGTTGCTGCACCGACAAAGACAATGCATTCACTCCTTCAGTTTGTATTTATCTTCATAGGGTTCCCCTAGTGAGATCAAAACGAAAAAAAGGCTACTTTTCCTATACAACTCGGTCGCTAAGTTCATATGAACGTCTCTAGATTACCAGTCATCTAGATAATAATCAAATAATTTTAAATAGAACGATAATTACACAATATTCGACTTTATTCGATTCACCATATAGGATGTTCTGAAATTATGTGAAAGACCGTTTATATTCGGTAAAAAAGGGAATTTGTGAAGTAGGAGGTGATGTCGTATGCCATGGAGTAAAAATGATTATCCTGCTTCTCTGAAGAATCTGGATCCGACAGTACGTAATAAAGCAATCGAAATAGCGAACGCTTTACTACGTGAAAACTATTCCGACGAGCGCGCGATTTCTATTGCAACTGCTCAAGCACACGAGTATGTACAAGGCAAAAGTGAAGGTCGTCCTCACTATGAAGTGAAACCACGCGAGAATGAATGGATTTTTAGTAAGACCGGAAGTGATCATGTACTGTTTAAGGAAGATACCAAGTCCGTATTACTTGAAAAAGCAAAAAAATATGTGAACGAACATGAAGGTATTTTAAAGGTCTTTCATGCTGACGGATCACACGATAAAACGTTATACGAATAAAATCAGTGCCTTTTCTTAAAAGGCACTGATTTTATTCATCTTCATTCTGTTTAGGAGGATACGTCACTTCTCCATTGGCTGACACAACGGGTTCAGCTCCCCACTTGCCTACTTCATGATCTTCAATCAATGTTTTTTCCTTAGGTCCATCTATAATATGTTTTACGTTAATGCCATGTGTGGCGAGCCAATTACTAATCAACAAGCGATGGCATCTTGCTGGGTGACGTTCGGAACAGCATATCGCAATGCGTTGGCCTGAGGCTTCCTTCATCAATTCCTCTATACCTTTTTCGAATTCAGGTGTTAATGTGTAATCCGCATAGTTGTGGAAGGACTGATTATTCCATCCTTCGTTGACTTCATTGTCGATAGTTTTAGATTTCCTTCTACGTCCACCTAATTTTCCACAATGTCTATAAGCAATACCATGTGCCGGTAACCATTCAGTCATTCGATCTTCATGAAAATGCGGAAATTTACGACTCCCAGGAAATGCACGTACATCGACCAATTTCTCGATACTTGCATCATCCAATAATGTCAAAAACTCTTCTTTTGTATGTGTGGAATGTCCAACAGTGTAGATTTCCAATATACTCACTCCCTTTATAGCTATTATTCCCTAAGTTTCATATAGATAACCTATCATTTATTCTGATTTGTCTTGCCCAGTAGTGCATTAAACACTCTTGTCGTTAGGTATTCTACTAGCTTTGATTGAAGAAGCCTTTTCCTTCCCCTATAGCCCTCCCCTACTATTTACATAACCATTACTATTTAATTTTGCGCACCACATGGTATTCTATAGTTACAAACATCTGTATCGGGGGTTTATCATGATTCGTATCCGTAGAGAAGATTTATCCATCCATCGAAAGAAAAACAAACCCTTTGTCAATCTCCACTTGAAAATGATTGGCTTAATTGGCGCGCTCTCTGTCACGATTATTCTGTTCATTGGTGGATTTATGAGTTACTTCGTCACGGATACATTAGAAGCCCAAATTGGAGAAAGGGCTCTCAGTGTAGCAAAAAGTGTAGCTGTGATACCTGAAATTTCCCAGGCTTTCGAATCGAATAATCCTTCTGCCATCATTCAGCCGATCGTGCAGAAAATCCAAGCTCAGACCGATGCAGAGTTTATCGTTGTAGGCAATCAACAAGAAATCCGTTATGCACACCCGAGTCCTGATCGGATTGGTAAAAAAATGATTGGCGAAGATAATGAACGTGCGTTGCATAATGGAGAATCCTATACTTCTATATCAACCGGTTCATTAGGAAGCTCACTGCGTGCAAAGGCTCCAGTCTATTTAAACGGTGAAATTGTCGGTGTCGTTTCGGTCGGTTTCTTGGTAGATTCTATTGATTCAATCATCTGGGAGTATAGCCTAGAAATTTGGCTCGTCCTTCTAGGCATTTGCACAGCTGCTATCATCGGAGCTGTATTCATTGCGAACTATATCAAGAACGTCTTATTCGGATTAGAACCGGAAGAAATCTCGCATTTACTGTTTCAAAAAGAAACGATTTTGCATTCTATCCATGAAGGCATTATCGCTATCAATACAGATGGCCATATTACGATGGTCAACTCTGCTGCATTGAAATTATTGACAGGTGGCGAGCAGCAAGCAGACGATTGGATTGGTACACCTATACATGAATGCTTCCCGAATTCAGACTTACCGTATGTGCTAGAGCATGGCGAATCAGTTTTTGATCAGGAAAGACTTCTTAGTAACCATATCGTCTATGTAAACAGTGTGCCGATTTTCTACGAACATGAATTGCTCGGTGCAGTCGCTACTTTCCGGAATAAAACCGAGATTGAGAATTCGACTAAAAAATTAGCACATATCCAACAATATGCCAATGCCTTACGTTCACAAACACATGAATTCGCAAATAAACTGTATACAATTATGGGACTAACTCAACTGAATAAAAAAGATGAAGTGCTCGACTTTATCCAAGAAGAAACAAGTATCCAGCAACACTGGACAGACGCACTACTTGATACTATAGATGATCCCTATATTAGCGGATTGCTTGTCGGAAAGCTGAATCAAGCGAGTGAGTTGCAAATTAATGTATCCGTCCAGCCTGACAGTCAATTACATTCCACACTTTCCGATGTAAACCGCCAAGCATTGCTGACGGCTATTGGAAATTTGCTTGATAATGCATTTGATGCTGTATATGATGAACGCGCCATTTCCCGGGACATATCGATTTCTTTTACTGATATCGGACAAAATCTGCTGTTTGAAATCGATGATGCAGGTCCAGGAATTGATGAAGCTTCGCTTGATAAAGTCTTATCCCATGGTTTCTCGACAAAAGATGGAGCTGGAAGAGGTTTTGGCTTGGCTTTAACAAAGAATGCCATTGCCACAGCGAATGGCCAGCTGTCCATTGAACCGAGTGAACTGGGCGGTACATATTTTGTCGTTTCATTACCAAAAGATTACTAAAGGAGGGATCCCCGTGATCAGTACTATACAAGTACTAATTGTAGAAGATGATTTCCGAGTCGCAAAGATTAATCGCCAACTAATCGAACAGATCACCGGCTATGAAGTCGTGACAGAAACGCGAACTGCCGCTGAGACTATCGATTTTTTGCAACAGGCAAAGGCGCTACCCAATCTGGTTTTATTGGATGTGTACATACCCGACAGTCCGGGACTCGATTTATTTTGGCATCTACGAAGAGAATTCCCCACAATCGATATTATGCTGCTAACAGCTGCTAAAGAGACTAATATAATAGAGGAAGCACTCCATGGAGGCGTGTTAGATTATTTAATCAAACCTGTCGAGCCAGTGCGGTTTGCGGAAGCATTTAGACGGTACCGTTCAAGGAAAATATTGCTGTCATCTAAAAGTGAACTTTCCCAAGAAGATCTCGACCGTGTATTATTTGGCTCTGAGATGCAGCGGGATTCTACTTCTGACGCATTGCCAAAAGGTATCGATCGCCTGACGCTTGAAGTGATAGAAAATGTTTTGCTGCAAAGTCCTGCGGAAGGAATAACTGCTGTTCAAGTAGGTAAAGCAGCCGGTGTTAGCCGTTCTACTGCACGTCGATATCTAGAATACCTTGTATTGATTGAAGTAGTAGGAGCACAGCTGCATTATGGAGATGTCGGCAGACCTGAACGGACTTATAAAAAAATCTAAATACGCAACCGTGAACAAAATGAACAAAACACATAATATGAATTATATCGTTCTTATGTAAACAAGCTTTTTAGCGGCTTTTCGACATGGTACATTATGGACAGCTTAAGTGGAATTATTCAGACACTTCTATTTGTATCCGCTTACAGACTCTTACATCATTTTATCCATTGGAGGGAAATCGCTATGTTAAGTATTATTGGAATACTGACGATCTTTATTATCGTCGCATTATTAATTAGTGGCCGGATCACACCGATTGTTGGGTTGGTCATTGTTCCGATCTTCGGTGCATTTTTCGCCGGATTCAACTTCAAGGAAGTCGGAGAATTTTTCAACAGCGGAATTGAGTCTGTTATTAGCGTTGTGATTATGTTCATCTTTGCGATTTTATTCTTTGGTGTTATGCAAGATGCCGGCGTATTCAACCCGCTAATTAATACGATGATTAAAATTTCACGAGGAAATGTAATTGCTGTTGCTATGGCGACGGTGGTAATCGCTGCTGTCGCACAGTTAGACGGCTCTGGCGCCTCTACATTCCTAATTACGATCCCTGCGCTTTTACCGCTTTACAAAAGGTTGAAAATGAATCCTTATTTACTGCTACTACTTGTCGGTACCTCAGCAAGTATCGTCAACATGGTTCCATGGGGCGGCCCGCTTGGACGGGCAGCAGCTGTACTCGGTGTCGATGTTACGGAATTATGGCGACCACTTATTAAAATTCAAGTCATCGGTCTCCTACTATTAATTGCCGTTGCGTTCATTCTCGGATTACGTGAAAAGCGAGTTATTGCTAAGAAAGTAGCTAGTGGGGATTTTGATGACAAATTGGATGAACTAGGAGAAGTGGAAGAGCAAAATGTAGAATCAGAAGGCACTTCCCTCCTCCGTCCAAACATGTTATGGATTAACGTGATTATTGCCGTAACTGTCATCGGCTTACTCGTTTGGGGAAAAGTACCTGCAGGCTTTATCTTCATGGTCGGATTCAGTATCGCACTTCCATTAAATTATCGCTCTGTGAATGAACAGATGGACCGTATTAAAGCGCACGCACCGAATGCTCTACTCATGGCGGCGATCATCCTAGCAGCCGGTTCGTTCCTCGGTATTTTGAATGGGACCAATATGTTAGATTCAATAGCGACCGATCTAGTGAAAGTATTGCCGGCAATCATCGTACCGTATTTGCACATCATCATCGGCCTATTCGGTGTTCCGTTCGATCTATTGTTAAGTACGGACGCGTATTACTTCGCATTACTACCGATTGTAGAGCAAGTCGTTTCCGGTTTCGGTGTTCCATCCGTTTCCATCGCCTATGCACTAATCGTTGGAAACATTATCGGAACATTCGTTAGCCCCTTCTCGCCTGCACTTTGGCTAGCATTGGGACTTGCGGGATTAGAAATGGGTAAGCATATCCGCTACTCATTCGTTATTATGTGGGGATTCAGTATCGTCTTATTCCTTATTACAATGGCAATGGGCGTTATTACGTTTTAAAATCTCTATTCTTTCCATAACGATAGTAGCACATCATGAATAAAAAAATAGGCTGTCGCGGAACGTCATGTAAATGATCTCCTCGGCAGCCTATTCCTATTCATACATACTATAAGCAACTAAAAACCTTTTGTACCTGTTGTTTAACGTTCTATTTCTAATATATGTTCATTGGGGTTCGACGTACCTGCCAATTCATCACGTATTAAGTACGCCCCCAACATACTGTAGACCGTTCCATTCCCGCCAAGACCAATCAAATAATAAATATTCTGTTCAAATGGATGACGGCCTATAACTGGTAACTCATCCGTCGACTCTCCAAACAACGCTGTCCACTCATACTCGAAATTGAACTCTTGATTAGGAAACAGCTCTTGCAATTGCTGTTGTAATTGCTTAAATTTCGTATCGATTTCTTCTTGTGAGCTCGGTAACGTATCCATATTTTGATCCAAGCCACCCGCCACAATGCGATGATCATCCGTCAATCGCATATATAAATAAGGACGTTTGGTTTCCCAAATCATCATTCGATTGTGCCAGAATGATAAATCTTCTAGTGGCTGTGTTGCGATTGCATATGTAACTTTTACGTCTTTTTGGGGAATCTTCATACCTAGAGTCGGTGCATAACCAGTAGTGACCACAACGGATTTTGCCTGGAATTCTCCGTTCGTCGTTTTAATGAATACACGTTCTTCTGTATTTTGAACCCCGAGTACTTCGGTATGTTCAAATATATCCATGCCCTTTTCATATGCATACTGTATTGCGCCCATACACAAACGCAAAGGATTCACTTCTGCATCCCCTGCCGTCACGATAGCGGCAGGTTGTGAAAACGGAAAGTGCGTTTTAATATCTTCAGACTCCCAAAACTCGACCGGAAAATCATATTTTTGCAACACAGCAAACTCTTTACGCAATCTCACTACATCTTCTTCCGTGCTGGCATAATACAAACTTTCGCGTGTGTGGAACTGGACATCAAATGGTGCATGTTCCGCAACGTCTTGCAAATGGATCATTGCTTCTTTACACGCTCGATAAAATTCCACAGCTTTCTCTTCGCCAATTTGCTCCATTAATTCATGCAGCATAATATCATTGGAGAACTGCAGTAAACCAGTATTTGCAGCAGTACTCCCCCCACCTACTTCTTCTTGTTCAATCAACGCGATCGAATACCCTTCATTCGCTAATACATATGAAGTCAGCGCACCCGACATTCCGCCGCCTACTATTGCTACATCATATAAATCTTGACGTTTCACTTCTGCAAATCCTTCTCTTGTAAAAGTCGACTCCCAATATAATGACCCCGTATGTAACTTCATGAGTAGCAATCCCCTTTTATATTTTATTTACCCTGTAAGACTGCTCCTATAAACATAGACAAAAAAGGTGCTCAATTAGTAGCTGAGCACCTTTCCTTTATCCTCTAAACGGCCACCAAACACCACGTCCGAACGAAATCGTAATGGCTGGAATTAACAATGGCAAAATAATTAAACCATAGAGCAGTAATCCCGAAATAACGATCGTTGCGATCTGCATGAGGCTCAATACGCCTGAAGGCATCATAGCACCAAATGTTCCTGCCAAAATGACTGCTGCCGTAATAATAACAGTACCCATCTTCGCCATAGAATACATCAATGCTTCCCTGACCTTCATACCGCCAATACTCTCTTCGCGGAAACGATCGAGTAAGAAGATGGAGTAATCCACGCCAAGCGCAATCAACATGATAAATCCGAAGAATGGAACAGCCCAACTGATTCCGTCATAACCAAGACCATTGACGAAGATCAATTCCGTAATAGATATCGCCGTGTAATATGTCAGCAATAATGAACCGATCATATACAATGGCATAATAGCTGAACGGAATAAGACGAAGAGAATGATGAATAACCCGATTAACATAACGGTTACTGTACGTGTAAAGTCAGCCGATGAAATATCATTCAAGTCCGAGTTCATGCTTGAAATCCCGCTGAAGGCTAAATCTGCATCTTCAAATGGTGTACCGATGACCGAGCGCTTCACAGTATCTTTAATATCTTTCACCGTTGAAATGGCTTCACGTGAATAAGGATTTTCCTTCAAGATCACTTCCATCAAAATTCCTTTTTCGTCATCGAATGTGTAGCGGTCAATGACCGGTGCAAACTCCTCACTATCAAGCGTCCCTTTAGGAATAAATAAACCCGTGTCGCGCACACTTTTCGTATCCGCCATATCGCCAAGCATATCCGCAATGTCTTGAAGACCTGTCGTCACTTCAGCCAAACCGTCTTTGGAAGCTTTGACACCGCTACCTAGCTGCTTCAAACCACTTTTTAATTGGCCAATTTGCGAACCACTTTGGTTGATCTGAGAACCGGCTCCTGCAATGCCTTTACTGACTTTTTCTAATTCTTTACCTAGTGCATCCAACCCTCCAGCTGCTTGTGCGGCAGGAAGACCTTGTTGGAGGCCGCCAGAAATTTGCGCTAGCTGACCATTGATCTGCTCAATACCATTTGCAGCTTGGATTAAGCCGCTGCCCGTTCCGCCAGAAGGCAATTGATTAGCTGCGTCGCGTAAATTATACTGCACTGTCGCCAAACCTAAACGAATTTCCTGTATGCCATCATTCGCTTGTTTTAAACCGTCTGCCATCAAACCGATTTGATGGTCTACATATAAGTCTTCCAATAATTCACCAGTCGGTCGTGTAACGGTACGAACACTTTTGACACCTTCCACTTTCTCTAAGTCTCGGGCAATCGCTTCTAAATAGGTGATTTCCCCTTCTTTCACGATTGGAGAATCGTTCTTTAACAATACTTGTACAGGCAGTGAATCCCCTTCACCAAAAGCACCCGAAATAAGATGTAATCCCTTGACAGACTCTTTACTACCATCAATTTCATCTACTGTATTGAATGATAGATCATTGTCATACGTCAATAATAGCGGAATAGTGATGATGGCTACGATGACCATGGATAGTAGTGGGCGCATAACGGATAATTTACTGAATGCAATCCACAATTTACTATCCTTATGCGAAGCCGCGCCTTTTGCAGGCCAGAATAATTTATCTTTCAAAATGGACATCAACAGCGGCACGACAGTGAATAGAACGAACATCAATACCGCAATCCCTACCGCTACTGCGACTGCGGATTTAAATATCGGGAAGTCCGCAAATCCGATTGCCGCGAAACCGATAAACACCGCAAGTGCACTGATGAATAGTGTGCGTCCAGCTGTTCTATACGTGTTGATAATTGCTTCTTCCACTTCATGTCCAGCTAGTAATTCTTCTTTATACCGACTTAATAACAGAATACAATAATCTGTTCCAAGACCGAATAAAATCGCGACTAGAAATATTTGGGTATAGTTCGAAACCGGGAACCCAAACCAGTCGATGAAGAACGCTACAAATGACTGACTTAATAAGTAAGCGATTCCTACTGCGACTAACGGAACGAATGGTGTGATAATCGAGCGAAACACAATGAGTAATAAAGCAAAAATCAACACCACCGTAATAATCTCTGTCTTTTTTAATCCTTCTTGCGCACTTTCATTTACGTCATTATTGATAATTACTTCGCCTGTCATATACACTTTGTCTTCTGTAGATACGATATCTTTTTTTATTTTTTTAGCCAATTGAATAATTTCATCATCTGTACCGTCTACCACTATGGGGAGCAATACAGTTTTTTGATCTTTAGAAACGAGCTGATCTTTCATTTCTTCACTTTCAAACGGATCTAGAACATCCGTTACAATGTTACTGGCATCCCGAATTTCTTTGGCAGTTGCGGAAATTTCCTGTTTTTTTACTTTGTCTGCCGGTTTTTCAAGATCATAGACGAGCGAAATGGTTTCATCCGCTTGTCCCGCATCTTCAAGCATTTTTGCAGCCTTCTGAGAATCTGCTGAATCTAGCAATTGGAAAGAGCCTGCTTTTTCCGCCTGCTTTGCCAAGTCAGGTGCTAGTATAAATAAAACAGCAGTCAGTATCACGATACCGATCGCAATAGGCCATTTGAATTTTAAAATCGTTTTCACGCCTTATCTCTCCTTTGTGACTAAAATTGATTTCAGCTTACGGAATGTCTTGATGAATTGTTCAAGCTCCTGTTCATCGATTTGATCTTTCAACAAGTTTTCGACGCTTTCATTTATTGCAGCATTTGAAAGCGACAGTACTTCATGACCTTTTTCGGTTAGTGATATTCGATTCATCCGCTGATCGTTCACGTCTTTTTCAGACTGTACAAGATCTTTTTCGACTAGTTTTTTGAGACGACTCGAAATAGCACTTTTATGTACGCCTTGAATCTCCGCCAGTTGTCCACTGGATAGCTGACCGTAAGCAGATAGTATTTTCAGTACGTGAATTTGTTCTGGTGAGTAATCTTTCCATATTGGAACGTCCAAGTTTTTCACGACATGTTCTGTACCGTAGATCATGACTTCTTCAAATAGTTCTACTGCTTCTTGAAGCTGATTTTTCAAAGTAGTCCACCCCCTAAACCAATAATGAATAGTTTAGGGGGTGGACTAAATAAAGTCAACTAGTTTAGACGTCTTTTATGTAATTTTTATTGATTGCTAGTTATGGAAAGAATTCACTACGAAAAAGTCAGCCTACGAGATAGTTACTCGTAGACTGACTTTTTATCAGTATAGTGTATTAAATAATGAAATAGGCGATGACGGATAAGAGGATGGATGTGACTGTCATAGCGGCAAGTGGACGCATCGCGCGGTCTTTTACATCTCGTAGACTAACGTTTAGGCCAAGTCCAACCATGGCTGCTGTTAGTAACCATGTGGTCAGTGTAAAGACGCCTTCCATTACGTGATCTGAGACAGGAATGGAGTGACCAAACACATAGCTTCCTAAAATACTTAGAATGATAAAGCCGACGAGGAACCATGGAAATTCAATTTTAGTACCCGTTTCATCTGTATGCTTACGTTTCATGATAGCAATGAAGATGAAGCATAGTGGCACCAAGAGGAATACTCGACCAAGTTTAGCCAATAAGGCAATCGCTAAGCCATCTTCTCCTGCCGGTGCACCCGCTAAAGCTACATGCGCAACTTCATGTAGACTGATTCCTGCCCACATTCCGTACTCGATTGAATCGAGTGGAAGAATGGTTCGTAAAATCGTGTAACCAATCGCAAACACTGTACCCATTAAGGCAATGATTCCTACACCTATTGCCGTGTCCTCATCTTTTGCTTTAATAATCGGTGCCACTGCTGCAATGGCTGCTGCACCGCAGACTCCTGTCCCGACACCTAAAAGCAACGAGATGTTTTTATCTGCTTTAAATATTTTGGCGAGCCAAATGGTCATGAATATCGCGAAAATGATGACACCTACATCTCGAGCAAGTAAGCCGAGCCCGTCGCTTAAGACGGTATCTATATTTAATTTCAAACCGTATAAAATAATCGCAGTGCGAAGTAAATGCTTGGACGAGAAAGCAATTCCACTTCGAATCATTTCAGGATAGCCAAAAAAATGACGGTATGCCACCGCGATTATGATTGCGCATGCCATTTGTCCAATATGATCGAAACCTGGTACTTTTGCTAATACATACCCTATAAATGCAATAAAAAATGTAAAAGCTATTCCACCGGTCCATGTTTTCCATTTAGATGGATGTTGTAGTGCATGCTGTTCTGGAGTCATATTCGAACAAATCATGATGACACCCCCTAGTACTAGTATAGAAAACAGCTGGCTATAAGAGAAATAACTATTTATAATAGCTATGATAAGTAAATCCATATACATGGAAAGGAGTTGCCTCGTCATCGATCAACAACTGCAAGTATTCATTGAGGTAGCCGAGCAAAAGAACTTCTCTAGAGCAGCAGAAGAACTGCATATGACACAACCTGCTGTCAGTCAGTATATTCGTTCTTTCGAAGAATCCATTGGTGTACGATTGCTCGAGCGAACGAATAAATACGTACGACTCAACCAAGCTGGAGAAATTGTCTATCATCACGCAAAAGAAATCGCGGGCTTGTATTCAAAAATGCAAAACTTAGTAGATGACTTGGGCAATAAAGCTAGCGGTCCTCTCACTATTGGGGCCAGTTATACTTTCGGCGAATACGTCTTGCCTCATATTCTGTCTAAACTTGTCACAGACTACCCGGCGATTGAACCACAAGTCACAATTGGAAATACAGCAGACATCGCGGAGTTAGTCATTACTCACCAACTCGACATCGGCTTGATCGAAGGACATTTCAAGGAAGCCGCACCGCTTCAAAATGAAGATTTTGCAGAAGACGAAATGTACATCGTCACGCCTAGCAATCATCCACTAACTCAGAAAAAAGGACGACAGTCGATCACTGCACTAGAAGATGAAATCTGGCTATTACGCGAAGAAGGTTCAGGTACACGGGAGGCGGCAGAATTATTCTTTTCCCAGTCAGGATTTTATCCAAAACGCATTATGCAATTCAGTAGCACGCAACCGATTAAAGAATCCGTCGAAGCGGGACTTGGCGTAAGCTTGCTATCACAGTGGGCGATACAAAAGGAATTGCGCTATGGTAATTTGAAGACGCTATCGGTGAAAGGAACGCCATTCAAGCGGCATTTCTCTATCGTGACGAACTCTCCGTTTCAAACGAAGGCGTTGCAAGTGTTTATTGAGTTGTTAAAGAATAGTGAAGAGTTGACGGTTTTGAATATCAGGACCACATCGTGATATCCTTTCTGAGTGAGGGGTTGGTGGATGGTTTACGTAAGTCACTGCATTTGCTCTCGCATTTTTATAGCAAAAAGAAATGCAGACACTTACATATCAGAAACTGTACTGCGTAAAACAGTCCCAAAAAGAGAATAAAGCTTTCAATTCAAAAAAGCAGAAGTGGACTATGCCACTTCTGCTGATTACACAAGTAAATTACGATAATTTGAATCGATCGACTACACTTCTCAATTCCCCAGCGATCTCATTCACTTGATTTGTAGATTCTGCTACTTGTTCCAATTCACTCTGTTGTGCGGCAGCTGACGCACTCACTTCTTCAGAAGATGCAGCCGTCTGCTCCGAAATGGCAGAGACGTTTTGGATGGCAAGAATGGCTTCATCTTTATATTCCATCATTTCGGCAAGTTTCTCGGATAACTCTGTGATGGATTGGCGAATTTGGTCAATGATGTCCGCGTTCTGTACGAATGATTCTTCCGTATCTGTAACGGACTGATTTTGACCGTCCATGGATTTCATGTTTAATTCAATGACGTCAACTGTCTGCTGTGATTCTGACAAGATTTCTTTCACGGTTTCTTGAATTACTTCAGTTTCTCTGCGGGACTGTTCCGCTAGCTGACGTACTTCATTCGCAACAACTGCAAATCCTTTACCACTATCACCCGCTCGAGCCGCTTCAATGCTTGCATTAAGCGCTAGAAGATTCGTGCTTGCAGTAATACCATGCAATGTTTCAATGACTTGATTAATAGATGATATTTTAGTAGTCAATGTTTGGATTTGAAGCTGTACTTTTTTATTCATTTCATTTGCTGTCGTGTTATGAACACGAAGACTTTTCACTTCCGACATGCCATTCTCAGCAGACTTAGAAGCGTCTGTAGACAACTGATTCATTGTCATGAACATTGTGTGGATATGATCCATACGGTCTGCTAAATCAGAAATTCGTTGGCTCGTTACTTCCGTATCTTCGGATTGTTTAGAAGCGCCTTGTGCAATTTCATCTGTCGCTACTGACACTTCTTGATTCGCGGCAACTAGCTCTTCGAAAGCATGCGTAACTTGCGAGGATGACGCACTCAACTGACTCGAAGACAGTTGCACGGTTTGTAACGCCGCATTCGTCTGACGCAACATATCGTTGTAAGCAAGTGTTACTAATCCTATCTCATCGTGACGGATTTTCTGTTCATCTACCATCATCGTCAAGTCACCTGCAGCAGCGGTTTGCATGGATTGCTGTAGGGTTTTCAACGGCCTCAACAGTCGATAAATGAAGATCGTGGATGCGCTTGACATCAGCAACATAATTACGATTGCCGATATAATTGTAATCCACAAAATAGCGGTGAATGTTTCCAAAATCTCAGATTTCGGTGTAACAGTTTGTACTGACCATTTCTCATCGATTCCTTTTAAGTTGATTGGAGAGAAGGCATTAAATGCTTGTTCACCTAGACTCTGAGAATCTACATACATACTTGCCAATTCACCTTGATCAATATGTACTTTAGCAGCATTCCAATCGATTGCATCTGCCATATTGCTATTGTTTAGTTCAGGCTTTAGACTGTTCGCCGTAATATATCCAGCGTCTGTAATAATAGAAGCATAGCCGCCTTTTGGTTGAATCGTCTTCACCATATCAGTCAAGAAATCTATGGATATATCTGTAGTTAACAAACCAAAATAATTTCCTGATGCATCTACCATCGGAACGGAAATAGTAGTCATGAGAATGATTTTGCCATTTGTTTCGTAGGAGTAAGGTTCTGTTAAAATCGCACGTGCTTCATTTTTCGGAACGGTATACCAACTATTTGCTGTAGAATCATCCATACCACTTAATGGTTCTACATCAGTAGTATTGTCTTGCTTAAAGACATAAGGAATAAATTGTTGATTTTCATCTAGCAAGTTCTTTGGTAGGACTTCTCCTTCCGCGAATGCGGACTGATTGATGACTGCTGCCATCCCAGTAGCATCCTCATTTTTCTTCAAATTGTTTTTAATGATCCGAATAATTTCCTCCGGTTTCATATCACCTGTCGCTTGTAATGTTTCCAATATGTGACTTGTTGTGCGTAACATTTCATTCGTTTCATTGAATTTCGCACTAAGAACAAGTGAATTTTTATTTGCACTTTCCAACGCAAATTCCTCAGCATCTTTAATGCTTTGCTTATGTAACATGAAACTAGTAACAACTGAGTATACCAAAAATAGTGATAAAAATAATACGATAATTAGTCTTGAGAGTTTCATCGCAATACTTGCAGACTTCTTCACTTCATATGCCCTCCTAGTAAATTTTGATCAGATCTTCATTATACCTTTAGTCCTTATCAAAAGTATACATTTTCATCTGAAAGTCATAGAAAAAAACCTTGTCGAGTAGACAAGGTTTAGGATTCGAGATAGTTAACGTCTTTCGATAGGCGTTAATAAATTAGTTAGTTCTTTCGGTCATTTGACGCCAAATGGAGCCTTTTGCCTCTTCGCCTTCTTCAATTCTAGCGATCGCCATACGGACTTGCAGTTTCACTTCAAATTCATTATCGTCTTCTGCTTCGTGCAGTGCGGGTAATGCTCGTTCTGTTCCGGATTCATAGAGGAACATAGCAGCACGCCAACGAACCAACTTGTTTTTATCTTGGAGTAAAGCGATAGCAGCTGATTCGAAACCAACATAGCCAAGGTCACTCATACAGTCTGCAGCTGTACGACGAACCGCCCAACTTTTATCTTCAAGTGCTTTTTCGATAAACGGGATGACGGTTTCATCCTCGATCATTCCAAGGTACACTGTAGCCAATCTTCGGATGGACATCTTCTCATCTTCAAGTGCTAGCGTAAGTACTGGATAATCCGAAACGTCTGGATCCGGCATTTGATCCAATAAGCGGAAGCGTGTTTCCCATTCTGGAACAGTAAATTCCGCCAATGTCACTTTCTTTCCACGAACTTTTGCATCTCCGTCAGCCTTTTCCGCTTTTTCCACAAGTTCATGCAAGCGTGTTTCAGGATACGCGGCTTCAAGTTCTTGTACAACTTGCTCGCCCACTTCCTGCAATTCTCCATAACGAATTCCGTAATCTACCCATTTCCGCAGTAAAATGTAATTTTCCACTTCAGAATGGTGAACAGTTTCCATTGCTTGGATGAAACGTTCACTTAAGCCAAACCGAGATTCCTCGTCACTGTTGAACACTTTCACTTGCAATGGAATCTCTTTATAGGTCTGTACATGAACGTAGACTTCACCGAAATGCTCGTCTATCTTCTGCTCTTCAGTTTGCTCAAGTGACTCGCTGTCTTCATTTAAAACCGATCGTACTTCAGCAAGGATGGATTCCCACGCAACATTCCCAATTCTCTCTACTGCCATAAAATCTAATACGTGATAGATTCCTTTAATTCCTTGTATAGCCAAAAGGGAACGAATCGGCTCAGGTGCATGTGCTTCGTCTTTTTTCTTATAGTTATGACTTATTCCATCAGGCAAAGGGGTATCTAAAATAATTTTCATAGAATTTGGACTCGGTGTCGGTTCAATCGATTTGATTTTCAAGAAAACTCTCCTCCAATATAATTAATCGGCTAATTCCTGTAAATAAGACCAGCGCTCGACCAGTTCTTCGTATTGTTGATTCAGCGTTACGAGTTCTTCATCTAGTTGGCGGAGCTGATCATAGTCTGAGCCCGTAGTCGTCATTTTTTGTTGTACCGCGGCTATTTTTTCTTCTATTCCTTCTATATCCGTTTCAATAGTTTCCCACTGACGTTTTTCCGCGTATGTCATTTTCTTTTTAGCTTCTTTAACTTCTGGAGCCGGTGCCGGAGCAACAACCGCAACTTTAGCTTGTGGCTTCTCGTCTTTTGTATTCTTTTCTTCAAGATAATCTGAATACAGACCAAGACGTACATCGATTTCGCCCGAACCATCTAGTATCCATAGCTTACGTGAGATTCGATCCAAGAAGAAACGGTCGTGGGAAATCGTCACGACTACTCCAGCGAACGTATCAATGAACGACTCCAAAACGGATAACGTTTCAAGATCCAAGTCATTCGTCGGCTCATCCAGCAGCAAAACGTTCGGCTGTTCCATTAATAATTTCAATAGATATAGACGTTTACGTTCCCCACCTGATAATTTTCCGATTGGCGTACCGTGTGCGGAGGAAGGAAATAAGAATCTCTCCAACATTTGTGTCGCGGACAATCGCTCACCATCTCCTGATTCAATGTCATTGGATGTCTCACGAATATACTCAATGATCCGCTGGTTTTCATTCATTGGTGGCAAATGTTGATGGAAATGAGCAATCTTTACGGTAGAGCCTATATCGACTTCACCAGTGTCCGGCATAGTCGTCCCATCCAACATTTGAAGAAGTGTCGTCTTCCCTACACCATTCGGTCCGATAATCGCGATACGTTCTTTCGCCTGTAGAATAGCAGAAAAACCGTTCAATATCACCTTATCGTCAAATCTTTTCGTAATATTGTTGATTTCCAACACTTTTTTCCCAAGACGTGTCGTTTGCAAATCCATTTCAAAGTCCAATGACTCATCAGTCCGCTTCACTTTCGCTTGAAGTTCATCAAAACGGTCAATACGCGCTTTCTGTTTCGTCGAACGTGCTTTAGCACCGCGGCGAATCCATTTCAATTCACTGCGGTAACGATTACGGTCTTTTTGATCCGAAGCAGCTGACATCTCTTCACGTAGTGCTTTTGACTCCAAATAATCTGCGTAATTTCCGGTATGCGAATAAAGTGTTTTATCCGCTAACTCGTAAATATGTGTAGCGACTTGATCCAAGAAGTACCGATCATGTGTAACAAATAATATGGCTCCTTGAACATTTTGTAGGAAGTCTTGCAACCACTGAATCGATGCGACATCTAGATGGTTCGTCGGCTCGTCCAACAACAATAAATCCGCTGGTTCGATTAATACTTTAGCGAGAGCCACACGCTTCAGTTGACCGCCTGATAGTTCGCCCATCTTCTTATCGAATGTCTCGATACCTAGCTTCATTAATATAGTACGTGCTAAGGCATTCAAATCCCAGCCGCCCGTTGAATCCATTTCATTTTGATAAAATGAATAACGTTCCTGATATTCCTCATTTAAAGGATCTTCGGTTAGTAGTTGCAATGCATGCTCGTAATGTAGATTTGTACGAATAACAGGTGCATCACTTTCGAATACCGCTTCCATCACGGTTAAGTCCGGATTGACAATCGGTTCTTGAGGCAAGTATGCCACACGGAACTTATTTGGATGATCCATTGTCACCGTATCCGCACTTCCCTGCCCTGAAATTATGGAAAGTAACGTAGATTTTCCCGTGCCGTTAATCCCGATCAAGCCAATCTTATCTCCACTTTTTAAATTAAATGCTACATCTTTAAAAAGTGTTTTTTCTCCAACTGTTTTAGTTAATTTTTCTACCACTAAATGACTCATCCTGGCACATCCTATTCTTAAATGGCTTCTAATGTTAGTATAGCTGAAATACAGGCAAGTTGAAAACATGCGCGTTTGCGTACTATGTATGGTGGTGGTTGATGGTTACTGAAAGTGAGTGGAGTGTAACATGGAGAGGTGTTTTGCGAGCCATTGTAAGTGAAGAATCCATTGGCCCCACTTTGGGTCAGGTAGATGACTTTCGCAAGAAGCTACAGACAGGATGTTAGCCTGTCTATGCCCATTGCTTTGCCTAAAATTCGTTATCAGTACTTTCAATTCGTTGATTTTCTTTCAGGTAGGTTCAAGCGCTGTTCCAACACTTCTACCCATTAGACCCAAATTGTTAGAAACCTCATCTAGACTTCGTTTGATTCATGCCCGCGAGTTTCTTCACCAACTGCTCCAACAACACCGGCATCTCCTTGAACGCACTATCGATATGCAGCCGCTCGGTCTTTTGATGCGCATCCTTACCAAAAGGACCCACATTCAGCACCGGTGCAGTTAGCTTGCGCATATCCTCAAACGGAATCGAATACGTCGCACCATAGACTGGCGTATTCTCTGCAAACGCCTTCCAATGATCCTCTTCATCCTTATAATGCACATAACTCAAATCGCAAATTCCATTGAAATAATGTACTTGTTCAATTGTTAGATCAAAGACTTGCGCACGCTCTTGCACAAACTCAATCGATTCCTTTACAAGGGGATCGTCAGACGTGTTAACAGCCGGATAATAAGGGGGCGCATAGAATAAGACGGTCGCTGGACCTAGTTCCTGACACGCCATCATGAGCGTATCGACAATACGTATGCATTGTTCACGGTCATCCCATTCTTCCTGCAACAGCACTTCCTGTTTTAATCTGTTCACTTCATTTTTTCCTAACTGATCTTCAGCGTATTTTAATAACTCTTCAAAACGCAGCACACGAATATCTCCTAATGGCACTGCCGATTCACGTTCACACACTGCTTTATAATGTTCAGTACACTGTGCCATCGCTTCATTCGCCACTTGTTCAAATAAACTCATGATCTCGGCAGCTGTCCGCTTGAATAGAAAGACATTATATAACGCAGCTGCCCGCTGTGGCGTTTGTGTAGAGTACTGGATTTTCAAATCTTTTTGGTGCAATGTAACGGGAAGAGGTGTTGATTCGTTCTGCTCTATTTCACGGAATAAAGGATTCCATTCCATCTTTTGTGTCAAAAACGATGCCATATAATCTGCAGTCATCCCTTTTAAAGGTTCGCCGACATGCGTTTCTTTCCCGTAGAATAAAGCAGAAGGCATAATCTTTCCAATTGTCCCGGAGTAAATATATTCTTTCGTATCCGCAGGTCCTTGTGAAAATGAAGGCTCTCCGTTCAAGAATAATTTAAAGCGATGCCCTTCTTGCTCTTGCAAACGTACAAGTTCCTTTACAGCAGCACGCATCCCCGCTGAGTTTACTTCTTCGTCCGGTACTGTACACAATAATAAATTAATAGGCCACTTCTCCATACTTGCCCGTTCGATCAACTGTATATGTAAAGCCAACCCCATCTTCATATCCATCGTACCTCGGCCGAATAGATAGTTTCCTGATTCTAAGTCAAGCCGCGCAGCTTCAGGTAACATCTCTTTATTTTCTAGCAACTTCTTCGTTAGCTCTTCCGGATGAAATGCAAGGGGTTCAAGTGCTCCGTATTCATCCGTTTGTACAGTATCAAAATGACTGATTAACACAATCGTATCTGTTGCATCAGGATGTTCATAAAGAGCATGCACAACTTGCCGCCCGAGACCCGCATCATGAAGTGTAATATTGTCAGCATTCTCAGTGAAATATTCAAGTTCGCTCAACTTATTTTGTAGCTTCCAGGAAAAGAAACGCTCTCCTTCCGTTAACGTACGACTATCCCAACTTACTAGTTCACAAAGCAATGCACGCAGCTTTTCGGGGGTACCAAAACGGTATCGATTCATTCCATCTCCTCCTTCACGGTTAAGTAAAGTATAGCTGATTTAAAGCAAAATAAGAAAAGAACTTGTGCCCTAGGAGGCAACAAGTTCTATTTATGATTTAGACGTTGAAACTAGAGGCACGCGAGCCGACTTCACTTGCTCTACTGTACGTTTCAACTGTCGTAGATGACGTTTTTCGTGGAATCCTACGAATCGGAACCATTGAATTAACGGCACATTTCCAAAAATCGGATGCTTAAGTGATTTACAGCGAAGTTCTGTAATAGTGGCAGATTCATAGATATCCAGCAAATAATTTCTGGATGCATGCAACTTCTCTTTAACCTCTGGAATAGAAAGATGCATATCTGTTGGTTGTGTATATTCCATGAAATATGCCTTTACTAAAGGACTAGCCGATACACTAATCGGTTTTTTGAAGACACGTAAACTCTCAGGATTTTTTAATTCTTGGGCGATGTTTGTAGCAACTCGACATTCCATTAAGGCTAAATGTTCTACAATCTGCTTGGGTGACCAGCCGCCATGCGATGGTGTTCCGTTAAATTCCTCATCTGTTAAGCCATCAATCAACTGCAAGATGCGTTTACGGACCTTTATATTCTCTCCAAAAACCATCAACATCTACCTCCATTTTTCCTCGTAATCCATTCTATTGCCATAGCATACGCCTTTTGTTCAGAAATTTAAAGGGAGAACGGTTAGATTTTTAGTAATGCCTGTCAATGGTGACAGATGAGTGCCAATCAGGCTTGATATAAAAGGATTTCTACTCATTTCTATCTGCAAGATTTTCTACCTCTTTTACTAATTTTTAAGCAGTCGGCCGACGAGCGCTCCGTTAAATGTTTCTCCTGTGCCTGTCGTACCGATCAGCTGAACTTTATGGCCAAGTCTTGCACAGGCTATAGCTGTATTCATCCCCTTGCCACTAGGTCCCGTCTGGAAGTTCTTTCCTCTAACCGCCCGCCTTGTAAAGGAAACTTGTCCGCGAGTGCAACCAAATCCACATTTATGCTGCCGATTACTGTAATCCTACATATTATTTTGTCGACCATATGCTGTTAAATATCCCATTCCAATATAGACTGCTTGCTGACTGAAAAGTTACACTTTGTGCTAAAGTATTTACATCGACTCGTTAAACAGTATAATGAATAAATATACATCAACTAGATTATGTGCAAGGAGAGAAATACCTTGAAAAAATATACAGCTAGCACTTGGCTAATATTCTTAATCCCGTCTATACTCGGCGTTATATTATTCATGATTCCACTACCTTTTAAAGCGGGTTGGAAAGTACCGATTGCCAAATTGGCGGATTTATTGTCAGGCTCATTGGAACCGATTATTCCACAACTTATGATGTGTTTGATCATTGTGTCTGCACTCGGATCCATACTCTATCTATTTGTTAAAAAAGATCCAAACAGACCTTCATTCTTTACAAACTTATTCAAAGTTACACCATTTTGGACGATTACCCGCATTGTAGGGGCCATCTTCGCCATCATGGTCGTCTATAAATTAGGTCCTGAAGCGATTTGGAGCGAGAACACAGGCGGATTGCTACTTGCAGGTGATGGACTCGTTTCCTTCTTGTTCAGTATCTTCTTCTTCGCAGGTCTACTGCTTCCTTTATTACTGAACTTCGGATTGCTCGAATTCTTCGGTACGTTAATGGTAAAGGTGATGCGACCTTTATTTAAATTACCTGGACGTTCTTCCATTGATGCACTGGCTTCCTGGATTGGAGACGGAACAATTGGCGTCTTACTTACAAGTAAACAATACGAGGATGGCCACTATACACAGCGTGAAGCAGCGATTATTTCGACTACATTCTCTGTCGTGTCGATTACATTTACTCTCGTCATTATTGATAAAGTTGGACTTGGAAACTACTTCTTACCATTTTATGCGACGGTTCTGTTCACAGGGGTGATTCTTGCCTTAATTATGCCAAGAATTTATCCATTACGTTCTATTAAGAATACGTATATTGACGATCGTGAATATTCCGAAGAGAACGAAAAACTGCCAGCTGGAACAAGTGTCTTCAAACTAGGACTCACTAGCGCACTGGATACAGCTTCAAAACAACGTTCTGTTGTGAAGACAGTTCGCGCAGGAATGCAGAACGTGCTCGACATGTGGTTCGGTGTCGCGCCAGTCGTTATGGCTTTCGGGACGGTTGCTTTAGTAATGGCTGAGTATACGAGTATATTCCGTATTCTAGGCAAGCCCTTCGAATACATCTTGAATTTCTTGCAAATTCCCGAGGCTGCAGAAGCCGCACAGACGATGGTCGTCGGATTCGCGGACATGTTCTTGCCTGTTATTTTAGCGGAAGGCGTCATTACATCGCCTATTACACTATTTACGATTGCGGCAGTTTCCGTAATCCAGCTAATTTACATGTCCGAAGTCGGTGGCTTGATCTTAGGTACGAAGATTCCGCTGAATATTTTTGACTTACTGATCATTTTCCTGTTGCGTACACTCATTGCCTTGCCGATCATTGCAGGTATTGCGCATTTGTTATTTTAAGTAGAGTGAGAACCCGTTACTTCTTCGTGAAGTGGCGGGTTTTTGTTTGGGAGAGTGTGGATTGCATGATGGACTGAGCGATTTATGGCCGGCATTGAGCGGATTACTCGACTGATTGAGCACTTCCCGACTGACATTGAGCGGATCACTCGAATGATAGAGCACTTCCCGACTGGCATTGAGCGGAGCACTCGAGTGATAGAGCGCTTCCCGACTGACATTGAGCGGAGCACTCGAGCGATTGAGCACTACCCCAACAACACAGTCCATCTCCATTACATTTCAACACAAAAAAACTGCCCTCATAAAGAAAGCAGCCAAATGAAACAACTTGAAAGCAACCCTGCTGGAATGTCGTGAATGTCCGCAAGTAAAGGGAGGGTTGCGTTTGGGAATTAACGTGGCAAAGCAATGGTGGGCTTTTGTACGCTAATTTCCAATAAATAGACGTGTACAGTGTGCTTTCAAGTATTTACGCGATATACTGTGCGTGCTAACGTGTTACCGAAAGCCATCTATACAGTGGAGACCTATTCCACTGCATAGATCACAATCGGAATGCCAGCGACAAGTTTGTGCTGCCACCGTGATGAATTACCTCGTACTAACACACCAGTGATTACAAGACTAACTCCTACCAACACACGTGGAAAGCGAAGATCCCATCTCAAATTTCCTGTATGTAGGACGACACCGGGCCAATCATCAGGCTTAAGACAGCTGCAACTATGGGTAAACTGCCACTCGTTACGAGGAAGATGATGTTTCTCGCATGCTAACTTTTTTATCCCGCTTCATTTTTCTTGTATCCAATGAGAATGTCTCTCATTAAGTATTATCATAACCGATAATGAGAATCATTGTCAAATAGATTTACGAGAATGAATACTTTGTACTAGTGGCAGGATATTTAAAACAGATGAGGGTTACTTCTGCGTATAATGAGTCACTCACCATCGAAACCTCTAAATTTTTTGAACGGCAAAAAAGCCTCGCTCCTTGTCGGATAGGCTTTCGTGCAACGATGTCGATTTTCGAATAGCAAAGCTTGTCTTATACCTTAGTTAGTTCCGTGGATTCTTCATAGTATTATTGTTACTAGTCGTACAAATTTTTGGCTTATATCTACTTTCAAGAGCACTCGAAAAGTAGTTACTTCGAGTGCTCTTGTCGTTGTAGCATTTGCATGCGGTCATTGAACAATGTTGGATAGGAGAGTAAACCTAAACAAACACTCGTTAATGCAGCAGTTGTTAATAATAAAAATATGACTAAGATTTGAAATTGAACAGCCTCTAAAGGATCGGCCCCTGCGATGATTTGACCACTCATCATACCGGGCAATTGCACCAGTCCGATCGTCTTTTGGCTTTCAATTGTCGGAATCATACTTGCCTGAATAGAGCGGATCAATTGCTTATGTATCGCTTGTTTTGGTGTGCCGCCAAGTGACAAGATTAGTTCACTTTCTGGTCGATGCGCTTCAACTTCCGCCACGAAACGATTGAGGAATAAAATCGCAAGTACCATCGAGTTTCCGATCACCATACCGGTTAATGAAATAATGTATTGCGCAGTAGCTGGAACAATCTTGAACCCTAGTAAAATACTTTGCGTCAACACTTCCAGCAACACAAAAGTCACAATCAGCTTCCATGTGATTCCTTTAATACCTTCTCCTTTTTTCCGTGCATTTTGTACGGCTGCTCCAATCATCAAGACTACCATCAAGAAAATGAACAAATAACTTTCCGAATCAAAGACAAACTTCAGTACGAAGCCGACCGCCACTAATTGCACAGTTGAACGAATCGTTGCGATAATAGTATCTTTCTCCAACTGCAATCCAAGTGTTTTGGATAGCACTAACGGTATCAACACAAATATCAGTGTTAGGAATAAGGCAGTGGTACTCATGAAAAGTCCCCCTTCAAAAAGCGATTGACCGATGGAATATCTGAATCATCAAGTACAGATATTTCGCTGGCATCCACTAACTTTCCATCCACCATAATCCATGCATATTGCCCCATTCTCCTCGCCTGTTCCAAATTATGCGTGATCCAGATGACCGTGATGGCATGTTCATCATGTAGTTTACGAATCAAATCTTCCACTTCATTCAATGAAGACGGGTCTAGCGCAGATGTAATTTCATCCATCAATAAAATCTTCGACTGATTCAATAATGTTCTGGCAATCGATACTTTCTGCTGCTGACCCCCCGACAAGTACTGGCTGTCACGTTGGAGATACTCCCCTTCAAGACCGACTTGATCTAAAATATCTAACGCTTTTTCTTTACTCAACGTCTTGCCTTGTAAACGTAGAGGCAGTGCCAAATTTTCATAGACACTTCCTGCGATCATTGGCGAATTTTGTAACACCATACCCGCTTTTCGACGTAGATTGATTGGTGACATTTCATGAATTGCCTGCCCTTGTACTGTAATTTCTCCAGTAGTAGGACTCAGCAGACCGTTACACATTTTCAATAACGTCGTTTTCCCAGCACCCGAAGGACCGACTAATACGGTGATTTGATTTGTAGGGAATGATCCGGTTATCGCATCGAGAATCTTCGTGTCCCCTACTTCAAACGACACATTGTGAAAATGAATCGCAGGCTCATACAATGACTTATTTTGTTCACTATCCATTCATTTCACCTTTTCTAAACTCTTCATTCATCTATTTTGAGTAAATCCAATGGCGTAATGATGCCAAGTAGTTTCTCATCTTTACCACCTTGTTCGGTGATGAGCAATGCTTCGAGACGTTTCCCTGATATAATGGATTTTCTAAAAAACCCTTCTGCTTCATAAACCGACATCGAACTTTTGACGAAACGATAGGTTTTTCTTCTTTTCTCGTGATTATATACGTCTAATAATGTCGGTATTTCCCGGGAAATGCAATCCGTTTCCTGATCCGCCAGCCAATTCATAATGCCATCTGCGGTAATTAATCCGATAAATCGACCCTTTTTGTAAATAGGCAATTGATTAATCTTCCATTCTCTCACTAAACGCAGACCGGTGGCGAGTGATTCATCCGCTTGCACAATATGTACTTTGCCAGAAAACAAATCTTTGACCGTTAACGGATTGGCTAGTTTTTCATCTATACTCTCAATCAGTTTTACAATTTCATCATGGGGTTCTGCTATAACATAATCAAACCCCGTCCGATTATGCACAATCGCATTACGTAAACTGCCAAACTCCCGTAGATCCTCTTCATAATGAGCAACCAAAGCATGTTGTGTTTTTGCTCTATCAATTTTCTTTGAGAATGAAAAATGGTTCGGCAAATCTGTAATCTTCATCAACGATTTATCGATTCGATTAAATGCAATGAGAAAACGCTCTGAATTTTTATACTCCACGACTGATCGCCTCCTGCTCTAGGAAAATTATAGCATATTTCACTACCATTCAAGCCTTAGAATTCCTGAAATATCTTACTTCTTATGATACAAAAAAGCCGTTGCAGTACCAGATCTCGGACACTGCAACATCTTTTTATTGATTGGAAATCTGTTGAATTTGATAGTCACCAAACTCATCATTCACCACTGTATACAACTTCTTCTTTTCCAAAAACTGTACCGTTCCGTCTTCCTTCGTGAAATTCAAGGTTTCATACGTATACACTTCAATCGATTGATTAGTATAGATCACATCAGTCACGGACGTATCAATAAATTCATAAAACTCATTTTTCACGGATAGCTCATGTAGGAATTCTAGCAGCTCACTCTCCGCCGAACTTCCAGTTGCAATATAAGGCGCAATATACTCATAATCGTTATGGTCGATAGCTGCTTCATATTGGCTCCTGAAATCATGAATGAAATACTCTACCTCTTCATCCGCTACTTCCGTATCATCCCCATACTCCCCTGTTTCTGGCACTTCTTCGTAAACAGAGTCATCTTCTGTGTCGTCATGGCCACCGTAGTCCTCATAATCAAACGAAGTATCTTCCGAATCTTGATACGACTCCGGCACGTAATCATCATAGACGTTGAATAACGCAGCCACCGCTTTATTGCTCATTGGCTTGTCAATCCAGTCGTCAACCTGTTTCCGCATACTATGCATCGGAATAGAAAATCCAAATACGGTATTGTCTTTATAGAGTAAGGAATTAATGCCAATCACTTTACCCGTAGTGGCATCTAGCAACGGACCGCCACTACTACCGTGATCAATCTGTGCATCAATCTGATAGATCTTTTCATAAATGAAATCCATTTCCATGTCACGATTCAAACCCGTCAAATACCCAATAGACGCGGTGTTCTCAAGACCTTTTGGGCTCCCTAACGCAATAACTTCCGTACCGATAGGAGTCTCTTTCATCTCGGTCACAAATGGTTTCACATGTTTATTCGCTTCTGATTTGATCAGCGCGATATCATAGCGATCAGAAATTCCAATGACAGTACCGTTAAAATCTTCACCCACGGAATTCTTCACCGTCACGTCGGTATAGCCTGCCACTACGTGTGCATTCGTCACGATATAGCCACCAGCCTTATACAGGAAACCTGAACCTGAACCGTCTCCCGTACTAATGGTAAAAACACTCGGCAACGATTCTTTAATGAGTTCTGTTTTATCTTTCACTTGCTTCTTCGTTTCATTGACAACGGTAGGCGCCTTTTTAATCTTCAATTCGGCTTCATCTTTACTAACAAGTTTTGTTTTAACGGAAGCTACCGTTTCTGTCGGCCAGCGAAAACTCCAATCTGTCGCATAGCCATAGCTAATCCCACCGATCCATAATGCTAAGATTATTGCGAAAATAGGTTTCATATTGCGCGACCCTTGCATGGCCTTGCCACAACCTCCACAAAAGTTCGCATCATCTGTATTTTTATGACCACATTTCGGACAGTACATACGGTTCCCCCTCTTCCATTCCCCAATGGATTCGAATGACTTTTCTCTCTTAATTATATCATATGGACTAATACAAAAGACATACTTCAATTCATTTTACACTAGCTCAACTAACCCTACCGACACTGCAAATTAGACCTCCAGTAATTTTTCTTTCAATATATATACACCAATCTATTCTTATTGCATATATCCAATGAAGCGGCACAGTTCTCTCACCAATTTCTACATACGCTAAAGAGAGAAGGAGGTGTATAAAAACATGTCATCTAAAAGGTTCAGACCACACCATGATTATGACGTGCCGTATATTCCGAGAAGAAAAGCACGATGTTATGATGAAAAGAAAATTATTCATATACTTGTTGATTTGACAATGGGCGCACCCGTTGAAATTACACTGAAGGATTCAAAGGATGTACAACATAACGGATACTACTTACAATTCGACAGAAAAATTCGTACCGTCCACTTTCAGCCATTTGGTGATTCAGAAGTCCAGATGATTGATGTAGACGATATTTGTACTATTAGATATGGCTCCTAAAAGAATAAAAAAATGTACACAGCGTACTGTGTACATTTTTTTATTCTATTTGGCTGAGTTTCTTGTCCGATGCTTTTTTAGTGTGTTTATTATTTTCTGTATATAGCTTTTTAGAGCGCCCGGGGGATGTGATAGAGCGGATGGATGGGGTTTTAGAGCGCTTGGTGGTCGTGATTGAGCGAATAAGCGGGCACATAGAGCGCTCGGCGGCCGTGATTGAGCGAATAAGCGGACACATAGAGCACTCGGCGGCCGTGATTGAGCGAATAAGCAGACACATAGAGCGCTCGGAAGCCATGATTGAGCACTAAATCAAAATCCAAGTCGCTACATCACTCCAGTTCATCTGCGTGCGGCATCGCGGAAAGCGCACCGACTTTCATTGCGCATAGCGCTCCCATTTGATTGCCAAATTCGATATGTGCAAGCATTTCTTCGAGTGATTCTGGCTTGCCATTTAGATGAAGACCGCGAAGTACGCCCGCTAAGAATGCATCTCCTGCTCCTGTTGTATCTACGGGATCGATAGGCTCAACCGCTACATGATGTTGGGCTCCTTCAATAACGGCAAGAGTTCCCGCCTCGCCCATAGTCAGCATGATGACAGGAATATTATAGGCGGACAGTCGTTCTAGTGCTTTTTCTATACTCGATTCTTGCATGAGAAATGTGAGTTCTTCTTCGGTAAGTTTGAGTAAGTCTGTTTGGTCTAAAAATGAAAGAATCGTATCTCGACATTTCTCCTCGCTTTCCCATCGTAACGGACGAATATTAGGATCTACCGAGAGATATACATTGTGTTCTTTAGCTAATTCGACAGCTCTCTTCGTTGTTGCCAAAGCTGTTGGCTGGAACATCGTACCGGAGCATATATGTAAAATTGAAGCGTTTTGGAAAGCTCGTTCTTGTAAATCACTCGGTTGGACTTGAAGGTCAGGCGTGTCGTCTATGTACTTTACAAATACTCGATCGCATTCTGGAGTCAAATGTACATAGACACGATTGACTTTCTTCTCTGGTGAACGAACAGCAAACGTTATATCGACCCCTTCTTGACGTAGCTGATTTTCCGCAAATACCGAGTCCTCGTCTTCTCCGATTACGGTGATTAATGAAGATTTTGCACCTAGGCGGGAGACACCTGCCGCTACATTGATTGTTGCTCCGCCGAGGAATGTAGAGAATTTGGTGTTCGTTTCATCTGTTGCGATGTAGTCTACGAAAATGTCTCCGTATATTAGGACGTGTTTTTCTTGTCGATTCTTCATGTACTCGACCTCCTAAGATGTTTTCCTTCTATCGTATCACGGAACTAACTTAACTGTGATACTGTCCGAATAAAATGTTGATCAACACTTTCTGTGCTAATTAAGTTAAACTGCACACACTACAGTTTACTTCAGACGTTTCATGGGAAGTCCTATAACTAAAATGGAATGAAAAGGGATGAAAATAGCAATGATCTATGAATGTGCAATTATTGGTGGCGGTCCTGCTGGATTAAGTGCGGCTTTAGTGCTCGGACGGGCAAGGCGGCATGTAATAGTTTTTGATGATGATCATGCAAGGAACCGTGTCTCCCGTGCATCACATGGATTTTTAACACGTGACGGTATGCCACCTTCAGAATTACGGAAGATTGGGCGGGAGGAACTGACGCAGTATCCGTCTGTGACATTTCATCATCAAAAAATTGTGGCAGTCGAACGTTTGGATGAATCACATTATGAGTTGATGACAGCAGACGGCAGGCCGTTCCGCACACAGAAAGTACTTCTTGCTGTCGGTTTGCGTGATGAATTGCCTAATGTGCCTGGTATTGAGCGCTTTTATGGCACATCCATCTTCAGTTGTCCCTATTGCGACGGCTGGGAAATGCGCGATCGTTCTTTGGCTGTATTTGCGGATAAAAATGTGTTTAAATTAGCAACTGAAGTGTATACATGGAGTCGGGATCTGATTGTTTTCACCGGTGGAGAAGGTCAGCTGACGACGGAAGAACAAATGAAGTTGAGTGCAAAAGGAATACAGATTGTCGATGATATCATTTCAGGTCTTGAAGGAGTAGACGGGCAACTGCACAGTGTGCGGCTTGAGGACGGTACATTGATAGATCGCGCAGGCGGATTTGCCACTCCTCGCTGGAGTCATCCCAATCATTTCGCTCAAGACTTAGGGTGTGAGCGCAATAAATACGGCGGGATTTTAACCGATGAATACGGACGGACAACAGTTTGGAATGTCTATGCAGCGGGTGATGTTTCACATATCGTCCCTTCGCAGCTACTAGTCGCAGCGGGGACCGGGAGCGCTGCAGCTATAGGGATCAATGGTGACTTAACGAATGAATTGTTCAATTGAATAGACTGAGAACAACCCCTTACCTACAATTGAGGTAAGGGGTTGTTTCAGTATTCATTGCCATTCTAACGGATCTACTAAATCTCCATGCACGTATACTGTGTCATATGGAGCCTTATCTGAACGGATTTTAATCCATGGCGCTTCAGGTATTTGATCATCCAAAATAATGAGTGGCATGCCCATCTTTTGATATTTATATATGATCGGCGTGCCTGGAGCTGATGAAGGTATAGGACGTACATTCAAACTGGACGGATTCGTCAATCCAATCTTCAGCTGGTTAGCCATTTCCTTCCCGCCCATAGAACGGTCCATTCGGTACAAATGCCCTGCAATTTTAGAACCCCAGTATGGATCGGATGCATATTTAACATTCATGCCAATTGCTTTATTACCGAAATTCGTTCCATTCGCATATTTGGCTTGAGGCGGTAAGTAATTTCTATTCAAAAAGGCATCGACCAGTTCTTGAATATTTGCGCTTACTGAATCAAAGTTTTTATTCAACGGATTATCATCTGTTACGTACATTCCGAATAAATTATTGGATTCCTGCGCGTGCTTACTGAGTCCATACTGGCTTTCATGCTGTGCGAGCGCCAGTATATGCATCGCATTGACATGACTCTCTCTTTCAATTCGCTTCAATTCCGAGCCCAACCCGATTAATTTACTTCTCGTTGCCGCATTTTTATAAATGGAAGAGTTCGGATAAGACTGCTCCAGGCTCCTTAACTGCTTCATAATATACGCATCCAACTCTTCAGCTGTATAGCGTGTCATGCTACGCATCGGCACGTACTGGAAGTATTGATGAGCCGTGCCAACCAAAGCTCCTGCTTCATTATGAAAATGACTGCCGTCTGTGCTGTAATACTTTACCCCTTCTTGCATGAAGTTTGGAGCAGCACCCATTTCATACGAAGCGAACGTCTTTGTCCTATGTGAGTAAATCGAATGATAGAGTGAACGATTCGATACTTTATAGTAGGTGCGATCCGTTACGGTCTGACTCGGTAGCATCATTGCATTTTGTGGCTTGATGTAAAAGTTTCTTCCCGCCAGCTCGACTTTTACAGAAGTGGCTGTCGAGTCAACATACACAAGTTCCGTGTCTGCTGGCACATATGTTTCTTGAGTTTTCAAGCCTTGATCAGCATACAAAATTGTCAATGAGCTACCGCCGTATGCCACGGTTGAAATAAGCCCTTTCGGCATGTGGATGATGTGGTTTTGGAACAGCACGACTTGATTGCTATTCATACGGCTGGCCGCTGCTTCAAAACTTGGAAACCTTTCCACTATGGTAGTCGTGCCATTGGCTTGTACATTCGCCAAGTCATATGTAATTCCCGTTTTAATGGAAAACGTTTTAGTAACCGGTGCTTTTAATGGTTGGTTATCTGTATTATGCACAGCTTGCGTGATATGTAATGTGTAAGTTTCGCCACTACGATAGTTTCCTGCTGGCGGCGCGATATGTACTTTCTTGTCGGAGTCTGAGTATGTTATTGCATTGTTCTGCTTTCCTCCTGTAGAATCCGTGATATAAATCGAATTTTCGACTGTAGACTTTTTTACTGGTTTATTGAACGTGATAGTCCACTGCTTGTCAGGATTTTGATCAGGTGAATGGTCCGGCCAAGTAGCCGCTTCGGTTGACAGCGTCATTGCGAGGATTAGCAGAACGGTGAACAGAGTAGTTGTGATACATTTCGTCACGAATTTCAAATCTAGCAACCTCCTTTTAGTGTCAATTATACAGGTTATTGCTAGATTTTAAATGAAAATTGGAAAAGTAGTCGCATAGTTTCAAGTTGCGTGGAGTGACGGATTAGTTGACGCTTTTAACGCGAGGATATGCGTGAAAAGTGTTTCTTGTAATGATATTTTTTTCTTAAACGCTCACTAATCTACTTAAGCGCTCTATTGCAGCCCGTAAACGCTCTATCAAACGGGATATCTGCTCTATACGGGCACGTGGGCGCTCTATACGGGGACAGAAGCGCTCTAATGCCCGCGCCATCCGCTCAATAGCGAGTCGTGACTCTATATCAAGGGGGATTCGCTCTATTGCCCACGCTACCCGCTCATTACATAACCGCGAGCGCTCTATCAAACAGGATATCCGCTCTATACGGGGACGCGAACGCTCTATCAAACGGGACATCCGCTCTATATGAGGAGGCAAACGCTCTATCCCCCGCCAAAAAACAAAAAAAACTCCCCAGCCAAAAAACTTGGCCAGAGAGCTTCCCTCAAACAACACACACACTTACTCTTTAATTAATTCCAAATCAACTGGAATATCCGCATCTACCTCTTCACCGTTTAGTACGGCTACCGCTGCATCCATTGCCTTTGTCCCAATTTCCTCGGGCTTCTGTGCAACCGTGGCGGACAATTTACCATCTTTGACAGATTTGACTGCGTCGTCTGTTGCGTCGAATCCAATGATTGCGATGTCTTTACCAGCTGCCTGAATAGCTTCTAATGCACCCAACGCCATCTCATCGTTATGCGCAAATACGCCTTGGATGTCTGGATTCGATTGTAAAATATTTTCCATTACCGTCAAACCTTCAGCACGGTTAAAGTTTGCTGTTTGTTTCGTCACGATATTTACCTTGCCGTCCACCGCTTCGTTAAAGCCCGCTCCACGATCACGTGCCGCGGATGAACCTGAGATCCCTTCAAGCTCTGCCACTTTCGGGTGATCCTCGCCTAGTAACTCCATCATGTATTCCCCAGCTAACACACCGCCTGCTTTATTATCTGAAGCGATGTGGGAAACTACTTCGCCACCTTCTGCTCGACGGTCTACCGTGATAACCGGAACGTTGGAACTGTTTGCCGATTGCACTGCAGAGACCACTGCTTCAGAATCTGTTGGATTGATAATGAGCAAATCTACACCTTGTTGAATTAAATCTTCTACGTCACTTGCTTGTTTAGACGCATCATCTTGTGCATCGACAACGATTACTTCTGATCCAGATTCCTTCGCCTGTTCCTTCACACCTTCACTCAATGTCACGAAGAATGGATTGTTTAGTGTCGATATGGAAAGACCGATTTTATATGCCTTGTCGCTTTCTTTTCCAGCCTTGCCTTTTTCATCTGATGAAGATTTCGAGCCGGGTTGATCCAATGAACAAGCAGCCAATACGAGCACGACTGCCATAAGTAGTAACCATTTGATATTTTTCATAAAAATTCACATCTCCTTATGCTGTTTTTTTACGATCTAAGAGCACTGCGATTAATATTACTGCACCCTTTACAACCTGTTGGAAGAAAGAGGAAACGCCGATCAAATTTAAACCATTATTCAAGACACCAATAATTAAAGCACCAATTAATGTACCAACAATCCATCCGCGACCGCCAGTCAAGCTTGTCCCGCCAAGCACAACGGCCGCAATCGCATCGAGTTCAAACATATTACCCGCTGTAGGCTGTGCGGAGTTTAAGCGCGACGTCAAAATTAATGCCGCAATGGCCGTCAGACCACCTGCCAATGAATAGACATAAATCTTCACTCGATCCACATTAATTCCGGAAAGACGTGACGCTTCTTCATTGCCACCGACCGCATACACACGGCGTCCGAATGTCGTTTTCTTCAATATAAAGTACAGCACTGCAAAGGAGATTGCCATCGTGATGACCGGAACTGGGATACCGAAAATATATCCTTTTCCGAGCATTTGAAATGTAAATGAATCGCCAAGTCCGGAAATCGGACGGCCTTCAGTATAAACTAAAGTCAATCCGCGGAAAATTGTCATCGTTGCGAGTGTCGCGATAAATGGTGCGACCTTCCCTTTCGCAATAATTAAACCGTTGATTGCACCGAGTAGCACACCAAGTAATACGCCGAGTAGCATGGCTAGAATTGGATCCATGCCGCCTGACATCATACCTGCTGTCACGGCACCGGTTAACGCGAGAATCGATCCAACTGATAAATCAATCCCACCGGTCAAAATAACAAACGTCATCCCGAACGCAATCAATGCGTTAATGGAAACTTGACGCAATACGTTGAACAAGTTGTTCATAGTTAAAAAACTCGGACTCATGATGGAAATAATGACCACGATCAATAATAAGCCGATAACCGGTCCTAATTTCTGTAATGACGATTTCATATTAGTCTTGGACAACTTTGTCACCTCCTGTTGCAAAATGCATAATTCGTTCTTGTGTCATTTCTTCTTTCGGTATATCTGCCATCAACCGGCCTTCGTGCATGACGAGCACGCGGTCTGCCATACCGATTACTTCCGGTAATTCGGACGAAATCATCACAATTGCGACTCCACGCTCAGCCAATTCATTGATGATGCTGTAAATTTCTTTCTTCGCCCCAACGTCGACACCTCTTGTAGGTTCATCCAAAAATAGAATATCGGGCTCAATACCAAGCCATTTTGCGATGACTACTTTTTGTTGGTTACCGCCACTCAACGACTTGACAATTTGTTCAGGTCCAGATGTACGAACGCCTAGACGTTTAGACATCGTGTCATACAACTGGGTTTCTTTCGTTCGTTGAATGACTCCTGAATTCGAAATCCGATTGAAGTTGGTCAAGCACATATTTTCCCGAACCGAAAAGTCAAGAATCAACCCTTCCGATTTCCGATCCTCCGTGACATATCCGATACCAAGCTTTTTCGCTTGCAACGGATTCGAAATAACCACTTGCTTGCCATCAATGAAAATCTTACCCGCAGTCGGTTTCTTAAAGCCGAAAATCGATTGAATCACTTCCGTACGACCGGCACCCATCAATCCAGCAATACCGACAATTTCACCTTTTCGCACTTCAAACGATATGTCTTCAAAATGGTCACCACGCGCGAGACCTTCTACTTTCAGCTTCACATCACCGATTTCACATGCACGAGCTGGGAATCGTTCACCCAGCTCACGTCCGACCATCATCTGTACGATTTCTTCAAACGTCGTGTCTTTTATATTCCGCACACCGACGTATTGACCGTCTCGTAAAATCGTAATGCGGTCGCACATTGCGAAAATCTCTTCCATTCGGTGTGAAATATAAACGAATGAAACACCTTCAGCTTGCAATGCTCGAACGGTTTTAAATAACGTTTCAATTTCACGGTCCGTCAATGCTGCAGTCGGCTCATCCATAATAATCAATTCAGCATTAGAAGAAACCGCCTTCGCAATCTCAATAATCTGCTGTTTCCCAACGGATAATTCACGGGTGATCGTGCGCGCATCGACATCCAGACCTAGCTTCGATAAAATTTCTTCCGCTTGACGATTCATTTCTTTCGTCTTCAAAATCCCACTTTTGCCGAACGTCTTTTCTTTACCTAAATAAAAGTTTTCAGCAACTGTCAAGTCCGGTAAAATATTAAGCTCTTGGTGAATGACCGCAATCCCCTCTGCTTCAGCTTCCTTGGCGTTCTTGAACTCTACTTTTTTCCCTTTGACCGTGATTTCTCCTGAGTCACGCGTATAAATTCCAGTCAAAATCTTCATCATCGTCGATTTCCCTGCACCGTTCTCTCCCATGAGCGCATGGATTTCTCCTTTGACTACATTAAACTCCACATTGTCGAGTACTTTATTTCCATTGAAACTTTTCGATATCCCGCTCATCGCAATCATCTCTGCACACCCACTTTCAGAATATGACGCCTGACTGTACGATAATATTGGCATAAGGTGTCGCCTCTCCTGTACGAATAATAACTTTCGATTGTCTTGATTGTTCTTTTAATTGATCATGTGTTAGCTCATCTATCGGGCATTCTAGTCGTTTTATTTCACTAAACACTGCAGGGTTCTCCACTTTTATTTCACTTGCAATATATACTTTTTCCGCTTGAAAATCTTTCATGAGTTCCAATAAAACCTCTGTGAATCCTGGTTTTCCTAATGCGTAGGAAAGATCGATGCACGGCACACCTTCAGGAATCGGCAGACCGCAATCTGCAATCGTCAATTGATCGGTGTGACCCATTTTAGCAAGCATTGCCGCAATATCGCGATTGATCATGCCGTGCTTTTTCATCGACTCTCCTCCAAACGCGCTTCTACTTCTTCAAATGAAGGCATGCCACCTTGTGCGCCGAACTTCTCTACGGAAAGTGAAGCTGCCGCATTCGCGAAACGAACTGCTCGTTCCAAATTCATTCCAGCTACAATGCCATGTGCAAGAGCTCCGTTAAACGTATCGCCAGCGCCTGTCGTATCCACGGCATGGGTCTTAAAGCTTTCTACGATGACGTGCTCTTCTCCATCGAAGAATCGTGCGCCGTCACTACCCAGCGTGATAATTAAACGGTTCGGATACTTTTCTAATGCACTGACCATATCTATACCGAAGATCTGTTCACATTCTGTTTCATTCGGCGTCAAATAGGTAATGGAAGGCATCATGTCAAGTTCGAACCCGCCTGCCGGTGCAGGATTTAATATAACTGGAACTCCTATCGCTTGGCACTTCGCTAATGTATAAATGACAGTAGGTATCGGAATTTCAAGTTGAAGTATGACCAATTTACTGCGTTTGATAAGATCTTCTACCTCGTCAATATGAGTTGGCATCAACAAAGAATTGGCGCCCGGTACGACGATAATCCGATTATCTCCTTCCGACAGCAATATATTCGCAATGCCCGAAGCGCCGTCTACAGTACCTACACCGGTGACGCCGACTTTATTCTCCTGAAGATTATTCACAATGCTCGTTCCAAATACATCATTTCCCACGCAAGCTACCATATGCATTTCACTGCCAAGTCGCGCCGCAGCAATTGCCTGATTCGCACCTTTCCCGCCCGGCACTGTATCGAACACATTTCCAAGAACCGTCTCGCCCTGGTCCGGGAAATTCTGCGTACCCACTACCAAATCCATATTGGCACTACCAATTACCGTGATCATCATGCTTCACTCCTCGTTGTTTGGCGAATGAGCAACTCTGCCGGAATCAGTACTTCACGCTCCGTCAACTCTTGCCCTTCAATTAATTTAATCAACATCCTCGCTGCCATCGCACCAATTCTATATAAGTCCTGCGCTACCGTCGTCAAGCCAGGTGTTAATTGGCTCGCAAGCATCGTTCCGTCATATCCAACGATTTGAAGCTGACTTGGTACATGAATACCTGCTGAATACGCAGCTTTCATTGCGCCTGCTGCCGTCACATCACTGCTCGCAAAAATTCCGTCAATCGATACTTCTGCCAATACCTTTTTCACCATGGTTTCCGCTACGTCAAATTGAAATGGACATTCAATAATATGTGTATGTATATTCTTCCCCTTCACGGCATCATTGAACCCAGCAAATCGATCATCTGCAGGGCCTAATCCTAAAGGTCCTCGCATACAAAGAATGTTTGTACAGCCGCTATCCAATAAATGCGCCGTTCCTATCCGAGCACCTTCGCGGTTATCCGTCGCAATATACGGTATCGATGAATGAATTCTCCGGTCAATTGCGACAATGGGGATATCCAGCCCCATATAGTGTTCCGCTTCCGCATGACTCGTCGCGACAATGAAACCCGCCACATATTTCTGTTGCAACGTCTTGACATAATTTATTTCCTTCTCCAAATCTTCATCCGAGTTACACAAAATCACCGTGTATCCGTACGCCAACGCAACATCTTCAATCGCACGCGCCAATTCCGGGAAAAACGGATTGACGATATCCGGAACAATCAAGCCAATAAACGTAGATTGTTTTGTACTCAGCGAACGCGCAATCATACTCGGCTGATAGTTCAACTCTTCAACCGCCTGAGCAATCACGCGTTTCGCCTCTTCACTTATGTATCCTTTATTATTTAAATAGCGTGAAACAGTCGCTACCGAAACCCCAGCGGCTTTAGCTACATCCCGTATATTTGCCAACTATTCCACCTACATTCTGTTCTATGTGGTACCGGTTACACATAATGATAACAGACGGAGTTTTTTAGTGTCAATAGGGAAGTAATTTTGGCTTCGGGCGTGGTTTATTGAGCGAATATTGGGTTAGATAGGGCGGGTGTTGGGGTGGATTGAGCGGGTGGCGTGGGCCATAGAGCGCTTGCGGATATGGATTGAGCGGATAGCGCGGGCCATAGAGCGCTTGCGGACTTGGATTGAGCGGATAGCGCGGGCCATAGAGCGCTTGCGGACTTGGATTGAGCGGATAGCGCGGGCCATAGAGCGCTTGCGGACTTGGATTGAGCGGATAGCGCGGGCCATAGAGCGCT
>NZ_PDZF01000017.1:0-51227 GCF_002743425.1 Sporosarcina sp. P7 | reverse complement strand
GCATTTCTGTTCAAAAGATAATATTCTCTTTCTGCCCTTTTTTATGAATTCCAAAATGAACCCCTCCCGTGACAGTATGTTCCTACAACTATAACATCTTCTGTGTCCATTTTAAGGGGGGCGACTACAGGTCCCCACACAATTCCCACGCAATTCGGGTAACTCTCGATACAGTACCAGGTCCCCACACAATTCCCACACAATTCGGGTAACACTCGGTACAGTACCAGGTCCCCACACAATTCCTACACAATTCGGGTAACACTCGATACAGTACCAGGTCCCCACGCAATTCCCACATAATTCGGGTAACTCTTATCCACTAGAATACTATACAACACTTACTCATCACCTTTGTTGAAGTCGAGCACGGGTGCAACGGGTAAGTGTCTTTTCGGTTTTTTAGGCGTTACTAGTTCATTGACATAGTTTTCAAAGTTCGTTGCGTTAAACAACGTGGAAGGTCGCAGGAATGCGCTGAATTCAGGGCGGTTCAACCATTGCTTGGTCTTTAGATCAATGACACGAATGAAATCTTCTTGTGTATAGCCTTCTTTAATTCGCCCGTTGATGAATTTATGGGTGGCCGCGGATTGGGGTTTGAACTGTTTTCCGGTTTTGTCATTCAAGTACTGAATCACAGAATGTGCGACGTCGAGATTCTTCTCGACAATGGGTTTATTTTTTATATTCTTAAGTTCTTTGGTAATAGGCCGTCCCATAGTGGGATACGCCACCGTCTCAGTGTGAGTTGGCACGGCGTCCAATTGTGGGTTGGCAGTCGACTCATGTTGGGGTGGTGTCGCATCCCATGTTGGGTTAGCCGGTATCTCATTTGGCTTATAGGAAAAAGGTAGCTGTTCATAATCGATTCGATACCATTTCGTATTGTCGATTTTCATCCTATTATGCTTCGAAGTGGAAATCAAATAACCTTTTTGTTCCAAGTCATACGTAATCCGTTTGATCGTATTCAACGACCAAAACGGAAATTCTTCCATCCAGTCGTCGTACGTATTGAACACCCACTTATGACCATCCCGTATATTTTTTGAAATGTTCAAGCGGTAGTGCAGTTGTTGTAGAAATAGCGCAGCGTTTAATCCAACTTTCATGGCCAGTGATGGTAATAATGGGATCGGATCTTCGTTTATTAGTAATTTCATATCATTGCCCCCCTAGAGATCAGTGTGATTGAGTACTCATTTTGTACTTCTTATGCTCTATATAGAGAGTTTTCTTGAAAAGGATACTTGTTTTTTGCGAGTACCAGGTTCCCACGCAATTCGGGTAATTTAATAGGGGAAAGACCATTCCCATATAAATTAAAGAAAAAGCGTCAACTCCAAAGATTCGGTGTTGACGCTTTTTGATGATTAACATATATAAAAATTAGTTATTTAATAATAGCTTGTTTTTTTGGAAATATTTTTTTGTTCAAAAAATATCTTTAGTCTTGGGCAAAAAAATGCCGTAGTTCTCTCCAAATTTAATCGTGATGGGAATACATTCAGGGAGCTTTTGCCGTCCTTTACTTTTCTTCAGACGCTGATTACAAGACTTTAGTAACTAACTGATTGGTAGAAAAACATAATGGCATATCATCCGAAGAAAATCCCAAATTGATTTACGCTGTTGTTGAATTAATCGCATTAATTTCAATCAATGGGAACGTGATCAGCGTGATAAACATTTGATTCCAAATGCCTTTTGGTGAATGGCTAAACACGTGACGTACTTTCAAATGCTGCTTAATCCATTTGAAAAATAATTCGATATATCAACGATTCTTATATGTCTCTAATATCTCACTTTCACTTAAGTCAATCCGGTTTGTGAGTAAGTGGAACGTGGTTCCTTCTTCGTCCACTAATTCTATATATCTACAAATTTCTTTTCGTGTCAATATCGAAACTAAATCATTTCGCTTCAAATGGGGAAGAGTAGATTTATAAACTCTGATGAATTCTACAAGAAACGTCTTTCGAACACGTAAGAGAAATTGAATATTTCTTTCGCGCCAGCCCCCAATTTTTGTCTCTCGCATGTCGTTGAAGTACCCAATAACGTCTACCTAATCGACCAAGTGAATCAGCTAAATCAGCTGTATTTAAATCGATTAATCGACGACTAATTTATGAATAGCTAATAGATGTGAGCTCCAATTCCCTCTGCAATGCTTTTTAGAACGAATTCCTTTAAGTCCTTCTTTTAAGTTAGGGACAAAAGCCTCCTTAAATCCATAGAGTTAACGAAAAAATAGCCAATTAATATTTTGGTCATTGTGGATAGTTCACATAAAGAAATCAATATTATATGCTTTTTTGCCATATAAACTTTAATACAAATACATTAAAGTTTAAATAGGGTAAATATTCACAATAACACGAAAATTATATAGGAGGAATAATAATATGCGTTTCAAAAATAAAGTTGCAATCGTCACAGGATCAGGAAGTGGAATAGGGAAGATGATTGCAAAAAAGCTCGTTTTAGAAGGAGCAAAAGTGGTTGTTACCGATATTGACGAGGCTACATGCAAATCATCAGTAGAAGAATTGAGAGAGTTAGGTGGCGAGGTAACGTCGATTGTTGGGGATGTATCTAATGCAAAGGATGTGCAGAATGTTGTAAATAAGGCAATTCTTCAATTTGATAAGATCGATATTTTAGTAAATAATGCAGGGATCTTAAAAGATGCGAAAATCCACGATATGAAAGAAGAGAGTTGGGACGAAGTTATTGACGTATGTTTGAAAGGTACATTTTTGTTTTCAAAGTACGCTTCACTCTCGATGATGGAACAAAAATACGGGAAGATTGTAAACATTTCTTCACGTGCTCATTTAGGAAATCCTGGCCAAGCAAACTATTCATCGGCTAAAGCAGGTATTGTTGGTTTAACAAAGTCACTCGCAAAAGAGTTAGGTAGAAATAATATAAATGTAAATGCGGTTGCACCGGGGTTGATTGAAACAGCAGCATTACGAAATCATCCGAAATATGAAAAAATCAAAGAATTACAGAAAAAGGATACACCTCTTCAGCGGGTTGGTTTACCCGAAGATGTTGCGAATGCGGTATTATTTCTTGCGTCCGACGATGCTTCATATGTCACAGGAGACTTGTTACATGTAACAGGTGGTAGGTTTGGCTAATCAAGGAGGAGAATTATTATGTTCGATTCAGATGAAACGATTGCAGTAAAAGATGGAATGTGGAGAGATACAGCAAATGGTCCACTATTAATCGGGAGTAGATGTGGAAATTGCGGGGAGTTATTGTTTCCTGAAAAGAAAAACAACTTCTGTCCCAATTGTTATGAAAGCGCTTTAACGGAAGTGGAGCTTAGTAAAGAAGGGGTAATTAAAGCTTTTACGATAATTAATGAAAGACCAACAGGAGAGTTTTATAAGGGGAAAGTTCCATATTGTTATGGAGTAGTAACACTGCCAGAAGGGATTAATATTCTTGCTTTGTTTCAAGATGCGGAATGGGAAAATATGAAGATTGGTCAAAACGCTAAATTAATCATCGAACCATTATACGAAGAAGAAGGTACATCTGTTTTAACTTATAAATTCTCTCCGATATTTGACGGGGAATTAGAAAGAGGGGGGAAAACTATTGAGTGAAGAAGTTTGGGTTGCTGGGATCGGCACAACAAAGTGGGGTGTATCTCAAAATATTGAATCATACGAATTAGGCGCTCAGGCGATTATTGAAGCGATTCGAGATTCCGAATTAGGATGGGATGAAGTTCAAGCTATTTATTGTGGAAGTGTTTATCAAGGAACAGGTTCAGGACATCGTGTAGTCCAAGAGCTTGGTTTTAATGGAGTTCCCATTATTAATGTAGAAAATGCTTGTTCTAGTGGGGCTACCGCTTTTCAACTCGCTTATCAATCTGTGAAATCAGGTGAGTACGATGTTGCGTTGGCATTTGGCTATGAAAAAATGCCACGTGGACCGATACCGAGCACAGCTTTCCCGAAATGGCAACTAGAAATGGGTTTTAATGTCCAACCTGCAAATTATTCATTAGAAACGATTGAATATATGAAAGAATATGGCGCGACTGAAGAAGATTTCGCATTGGTAAGTGTGAAGAATCGTAAAAATGGATCGCTAAATCCAAACGCACGGTTTCAAAAAACAGTGACAATTGAAGAGGTTTTGAACTCTAGAATCATTGCCACGCCTTTAAGATTACTAAATTGCTGTCCTTTAGCTGATGGAGCTACTGCATCTGTTTTAGTAAATAAAAACAGGCTGAAAAATAAAAGAAAAGGGATAGAAGTAGTGTGTTCTGTCTTAACATCAGGTGTTTACGGAGAAGCAATTTATCAATCTGGGATTGTTCCAAGTGTTAAATATTCTCCAGAAGAAGGGTTAGTTGAACTGTCCGCGAGAAAGGCTTATGAGACAAGCGGGTATGGTCCAGGGGATATGGATATTGTACAAGCTTATGACAGTATGAGTCCAGGAGAGTTATGGGATATTGAAAAGTTAGGATTTTGTGAGCGAGGGTTAGCTCCACAATTGCTTAGAGAAGGTTATTTTGATTTAGACGGGAAATTACCTGTCAATACGGATGGAGGCTTACTTTCAAGAGGACATCCATTAGGAGCAACAGGTCTAGCTCAAATCTATGAAGTTGTGCAGCAGCTAAGAGGTTATGCGGGAGAAAGGCAAGTAGATAATCCCAGAATGGGATTAACACATGCGATGGGAGCGGGACCAAATAGTACGATAACCATTCTAAAAAAATAGAAAACGGGGTATTGATGTGAGAGAAGACACTTTGTTTTATGAAGACTTTCAAGTTGGGGATGTTTATTTTTCACCATCCAGAACGGTTACTGAGGCGGATATTGTAAATTTTGCAGGTCTTTCAGGAGATTATAATGCTTTACATACAGATGAAGAGTATGCGAGAGACTCCATATTTGGACAAAGAATAGCCCATGGCATGTTAGGTATGGTCATAGCTTCAGGACTCTTTACAAGAACAGATTTAAACGGAAGAATGAGTCCAACGTTATTAGCATTATTAGGAATTGATTCTTGGAAGTTTATCTCACCGATTAAAATTAATGACACAATTCGCTTGGAAATTGAAATTGCCGATAAAAGAGAGACAAGTCAGGGCGGAAAGGGAATCGTATTTTTTAAGAGGAAAGTAATCAATCAAAACGGTGACCTTCTACAAGAGGGGACTACGCCGATGTTAATTGAAGCTTATCAAAGATAGGAGGAATAAAATGAGTATAACATTAAATGAAGAACAGTTAATGATTAAAAATACTGTTAAAAAGTTTTTGGATAAGGAAATTAGTCCAATGGTTAATGAATACGAGCATGAAGGAAAACCCGTTACAACGGATATTGTACAGAAACTTGTACCATTTGGATTCTTAGGCGGTTTGTTACCAGAGAGTAGCGGAGGCTATGGTTTAAATCATACAACTTATTTTATTATGATAGAAGAGTTGTCAAGAGTTTGGCCATCGTTGAGGGCAACAGTTGGAATTACTAATTCTGTCTTAACGCATATTTATGAATATGGATCGGAAGAACAAAAGAAAAAGTTTATACCGCCATTATTAAAGGGAGAAAAGCTCGGTTTCTTTGCATTGACTGAACCAAATGTAGGATCAGATGCGTCCAGTATACAAACACGGGCAGTGCTCAAAGGAGATAAGTGGGTATTAAATGGATCGAAAATGTTTATTACAAATGGAATAGAGGGAGAAGTTGGAATTGTTATTGCCCAAACAGATAAAGACAAAGGAAATAAAGGAATAGCTTCCTTTATAGTAGAGAAAAGTGAATCGAGTTATTATGCAAGTAAAATAGAGAAAATGGGAACATTGAGTTGTCCTTTTGCAGAATTAACATTTGATAACTGTGAAATTCCAAAAGAAAATTTACTAGGGGAAGTAGGAGACGGCTTAAGACAAGGACTTAAATTTTTGAATAGTGCTAGAGCGATGGTTGCTTTTATTTCAACGGGTATTGCACAAGCGAGTCTAGATGCTTCAATTACTTATGCAAAAGAAAGAGTGCAATTCGGCAAGCCAATCGGTGGTTTTCAACTAATACAAGAAAAAATTAGTAATATGGTCACTTTAACAAATGCAATGCGTTTGCTCGGTTTACAAGCTAGTCATCTATTAGATGAAGGGAAAGAATGTAAGGTAGAATGTTCGATGGCAAAATACTTCTCTACAGAAAATGTCTTAAAAGTCGCAGAAGATGCTTTACAAATTCACGGAGGATATGGTTATACAAAAGAGTTTCCAGTAGAGAGATATTATAGAGATATACGATATTTCACGATTGCTGAAGGAACTAATGAAATACAGAAACTTATTATTGGAAGAGAGCTTTTAGGGATTTCTGCTTTTACTTAAAAGGAAGGAGGGATTTGAATTGCTACCACTTGAAGGAATCAAGGTTTTGGATTTAACTAATTTACTTCCAGGACCTTTTTCAACAATGATCTTTGCAGAGCTAGGTGCAGAAGTTATAAAAGTAGAGAGACCGGGGATAGGGGATGGAGCAAGAGAAGTAGCAGGGTTATTTGAAGCAATTAACAGAGGTAAAAAAAGTATTACACTTGACCTTAAAAATAATGAAGACAAAAAGAAGCTTTCTGCACTAATAGAAGAAAGTGACGTAATGATCGAAGGTTTTAGACCGGGCGTAATGGAGAGATTGGGTTTTCTAAAAGATAAAGTGAAGACAATAAATCCGCGCATCATTTATTGTTCTATTTCGGGCTATGGACAAGAAGGACCGTATAGAAATCTGCCAGGTCACGATATAAATTATTTAGCTGTATCAGGTATTCTTAGTATTAGTGGAGATCCAAAAGGAAAACCAGAGGCAGCAGGTGGTATACAAGTTGCTGATTTAGGTTCTGCTATGTATGCGGTTAATTCTGTTTTGGCTGCTTTATTATTGAGAGAGAAAACAAATGAAGGTACTTATATAGATGTCTCAATGACAGATTGTGCACTCTCTCTAATGGCACCTAGAATTAATGAGTACGTTAATCGTAACAATCCTTCCAAACAAAATTTTATGGGGAGAGGAGCTTATGGTGCCTATAAAACGAAAGATAATAAATATATTGCAATCGGCTGTGTTGAAGAACACTTTTGGCATAAATTATGTGACGTTTTAAATGTAGAAAAGTTGAAGTCGAATAAGAAGTTCGAAGGTTGGCATAATCGAATGGAACATGCAGATGAAATAAATGCTATTTTGAATAAGAAGTTTCTATTAAAGAACCGTTCAGAATGGTTGGAATTAATGATAATAGAGGATATACCGTGCGCTCCTGTTAATTTTATCGAAGAATTATTAGAGGACCCACATTTGGCATATAGAGGCATTATAAAAAAGGACGAAAATAGTGATAACCTTATTATTACGCATCCTGTGAAATTTACAAGTTTCGAAGTGAGAAGTAACTCGGATGTTCCAACAGTAGGAGAGCATAATTCCCTCATTAAAAACCCGCTATAAACTCCCGTTGCAATGGGGGGAACGTATATGATTTTTTAAAAGCGCTTACACTCAATTTCACATGAAAGAAAGGAGCTAAGGAATATGTTTACAGATTTAACAAGACTCGTTCAGCCGACAAATATAGCAATTATTGGTGTTTCGAGTAGGGATGGTTCTCACGGGAAAAACACATATGAAAATATAGTGAAACAATCAAATTTCTCTAAGGAAAATGTCTACTTAGTTAACGATCGATATGATGAGTTATTTAATCGTAGATGTTATAAAAGCATTAGTGAAATTAAAGGTGTTCAAATCGATGTAGCAATTATTTTAGTTAGGGCTAATGCTGTTCCAAGAATTGTCCAAGAGTGCGCAGACCATACGATTCCCTTTGCATTAATTATGAGTTCTGGTTTTAATGAAGTAGGGGAGGAAGGTCAAAAGTTACAAAATGAATTACAAGCTGTTATTAAAAATACGAATATTAGAGTTTATGGACCAAATTGTCCGGGGTTAACCGATTTAAATAGAAGATTAGGAATGACATTCTCTCCGGGATATGTAAATGATACGTTAGGCGGGAGTATTGGATTAGTTACACAAGGCGGTGGGTTAGGGAGAACTGCATTACAAGGACAGAAAAGAGGGATTGGCTTTGGTTACTTCTTTTCGCCAGGAAATGAAATTGACCTAGATTTATCAGATTGCATTTACTATATGATTCATGACCCTAAGATTAAAGTAATTGCTGCCGTTGCAGAGGGGATTAAAGATGGAGAGAAATTTAAAGAAGTAGCGAAACTAGCACTTAAAAAACGTAAACCAATTGTAATTTTAAAGGTAGGGAGAAGTGAACTCGGCAGAAAAGCAGCGCTGTCCCATACAGGTTCATTGGCGGGTTCAGATCAAGTTTTTGATGCTTTATGTAAACAATTCGGAGTCATAAGAGTCAACGATATTGATGAGCTTATAGAAACATCACAACTATTTGTTAGATGTACAATAAAAGAAGATGTAGGTTTAGCAATAGTAACGGGATCTGGAGGAAGTGGTTCCTTGTTGGCAGACTTCTGTGGTTTAAATGGATTAGACCTACCCTCATTTAATACATCGACCATAAAAAAATTAGAAGAAGTCTTACCACCGTTTGCTTCTTATAATAACCCAGTAGATTTAACCGCATCATTTTTAGTAGATGAAAGAATCCATGAAGATAGTATGATCCCAATATTGGAAGATGATAATATTGATATTGTCATTGAGCCAATTAACGCAGACTATGGAAATTCCACTAAAATACTTGCTGAATCACTTGTTAATTTACAGAAGAAAACGGATAAAGTGATTATCCCAATTTGGATGAGTAGTAGAGAAGATGGGGGATATGACATTTTAGAAAAAGGGGGACTAGTTCCTTTCAGAAGTATAAGAAATACGGTGACTGCCTTAACTCACTTCTCAAACTATGGAAACTTTGTAAGTAGTCATGTAGAAGTTGATTTTAATCCTAATCAAAAGGAAGCGCAGAGGAGAAAAGATATAATAGTTAAAAAAAGAGTACTGAACGAATATGATAGTAAAAAATTTATTGGAAAAGTGGGGATTGAAGTTCCAAATGAAGTATTAGCAGTAAGTAAAGGAGCTGCGATAAACGCTGCAGAAAGTATAGGTTTTCCTGTAGCTATGAAGATTGTTTCTGAGCAAATTAAACATAAAACGGAAGTAAAAGGGATTCAGCTTAATATTGAAAATGAAAAAGCTTTAAGTTTAGCCTATGATGAATTAATGGAGAACGTGACTAGATTGGCGCCAAACGCTCATATCGATGGTGTACTAATAGCTGAAATGGTTAAAGGTGGGCAGGAAATGATATTAGGATTAAAATCCGATCCTCAATATGGTCAGTCTATCTTAATAGGAATGGGCGGAGTAAATGCAGAAATTTTAAAGGATATTGCAATTGGAATCTGTCCGATTTCTGAACAATATGCGAAAAGCTTGGTAAATGAATTAGCGTCCACTCCTTTATTAAACGGGTATAGAAATAGTCCGAAGTTAGATGTCGATGCATTGGCGAAAGCAATTAGTGATTTATCTGTACTAGGTATCACAACACCAGAAATTAATGAGCTAGACATCAACCCATTGATTGTAAAAGAAAAAGGTGTCGTTGCGTTAGATGCATTAGTTATCTTGGATTAATTCTTATTGTTGTAAAAAAACGCAAAAAGTATTCAGAATAAATAGTTTCCCGTATAAGCTAAGGTCGGTTCGTTCTCCAATTCTAGCCAGATTTTCAGTTTATTTTATAACTTCATATTGAGATCTAGTGCTAGTGTTGATTAATACAAGGTTTGTTATACAAACAATGATATAGGAGGGAAAATGATGAAAAGAATATTAATTAACATATTAATTGCTGTATCAGTCATATCAATTGTATCTGCTTGTGGGAATACCGATGAGGAAAAAAGTTCTGATAATCAAGATGTTATTAAACTAAGATTCGCTGACTATATGCCAAAGAATCATTTTTCATCTGTCAATGCGCAACAAGTGTGGATAGATAGAGTAGAAGAACTAACGGAAGGCAAAGTGGAAATTGAGTATTATCCCGGTGAACAATTAGGGAAAGCGAGTGACTCACTGGATTTGGTAAATACAGGAGCAGCGGATATTGTTAATGTTCCGCAAGCTTATGTTTCGGGGAAAATGCCACTGTCTAGTGTAGCTTCGCTACCTGGTTTAGTAGATAATATTAGGCAAGGAAGCTTAGCATCTTTTGAACTGATAAATAGTGACCCAGTATTAAATCATGACTTTCTGAAAAATAATGTTGTGCCTATTTTTGGATATACGACGAGCACTTATGAGTTCTGGAGTGTGAAAAAGCCAATCAGTCAAATTGAAGATTTAAAAGGTATGAAAGTTAGATCTCAAGGCGGTTCAGCAAATCTTCAAATAGAAGCATTAGGGGCAACGCCAGTTACAATTTCAACAGCTGAGCAATATGAAGCATTGGAAAGAGGGACAATTGATTCGACTTTATCGGCTACAGCAAGTATCACCTCCTATAAGCTTGATGAAGTCCTAAACTATGCGACATTAGGTGCAGGCGGAGGAACAACTTTAGTTTTTTATTTAATGGATAAAGAGAAGTGGGACTCGATTCCTGAAGACTTGCAGAAGAAAATGCAACAAGCAACAGATGAAGTTTTGGAGGAATTTATAACTGTTTCGATAGAAAATGATGAAGAAATAATAACAGGGTTATCAGAAGAAGGGATTGTAGAGTTCATAGAAATCGACAAAGAAGAATTTGCACATGTTAACGAAGAAGTTCAGGAAAAATGGATTCAAGAAAATGAATCTATATCTTCACAAGAAACGTTAGATCTGTTTAAAGAGTTTTTAAATAAATATTAAGGAAATCCCAGAAAAAAGTGAGGGCCAATTGTAGAATCAAGTTAGCCTTCTAAATTCAAAAAAGTGCCATTATAAAATTTCGTGTATCATTGAAGTTGCGAAACAAACAATGAGAGGAAGTCTTATAATGGCACACACTGAGAATACCATAAAAATAAACACTTAGCTTTTTTGAGTGAAGTCAAATTGCTGCCCTGCATAATACTGAACTTTCTAACCGAGACATTGGAAGACGCTTAGGACGTGCCCACCAAACGAATGCTACTGAGTTGAAGCGTGGTGCGACAACACAACTGAAGAGGGCCGCACATCCTATACAGCCTACTTCGCTGAAACTGGACAGACTGTTACGAACGAAAACGGCTCAACTGTGATGCTAAAAGTAAGCTACTGAATACCGGAGAGTTTATTGATTTTGCCTGTGAACAGATCACAGATCACGATTGGTCTCCCGATGCCTTAGTAGGGTTTGCCGATAATCAATCCGACTGGATAGACAAGCCGATGGTGTCCACCAAATTTGTCGTCCATACTTCCCTTGTGAAAGAGGATCAAACGAGCGTCACAATGGCCTTATTAGACGGTAAATTCCTAAGGGGGGTTCAGATTATTCTGCTGAATCCATCCAACGTATTTATCAGACGCTAAATAACTTACCCCAGGAAGATTCTGGACTACCAACAGCCAGCCGTTCTTTCTAATGAAGAGTTAGCCGAACTGGCGTAGCAACTCTGAAATAAGACCCATATCAAAACCTTTTTAAAAGGGTTCTGGAAAACATTACCATCCATAAATACAATAAAATTTATCTAAGTGGCTAACTTAATATTGCAATATAGGTGAAAAATAAATTACTCACTTTTTATATTTTAGTCGATTTTATAGTTGCCTTTAAATCTATATCATCCAATTAATATTGATTTTTTCTCCAAACGAACGCTTTCCACTATAACCAACAGGGATAATAACAAAATAAAAGGTACACCTTTGAATGATTTTACATACGTCTTCAAGATGAAGTGTATGAATTATGAAACCAACTAATTTAGTAGAAAAATTATTGTGTCAATGATCAAAAACATTGAGGATGAAAAGAAGTAATAAATTTTTATCGTTTTCGAAAAGGAGTTGCATGTATGATGAAAAATAAAATTAGTTTTTTTGAGAAAACTGTAACACTTTTAGAAAGATTTTCAATGTTCTTTGCGGCTTTCATATTATTAACGATGATGACTGTCATTATTGCCGATACGATATTAAGACACTTCTTCAATCATCCGATTTTAGGTGTACTAGAAGTAGTTGAAGGGTTTTTTATGGTCGCTATTGTGTTTTTTGGGATTAGCGATTCATTTAGAGCGGGGGAACATATAAGGGTTGATTTATTAAGTAAAAACTTTAGAGGCAGGTTTAAAAATATAAATGAAATTATTCTTCAGTTAGTAGTCGCATTTTTCTTTATCGTTATCGGATTAAAAGCATATAAGCAAATGACAACCGCACTAAGTTTAAATCAAATGACTATAGGAGCCTTAAGTATACCAATTGCACCAGCATATTTAATTGTTGTGATTGGCTCATTTTTATTTGTCATTCGGTTAATGCTTACTATATTTAGTTTAACTTTTGGAAGAGTAAAGGAGGGGTGATATGGAGATTGTTGGTCTTTTTCTTTTAATTCTTTTCATGTTGCTAGGCATGCCAGTCGCATTTGCACTTTTAACAGCTGGTGCGATTGGTTTGTTTCTTATAGACATTGACTCAGGATTTAGTGTATTAACAACTACCCCATACAGAGCCGTTGCTAACTTTACATTGAGTACAATTCCGCTATTCATTTTAATGGCTGAATTTTTATCAAGATCAGGATTTGCAAAAGATTTATATGACTCTTCCAACAAATGGGTAGGACATTTTCCGGGCGGACTCGGAATCAGTTCGATTTTAACTTGTGCATTGATGGGGACAATGTCAGGATCTACTACGGCAACTGCGGCTGCAATGTCTCGAATCGCAATACCTGAAATGGACAGACATGGATACAACCGTATTATGTCGACAGGTATCATAGCGTTTGGTGGTACGATTGCGGGATTAATTCCACCAAGTATTGGACTGATTATCTATGGTATTCAAACGGAAACTTCTATTGGAAAGTTGTTAATTGCCGGGATTATTCCAGGGGTTTTGCTAACACTATTGCTTTCTCTAGGTATATATCTTAGAGCGAAAACAAATCCAGCGTGGGCCCCGGTAGGTTTCTCATTTAGCTGGAAGGAAAAAATATATTCGTTAAAATATTTATGGGCAGTTATTATAATACTGCTCGTTGTGATTGGCTCAATCTATAGTGGATTTGCGACGGCTACAGAATCTGCCGCACTCGGTGCAGGTGCCTCCGCACTTTTAGGTTTTTTAACAAAAAGGCTAAGCTTGAAGGATTTTTATGAAAGTTTAATTAGCACAATAAGAACGACTACAATGATATTCTCGATTATAATAGGAGCTATGGTTTTTGGTTATTATTTAACAATTACAGGCATGGCTCTAAGTTTTATCACCTTCTTAACAACAATGGATGTTCCGAATATTGGAATATTAATACTCGTTTTATTTGTCTATTTAATATTGGGATTCTTTATGGATGCAATTGCAATTCTATTATTGACATTACCGCTAACTTTTCCAGTAATAATAGAATTAGGCTATGATCCAATCTGGTTTGGGATTTTAGTCATTATGATGGTTGAAATTGGCCTAGTTACACCACCTTTGGGAGTGAATGCTTTTGTTGTAAGCTCCATCTCGAAAGAACCAATTAATAATGTATTTAGAGGTTCTGTTTATATGGTATTAATAGCGCTAATTACTTTAACAATAATCGTTATATTCCCTAATTTAGTGACTTGGCTTCCATCTACGATAAAAGGTATATAAAATCGGTGATTTGAGGGATTTGGAAGTCCTACTATAATAATCTTTTATTGTAGAAGAAGTATCGGTATTGGGTATATGGCGAATTTCCATTAATATCAGTCATACTAACATGTTTCAAAAAATGAGAAGTAGCGAATATAACAGCTTGTGTGAATAGGAAAGCAAGCCTAAGCCGGATAAGCGAAATAACGAGAAAGCAACTCATTCTAAGAATCGTAAACTATAGAACGGCTGGACGTCTAACCTCACCTGATTCGCTCTGAAAAATTATCGATAGGAATAGCAGTGGAGAGTAAAATATTCTAATAGTGTTACAGGGCACTTGCACCCCCTAATCTGCTATAAAACTCATTATTTTATATATAATGGGTTTTATTGTCATTGAGTCCTGTTTATATGATGGAGAGCCTGCAAAATTAATACTTTTGTATTTCTATATTATATTGAAATGTCATAACGAAATCGAATCTTCGATTACACAGGTAACCCAACTAGTCTCCTGATGTGCGACATGATTAACTGATGACTGCTTACGTAGCCAATACTTTATATTATGGACGGCGACCTTTGCCTTTTCATACCATTTAGAAAGTGCTAGTTCGCTGTTTTGATATTCATCGACTTTAGCAGACTAGTATGCTTCTTTCTCTTTCCTTTTCAAATAGATACCTCCCAAAACGTGTTCTATAGGAGGAGTATCTGACGAATGTACTTCTATTAATATGTGTTTACTTTTTGACGCTTACCGCCTTATGACTAGATCGAACGAAGGAATGTAGGCGCATCAACCCAATATATCCTGCAGTCTCTATTTTTTTCCGGGAACTTGAATGATGGAAAAGCCGCTATTACGCGGATAAAGAGAATTGAAGAACGGCTTCGGCTTTCTCATCTGACCTATCATACACTAGATGCCGGCTACGATTTCGAAGCGATTTTCGAGAAGGTGCATCGCATGGGACACCGGTCCAACATCAATTACAATAGGCGCAATGAACCCGACCCTGTTGGCTTTGATTAGCATTTCGCACTGACTTGTTTCCATTAGCAAACGTACCGATACGACAGCTACGACACCAAATATGAAACGCTGAAATAAACGCGACCTCAAGAGTGTGAGATGTGCCCACTCTCAATAGAAGGGATCTTTCAGAAAATGTAAAAGGTCAAAAACAACACAGATCTGCGGAGATATTCGGCATTAGCCCGCGGTTCTCAGGCATGGAAAGAGCTCTTCAAACGCCAGACCGCCGAAGAACGCGTCAACGTTTATTTGAAAAAAATCCAATTAAACAATGTACAATACCGCACAGGAAATCGCGCAAATGTTCATTTCGATTTATTAGTTCTAATGTACAACGCATCTAACGCTCGGATGATAAAATGAACGCAAGGTTACAATTGCTTCAAGCTGTATGATTTCTGTTTTTTGAAATACAACTCGTAAATTCTGTCCTTTTCTGTATTTTTAAAAAGAGCAATTATGAAATTGATTCATTTGTATGGTATTCTTGATGTGCTTATGAAAACTGCGTATATTTTTCGTGAAAACACTTTTTATTTGTTTGAAATGATTAGTCAGCTCCTACAAAAGATTCGATTTTTAAAAATAATAATAATAAATATTAAGTTTTTCGGAGGGAGGATGTTATGTCTAACATGGAGAATAATCAATCTATCTTTAGTAAAACTATTTTAATGCTTTCATCTTTAGCGAAAAAACCTTACTATAAAGAAAATTGGAATAATTTTTATTCGGATGTAAAACCAATTTTAGGAGAAGATCTTTTTTCGGATGTATACACAAGTTTTCAGGATATTGAAAACCTAAAACAAAGAGAACACAATTTAAGCTTTACATCAAGTACTTTAGAACTGATCCAGCAAATAAACCTTGAAATTTCTTCGTTAAAAAAGCTTGAGGAAGTATTAAATATAAGTGCGAAAAGATTAAAAGATGTCTCAAAAGCTCATATTATTTTTTTATTCTTAGTTGATGAAAAAAAGCCTCATAATTATATTATTAAAGCTGTGGCAGGCGCGTCTGCCCAAAATTATATAGGTTATAGATTAGACATTCGTAACTCTGTATTTGAAAAAACAATAGATGATAAAGAAATTTATATTATTGATAAATTCAATGAATCTCCAATAGAATTAGACGTATTTTCAAAGTATATAGCTGAAAATGAAGGAATACAATCTAGCATATATTCCCCAATTCTATTAAATGATCGATGCACTGGAGTGTTAGTTCTATCACGTAAAGTCCCTTATCGTTCAACTAAAGCGCATATTAAAATGTTATCTCAGTATTGCCAACACTTGGCGATTGTCATGGAAAACTCAAGATTATATACAAAAGAATTACAAATTTCAAATTTGAATCAACAAGTCTTATATGCCACTTTGGATGAAGGCTATGCTAACACGGTGCAACGATTAGAAAAGATTATTAACTCTCCAATATTATTAGTTGATGAAAATGGAAATACGATCTACAAGACAGACAGCACTAACCCTTATCCTACATATCAATATATCCTGAAATTCCAAATGGAAATCACTCAACTAATTTTATCCATGTCGTTTGATAGATTACAAAGAAAATCTCAGAGATTACGAAATGGTAAGGTTTTAACAATCTTTCCAATAGTATTAAAGAATAAAAATGTCGGCTTTTTAATTATCCCTCGAGTTTTTGATGATCGGGATGATTTAGACATATTAGCAATTGAACAATTTAAAAATGTTATTGCGCTTAAAATAAACCAGGAAAAGTCTATCACAGAAATGGAACTTAGTTTAAAGAGAGACTATCTTTATGAACTGTTATTGGGACTGGAGTCTGAGGAGAATTTATGTAGAAAAGGGAGGTTCTTGGCGTTTAATTTTGAAGAGCCTCATAAAATTCTTGTACTTAGACTGAACAAACAATCACACGAGATGACAGATTTAGTTATAGAAAAAATAAGAAATAGGATGGACATTGCTTCCGTAGAATTTAATATGATTCACAATAATAAGTTGGTCGTAATATCACGCGAAGAAGATGCAGAAAAATTGTCGGGAAAATTATTGGAATTGCATGATTCTTTATATCCTGATTATCCAGCAACGATTGGGATTAGTAACATTGTAATTACACCTAATGATTACGTGAACGGTTACTGGGAAGCTAAAAAAGCTTGTGAATTTGGTTTACATTTTGATACTACCCAAAAGGAAATACATTTCGATGATTTAGGCATCGTTGGCATGCTACTTCAAGCAGACCACGTAGAAAGAATTAGTAGATTTAAGGAGAAATATTTAAATAAATTGATTCAGTATGATTTAGAAAGCAATACCGATTTGATAAATACGTTGAAAGTATATTTAGAAAATGAATCGGTTATCCAATCATCTGCTAAAGTTTTATTTGTACACTACAATACATTAAGAAATAGAATTAAGCGGATTGAAGAAATTCTTGAATTAGACTTAAATGATGCTCAAACGAAACTGAATTTGAGGATAGCTTTAATTATACATAAGTTAGTCAGTAACTAACTAACTGATCGTGACAACCGCTACTCAAATAACAAGTTTTATCTTAAGTAGGTAATCGAATCGATTTCACAATTGTAAGCGTCAAAAAGGTTCTTTCCATTGTTAGTTGAATTTACTTGATTCAAGTAATAATAATCTATTCCGTAGAAGTTAAAAACTATTTCTGTCATACATGATCCGTTTGATAGTTTTTAACTTATTTATGCTTTCTTCAGCTAATCCATTGTTATATGGAAGTATACACGCATTTTCAACCGCAACTATAATTCATTACATCACAAGCCATACATCGTACATAATCAAATTTCAATCTATACGAAGAATTCATTCATCATCATTCCTATTCCTCACATATCCTATAAAAGCATTGCTGAAAATAGGAAGGGGAATGATGTATGACGAGCGAATTCCATTACGGCGAGTCCCAACCGAACATTCTGTTTTTAATGGTGGACCAGGATCGGTTTCCGCCTGTGTATGAAACGAAGGGGATACAAAAGTGGAGAAGAAAGAATTTAGTAGCGCAAGAATTATTACGAAAAAATGGACTTTCCTTTTTGAATCATTATGCAGCGAGTACGGCTTGCTCTCCTAGCCGGACGTCATTATATACAGGGCACTATCCTTCGTTACATGGGGTTACGCAAACGCCGGGTGCTGCAAAAGGTTCTTTCGACGCGGATTTATTCTGGCTGGATCCGAATACCGTTCCCACTATGGGGGACTATTTCCGAGCTGCTGGCTACAAAACGTTTTGGAAAGGGAAATGGCATGCGTCGGAACCTGATATTCTCATTCCAGGAACAAAAAATTCATTGCCCAGTTATGATCAAAATACAGGAGTGCCTAATAAACGGGATGAAAGGATGTATCGAAAAGCAGACCGTCTGCATGAATACGGTTTTTCTGAGTGGATTGGTCCAGATCCCCATGGTGCGGATCCTAGAAATTCCGCTTCATCTGCAGGCACTGGAACGAGTGGACGCGATGAAGTGTATGCAGCGGATACCGTGAAACTGATTAAACAATTAGATCAAGATAGAACGTGTGATAAGAAGGATACTCCTTGGTTTATTCAATGTTCATTCGTCAATCCGCATGACATCGCATTGTATGGCCTGTTTTCTGCGATTTCTCCCAACTTTAATTTCGAAGTAGATCCCACACTTCCTTACATCCCATCCGCCCCAACTGTTCACGAATCGCTGCGGTCGAAACCGTCTGTACAGGAAAGTTATCGGGTCACGTATCCGAAAGGGCTTCAGCCGATACATGATAATAATTTTTACCGCCAGCTTTATTACAGTCTTCAAAAAGAAGTGGATCACGAACTCCTCAAAGTCCTTACCGCTCTCCAACAGTCTAGTTTTTTGGATAATACGATCATCGTGTTTACTTCGGACCATGGTGAGCAACTAGGTGCACACGGCGGCCTGTATCAGAAATGGTACACGATGTACGAGGAATCCATTCATATTCCTCTCATCATTCATAGTCCAAAACTTTTCGATAAAGCAGAGACTACTGACATGCTAACGAGTCATGTGGATATTCTACCTACTCTTTTAGGATTAGCCGGAATTGACGCCGCGGCTATACAACGGAAACTATCCCGCGATCATACAGAAGCACAGCCTCTCGTCGGAAGGAATCTAACGCCACTCTTTTACGGCCGTGACCATTTCTTCCGAGCAAATGAACCGTTGTATTTCATGACAGAAGATAATGTCTTCAAAGGACTTCACCAAACCAACCCGATTACCGGGCTTGCTTACGAACAGGTGGTCCAACCAAGCTCTATTGAAGCGGTCATTGCCTCATTTCAAACAGGCTGCAACAATGAGTATGAAATTTGGAAATTTGCCCGATACTTCGACAACCCTCAATTTTGGTCGGAACCCGGAGTTAGTGATACCACACTGGTTGAAAAAGATGGGTGCTGGGTGGAAATCGTCAAAACAGAGCCGGTTGGCGATCAATTCGAAATCTACAACCTGGCCGAAGATCCGCTGGAGACGAAGAACTTGGCTGATCCTATACATGCTTCGGAGGAATTGGAAGGGATTGGTTGTAGATTGGAACAGTTGTTGGTGGATCAGCGTTGTGAGAAACGGTTGTAGGGGGTACCACGACGATACAGTACCACGACACAGTACCAGGTCCCCACACAATTCCCACACAATTCGAATCGTTAAACGTACCAGCTCCCACATAATTATTCAATTAAAAGGTAGTAACTCAACATACCGACTAAATTGAACGGGATCAAAAAATACTATATACTTATTTTAGTATTATTGAACTAGTCAGAAGATAACTATATGACTAACTAGAGTAATGTGAAAAATGGAGGTTGTAATATGAATCAAGATATTCTCTTGCGCAATAATGTTAAAGTCACTGGGAAAGGTGACAAGACCATTTTATTTGCGCCTGGTTTCGGATGTGATTTGAATGTGTGGAGCTTGACAGCGCCTTACTTTGAAGACGATTTCCAAGTGGTTTTATTCGATTATGTCGGTTCGGGGCAATCTGATTATCAAGCGTATAGTGCGGAAAAATATCAAGATCTTCATGGGTATGCACAGGACGTACTCGATGTGTGTCATGCTTTGGAGTTGAAGGAAGTGATATTCGTCGGGCATTCTGTCGGGGGTATTATTGGTACGCTGGCGGCTATTCAGCAGCCTGATTTATTTGAACATCTTATATTGATAGGCCCTTCTCCTTATTACTTAAATGAAATACCCGATTATTACGGTGGGTTTGAGAAGGAAGATTTAGAAGGGTTGATTCAGATGATGGATATGAATTATATCGGCTGGGCGAATTATCTAGCGCAAGTCATTATGAAGAACCCCGAAAGACCGGAACTGTCACAGCAATTGGAGAATAACTTCTGCTCGACGGATCCAGAAGTTGCCCATCGTTTTGCGATTGCGACTTTTTTCTCTGATCATCGTGAAGATATAAAGAAGGTACTAGTGCCGTCGCTCATTCTTCAATGTTCCGATGATAGTATTGCACCGGTGGAAGTAGGGCATTATATGCACCGTCACCTCCAGAACAGCACGCTGAAAATTATGGATGCGACAGGGCACTGTCCTCATATGAGTCATCCAGAAGAAACCGTTCAGCTGATAAGCCATTATTTGACTTCTGTATACAAGAGTCTTGTCACAAATGGATAGACAGCTAGATTGTGCGCCGTTCGGTTATTTCACACTTGATGATGCAGGGATGATTTTTGAAGTCAATCAAACGCTGCTTAGTTTACTTGGCTACCAGCTTCATGAGGTACAAGGGAAACACATCAATTTAATATTGCCGAACGCAAGCCGGTCTTTTTACCAGCTGTACTTTTTTCCGATGATTCGATTGCAAAATAAAGTAGAAGAGATGTTTTTTTCATTTAAGTCCAAAGATGGTCAGGAAATATCCGTGCTATTGAACGCATTGCGTCATGAACGTGATGGAAAGGTGTTCAATGACTGTGCATGTCTGCGCATGAAAAATAGAATTGAGTATGAAGAAGTGATTCTGGCGGCAAAAAAAGAAACAGAGACACGCAATTTGCTGAAAGTGAAGCAAATAGCAGAGTTGGAGCGCTTACAGATCGAGTTGGAGTCAAAGCAGAAAAAGTTATTGGCGGTAAATGAGACACTTCTCGAGATGGCCAATACGGATGGACTTACAGGTCTCAGGAACCGCCACTATCTACAAGACTGTCTTTCTTCTTATTTCACGCCACATACCGAACAGTCTTTGACTCTTTCTTTTCTGTTGATCGATATAGACTTTTTTAAAAAAGTCAATGATACATATGGTCATTTGACGGGCGACAGCATATTGCAGAAGTTGGGAAACTTGTTGAGGGAAGAATCCAGAAATGAAGATGTGGCTGCTCGTTACGGGGGAGAAGAATTTGCTGTAGTCCTCCCAGCAACAGGGAAAGTGGAAGCTTTAGAAATAGCGGAGAGAATTCGTTGCCGAGTCGAGAATGCAGACTGGAATACTTATGGTGTTACCGTCAGTATTGGGGTAGCGACCAAAATGCCAGGAGATACAGAGAATTCCTTGCAGTCTAGGGCGGATTGGGCATTGTATAATTCAAAAGATAATGGACGGAATCGGATTACGTTTGGATTGTAGGGTGGGATTGTCGGGTATTGCTATCACCAGTCTAAAGAAGAGTGGTGGCAGTGGAAGTAGTGATATGGAAGATATTTCAAAACAAGTCGAGTATTCAAAAGAATTGTGGATGAAAGAGGTTGAATTGATTAATCGCGATGTAGTTGTGTGCTGTGGCACGTTATCAGTAGTAGGTTTTCAGCCAGAAGTCTGCGATTCCAGTGCGCTTTATGGAGATGCTCTTGGCACACGTTTTGTTGAATTTATGCATCCGATGTATTGTGTCATCCATAAAAAGATATCGACTCGCTACGTAAATCAGAGAACTTAACAGATTGACAACAAAAGAGTTACTTAACTAAGTAATCAGCCGAGGACCTCATTTGTTGTTTTTTATTGTGTATAAACGAAAATGATACAGAAAATTTAGTTAACTATCTTGTTGTAATGGTATAATATAACTGAAATGAAAAAACTAATGAAATAAATGAAAAGAATTATGTACTACTGTTATCTAGAAACTGATGAATGTTGAATAGACCAGTGTATTTTTTATAGTAATGTCTGGAAAGGAAGTAGATAGATGATGAAAAAAACAGGCGTTATTTTATTACTCATTTTCCTATTAACTGGATGTTCGAATGGAACGTTCGATAAAGCGATGGAGCAAGGTAAGCTAGCGCTAGCGAATGGTGAATATGATAAAGCATTATCATCAGTTGAGTTGGCATTGGATGAGAAGCCGAATGACCAAGAGGCATTTACGATGAAAAAGGATTTGAACGGATTTCATTTAGTGAAGCAGGAAATGAAAGATAGGGACTGGGATGGCGCTTTAGAAAAGGCTGAAGGGATGCTTAACCAAGAGAAGTTGGCTATTGGACTTCGTAAATCGTTGGAAGATATGGTCGACACGCTGAAGACTAATCAAGAAGTCTCTGCAAAAGTGGCGACACATCTACAAGATATCGAGACATCTGTAGAGGCGGGTGAACTTGAGGAAGCGCAAAAAACAATAGAAGAGCTTCGCAAAGGTCAGTCTTCAGTGGAAGAATTCAGTGAAAAGCTGGCTAGTTTGGAGAAGCGCTTGGATGACGAACTGAAAAAACAACAAGCCCCTCCTATAGTTGTAGAACCTCCAATCGTTCAGCAAGATAAAAGTACTGCGCTTCAACTGGACGTGATACCGAAACACTCAGGTCTGCAGCAACAGTATCGTAATAAGCTGGATTCAATTGAAGCAGGGTTGGCAGATCTGAATTATTTATTTGTGAATGGAATCACGTCTGAAATGTCCCAGGCGGAAAACGAGCGTTATACTAGATGGGATAATGCGCTAAATGAGATCTATGGCGTACTGAAGAAACAGTTATCTGCCCAGGATATGGAACAATTGCGTATAAAGCAACGTGAATGGATAAAATATCGCGATCACACTGCTAGTATCAATGCAGCAGAATTTGCGGGTGGAAGTTTTGAACCGCTCACGTATACAAGTACATCCGCAGATCTAACTAAAGAACGCTGTTATGCACTCGTCAATCTTTATATGAAATGACAGGGGTGAAACACAATGGCGAATATCTATGGAATTGAGCAATTGGAGCGCATGATTCTAAATGAAACCAATACCAATGCCAAAAAAGGATTGCTTGGAGAAAAAGATATTTTACTTATGCTACAAGAACAGTTGCCTAGTCATACTCATGTAATTCACAATCCAATATTAATTCACTATGAAGCGGATATCCTAGTTATAGATGAAAATATCGGCTTTATGTTTTTGGAAGTAAAAACGTGGAATGAAAGATTTATAGAACGATTTTTTCCAAATGGGAATATATTAACTAAAAGTGGTCTGCAGAATCCGCGTAAGCAAGCCGAAAATTATCGTAGTGAACTAAAAAGCACACTTTCATCACATCTTTCCAATTCAATCAAACAAGATCCTCATCAGTTAATTTCATCTAGTGTCCTATTTAACGGAATCTCCAAAGAACAGTTTTTACGTCGTGCTGAAGTTCTTGAGTGGGAAGAAGAATGGAAGAATAAGTTTCTAGCTAAACACTTTTTTTATGCTGGAGAGTCGAGTGGATTCTATAGGTGGATGATGAAATCTAGAAAGTTCAATCGAAGTAGGGTATCAGACTACTTTTCAGGAGAGAGTTTTGACCGGTTAATTGACATTTTGGTCCTAGATAATGAAATGAAGAAAAGTCCAATGGAAAACAAATTACCCATCACATCTAAAGTGAAACCTAAAAAGACTGTAGCGAATGTCAGTGCACATGTACGCGAAGATCATTTAAAAAAGTTGAAAGTTAGGTCAAACCCTAAAGTGAAAAGGAAGAAGAAAATAGTTCTATTTGTTGGGCTGTTAGCCGTCGGAATAGTTCCACTTATTTATATTCTGAATGACTGGGGAGATAATAAGGGGAATTATGAATGGCAAGAGGATAATATATCTGACGATCAGGTATTTTTAGATCTCCAAGATGAGGAGTTGCCTGTGGATTCTCAGGACGCCTACGACTATTTCATTCTAGCAGATAGTCAACATAGCAAACTGGTGGAAACACAGCTCTATGGCTTTTCGAAGTCAGATTTGCGGATAGCACGAAATGAAATTTACGCGAGACATGGTTATATTTTCAAATCTGAAGACTTGCAGAAATATTTCAATTCCCAGACATGGTACAAGCCAGATCCCTCATACCATTCCGAACTAACTGATATCGAACAACATAATGTCACTTTAATACAATCATTGGAATGAATTATACAATGAAATATAGTTAGTGAGTAAAGCTTTCCAATCGCAAAAACAATTTGGAAGGCTTTTTTACAAAAATTTTTTATCTTTCTGCGTGGTCACAAAAATAATCTGTTTAAGTCGGAGTTGTCTATTACTGATTATTGAGTGGTAAAGAGGTACCAAGTTCCACGCCATGCAGTCTCCAATAACTAGTATATTCACACTCTATGATGAGAACAGTCTGAGATATTATCATTTTATTACCCTTTATTCTGAAAAGTATTAATAATCTATCCGATAGTTAAAATAGACTAGTAAAAAATATTTCTTACTGTAAAATAAAAGAAAAAAGAATACCGGTGAGAGTTTCGAATAAAGATTTGTTAAAAGGAATCTGTTTAGTTGTGAGTCTTAATGAGAGTGATGGTATATTGCTAGCGTCTTATTGAAAGAGTATAACTGTCACTGGCGATGTATCAGTACAAGTTGTAAAAATGAGAGTGGGACAAAGGGGAGAAGAGATTATGATGAAATTTACGAAGAAAGTTGTACCGGCACTACTAGCGTGCAGTATTGTTTTACTGCCGGTCCAATCAACCGAAGCGGCAGCAGCGAAGTTTAAGAATTGTACGGAGTTGAATAAAGCATATCCTGGCGGCGTTGCAAAGAATGCTAGTGTGAAAAATAAAGGTGGTAAGACTAAACTGAAGCCTACTGTCGCGGCTAGTATATATAACTCACACACAAAACTTGATCGAGATAAAGACGGGATTGCTTGTGAGAGATAAAGCAGTAGCGATGTTTCAAAGAAGGTAACAGTTCACCACATAATCCCATGTGAATCGTCTATCGTGTCATGTGGAAGTGATACTGGTCTCTATATAAATAAAAGGTTTTCCGATCATGGATAGGATCAGAAAACCTTTTTGTGTTTTATACTAGTTACCAAATTATCACGGCCGATTCATTAGTCGTTGGCAGCCGGAAGAAGGAAGTTTTGGTCCGGATAAATCAAATCGGGATGTGTAATTTGATTTTTGTTTGCAGAGTATACCGCTTGAACTTGCCGTGAAATTTCTGTGTTCGTCTGCTTGTTAGGATAGTGCGTTTTGACGATCATCCACAGATTGTCGCCTCGTTTTACAGTATAGTCTAACGAGCTTGGCTGTTGTGTTTTTTCACTTGTAGTTTGTTTGTCGCGATTGTTTACAAGTTCCGTCGTTATGCTGAGACCACGACCGGAATCAATACTGCTGTCGCCGAATGTATAGATCGTTGAATAGTCGGACGGGATCGTCTCATCTGCAATGGCTTCGGCAAATGGGTTCGGTTCTCCGTTGTATATATTTTTGAACTGGCCGTCTTCGGTTTCTATATCTGTATTTAATAGATAGGCTGCCATGTGGCGGTGCGTTTTGTTGCTTACGTGATATTCGTCATACAAGTAAAAATCATTTGGCTCAAATCCTGCAGTTTCAGGCGTGTAGTATTTGCTATCGGTAGAGTAGAGACCATAGCCGCCGTATTTTTCCTCTTCTTTTGTAGTCGGGAACACATCGCTATTATCTTCAGAAGCCACTGCGTAGCCATATGCTGGGACCCAGTCAGAAATTAAATAGAAGCCCATACTTTTGTAGCCGAATTTTTCGAAACCTTGTTCGTCGATGTTTTCCTTGAGTTGCTGATTATGTCCATATAGAACATGGACATCGTCTGGCGTAGAATCTGACGCTAGATAGTCATTGATTTTTTGGACGGTTTGTTGATTTCTTATGTCTTCAAAATCGGTCAACTCTTTGCGGTCATCTTCATAGCGGTTAGGTAGCAGTATGTATTTCGCACCGCCTTCTAGTAGATTTTGCACCATTTTCAAGGAATAGTCGCTGGCATGTTCTGCGGTGCGATCTACGCCAAGATCTTCTACTGCATAGCCATCATTTCCACCTACGCTGATGATATACAGAGCGTCTGGATCGATTTTCCCGTTATGTTCCGCGAGAAACGTCTTCACTTGCTGGTCAGCGCTCCAGCCTTTTAGGAAAGTGGAATAGTTGGAACGTTCATCTTCGCTGCCTTCTGTTCCAAATAGGACGCCTGAAAAAGCACCGCCAACTGCATAGTTTGTCAAGTTGTCATACTCTCCGGTCAATGCCTTTGCCAGATATTCGGGAAAGACACGCCCGTTAGAGTAGCGTCCTTTATAATAGTACTCACTTTCCGCTTTTACATAGATGCCGTCTTCCGGGTCATACCCTTCGGCCGGTTGTGCCGCGAATCCTGTTGTAGCAACCGCCACACTTAAAAAGAATGCAAAAAGTAGTGCTGCCCATGATTTGATTTTCATTGAATCCCCCTGTCTGATAGTAAGAATTGTGATGCATTGTGTGCACGAAAAAGTTTTCTGACTTTTCCGTACTAGAATACTATAGCATGAATACTGAAAAGTCTGCAAAATTCGAAACCGGTACCAATTCATTTTATTGTCTATGTATAAACAACCGCCACTACTAAAGTGACGGTTGTTCTCTTATTTGTGTTTACGAATATGAAACAGCCTGGAAAGGCCTTTGAATATGATCGCCAAGGCGAACAAGACGATAGTGATCACCAAAATCACAGCAAGAGCAAACAACAATAAGCTTCCAGCGAGAGTTGCCAATAAGCCCGGAACGATTAAAAATAAACCGAGCAAAGCATATCCGGCTAAAATCCCGAAGAAGAAAAGCCATTCATTGCTTAGTTTTGCACATTTCGACATATATTTCACCTCCTTGCTGTACTATATGTCGCGTTCAGCAAGGCGATGTAATGCAATACACTCAGTTTGCGATAATAAAAGAATGTTTATATATAGAACGTGCGATTCGACCAACCACATCATTTATAAAAAACGAGGCTTCCCATCGATTAACTGACGGGAAGCCTCGTTGTGATGCTCTCGATATGCAATTATGTGGTGCCGAATTTACTTACATTCAATCAAACGTCAACACAATACGGCCATTGATCTGACCTTTTTCCATCTTTTCAAGAATGGCATTTACATCAGAAAGGGGAGCCGTTTCAATCTGTGCTTTCACTTTTCCGCGCGCTGCAAAATCAAGCGCTTCTTTCATGTCGATTCGTGTGCCTACGATGGAACCTTTTACTGTGATTCCGTTTAATACCGTATTGAAAATAGGGATAGGTAAATCTTCATGTGGCAAGCCGACAGCGACCAATGTGCCGCCACGTTTGACGGAACGATACGCTTGCTCGAAAGGTACTTGGGCAACGGCTACGCTAATAGCCGCCTGTACGCCGCCGATTTGTTTTTGGATCGCTTCGGCAGGATCTTCCTTTTTGCCGTTCACTGTAATGTCAGCGCCGAGTTTCTTCGCAAGCTCTAACTTTTCATCCGCAATATCTACTGCCACTACATTGAATCCCATAGCTTTCGCATACTGGAGCGCTACGTGGCCCAATCCGCCGATGCCGTAAATCGCGACCCAGTCTCCTGGTTTTGCACCGGATACTTTCAACGCTTTATATGTTGTCACACCTGCGCAGAGGATAGGTGCAGCTTCAACAGAACTAAGGTTTTCTGGAATTTTCGCGACATAATCCGCTGCTGCGAGGCAATACTCCGCGTATCCACCGTCCACTGAATAGCCACCGTTTTCTTGATTGTGGCACAAAGTTTCTTTCCCTTGTAGACAATAATCACATTCACCGCATGCAGAGTAGAGCCAAGGTATCCCGACACGATCTCCGACTTTTACAGCCGTGACGTTCGGTCCAATAGCTTCAACAATTCCTACGCCTTCATGACCTGGAATGAGAGGAAGTTTCGGTTTGACAGGCCAGTCACCGTTGATTGCGTGTAAGTCTGTATGACAGACGCCGCATGCCTCTAGTTTGACTAATGCCTGACCCGCGCCAGGTGTTGGTTTTTGTGTGTCTTCAATCTGCAACTTTGTCTGGAATTCTTTAACGATCGCTGCTTTCATTGTGGTCTGTTTTGTAGTCCCTCTTGCGTTACTGTTTTGAATTGCTGGTTTCATGAATGATTCCTCCCTTTTTCTCTTACGGACTATCTATACGTGGGAGGATTACAGATTAGTACACGTTACGTGAAAAATACTACAGTATGCAAAACACCTTCTTTCTTTCAAAAGGGAAGAAGGTGTTTTATATCATCAGAGAACTACATCGTATGACCGGTAGGGGTTAGTACACTATTTAACCTTCAACCCATCCAAAACAATAGAAGTCATATGGTGAATTTCTACGACAGGATCCAATCGTTTTCTAAAAATAATCCAATCATAAATTGTCCCACGCATGCAACGTGTGATGAGCATCGATATATAATCAGCCGAGAACTCTTGTTTAAATTCCTTACGCTCGATTCCTTCTTCCACATACGAATGAATGATTTGGTAAAGTTGTCGATTTTGATTAGTTAAATAGTGATCCTCATTCATTGTTAAGGCTAGTGCGCTTGTGTAAATGGTATGGACAAAGTCTTTTCCCAATACGTCTCGTAAATACGTCATTTGCCCTTTATAAAAAAGAAGGATTTTTTCTGAAGCGCTTATATCCGTTGGAATGCTCGGGATAAAGGATAAATAGAATTCATCAATGTCTTTAAATTTCTCCAAGAAAATATCATATTTCGAACTATAGTGGACATAGAATGCTCCCTTTGAGACACTACATGCTTTCGCAATGCTCTCAACGGTTACGTTATCAAAACCTTTCTCATGGAAAAGCTCCAAGCCTTTTTCAAGGAGGTTTTGTTTAGTTTCTAGCGCTTTTATCTGTCTAGAAGTAAGTTCTGTCATACTCGATTCCTCCTCTACGATGCTTGTTCACTCTGTACCATGATAGCATATTTCATAAAATTAAATAAATTAGTTGACTATTTAGACAATACTATTTATTATTGAGTGACCATAGTATGTGACTACGGTATGTGAAATAAATACGTTCCTATTTTCATTGGTTCAAAGCTTGGTAGTTTGGTTTTTAATTTTCATGATAAATGACAACGCTTTCATTTTATGAGCGATCAAAAAAGGGGGAGTATGTATGGCGAACGGAAAAAAGATTGGGTTTATCGGTCTCGGGAATATGGGTTTTCCGATGGCGAAGAATTTATTGAGGCATGGCTACACGATATTTGCTTTGGATATCAATAAGGAATCCGAAAAACGATTTGCAGAACTGGGTGGGCATGTAGGGATGACGACTGCTTCGCTGCTAGAAGAAGTAGATCTGGTTTTCACTAGTTTACCTACTCCTGCTATTGCGGAAAGTGTGTATTTAGGGGAGGACGGAATTGTTCATAAAAGTACCAAGCCATTGGTATTAGTGGATTTGAGTACGATTTCACCTGAACTGAACAGAAAGATTGAGCAAGAGGCGCTGAAACAGGGTCTTGAATATCTAGGCGCTCCGGTTAGCGGTAGTGTCAGTGGAGCGGAGAACGCTTCGTTATCGATCATGGTCGGGGGTGAAAAAGATACGTTTGAATCGATACTGCCTTATTTAGAGGCTATTGGGTCGAACGTCTTCCATGTAGGGAACGATCCGGGTGTGGGTACTATTGTGAAGCTCATCAATAATATGATGGCCGGTATCCATAATCAAGCCGTTGCGGAAGCGCTTTCACTTGCGAGGCTCGCGGGTGTGGATCAGGACATCGTCTATGACATCGTCAATGTCAGCTCGGGCGCCAGTACCATTCTTACACGGAACTACAAGACGTATATTTCACAGGATGAGTATACGAAAGGTGCATTCACGACTTCATTACTATTAAAAGATTTGAAGCTTGCGAAACACGTATCGGATTCTCTGGACGGGGAGCTACCGATTGCGTCGCAACTTATTGAGTATTATGAAGCGGAAGTAGAAAAGGGGCATGCGCATGAAGATATGTCTTCTTCGTATTTGATGATCCAAGATAAGTTGAATAAGCAAAAGCAAAACGTATAAGAAAATTTACTATAAATTGGGAGGAATGGACCTATGCAAAAAACAGACGTACAGACATTAACTCATTTTATTAATGGAGAAGAAGTAGAAGGTAAAAGCGGACGGTTTGGAGATGTATTTAATCCGTCTACTGGAGAGAAGATTGCACAAGTACCACTCGCATCCACAGAAGAAGTGAATGAAGTGGTGAAGCTAGCGAAAGAAGGGTTTACTCATTGGTCGAAGGTTTCGGTTGGCAAACGAATGGAAGTCCTTCATAAGTTCCGTGCGTTACTTCTAGAAAACACAGATAGACTAGCCTATGCGATAGGTGAAGAGAACGGAAAAACGCTCTCCGATGCAACAGGTGAAATCACACGCGGGATTGAGTCGGTGGATTTTGCGCTTGGCGCTCCACACCTATTAAAAGGTGAGCATTCCGTGGATGTGGGAGGCGAGATCAACTCCTATTCGATGCATAAGCCTTTAGGTGTCGTGACATGTATTTCACCATTTAACTTCCCAGTCATGGTACCGGTTGCGATGAGTACGATGGCAGTAGCGGTAGGGAACGCTATGATTCTGAAACCTTCAGAAAAAGTTCCTCATTCTGCATTGATTCTGTCAGAGCTTTGGTCAAAAGCAGGATTACCAGCGGGTGTTTGGAATGTGGTCAATGGCGATAAAGAAGCTGTGGATGCATTGCTTACGAACGAAGACGTAAAGGCTGTGAGTTTTGTCGGTTCGACGAGAGTAGCCGAAGCGGTTTATGAAAAAGGAACGAAACATCATAAGCGTGTACAGGCATTTGGTGGCGGAAAGAATAATATGGTCATCATGCCGGATGCAGATATTGATACAGCGGTGAATTCATTCCTCGGCGCAGCATACGGTGCCGCATCACAAAGATGTATGGCAATCTCTACTGCCATTCCTGTCGGGGAGAAAACAGCTGACGCGTTCGTTGCAAAGCTTGCAGAAAAAGTAAACGAGCTGAAAGTCGGAAAGTTCGATGACAATGAAGCAGACTTCGGCCCATTGATCAGTGCAGAAGCAAAAGCGAGCGTTGTAAATTCCATTGATTTGGCGGTAGAAGAAGGAGCCGTTCTCGTAGCGGACGGACGAAACCCTAACGTGGCGAATGAAGATGGCTATTACTTAGCGCCGACATTGCTCGATCATGTGACGACAGATATGAATGTCTATAAAGAAGAAGTGTTCGGCCCTGCACGCATTGTAGTGAGAGTGGATACGCTCGAAGAAGCAATCGATTTGATCAATGAACATGAGTACGGAAACGGCGTGACAATCTTTACTGACAGTGGTAATGCCGCACGAACGTTTACCGATCAAATTGAAGTGGGAATGGTCGGAGTGAATGTGCCAATTCCGATTCCGGTTGGCTACCATAACTTCGGTGGGTGGAAACGCTCTAGATTTGGAGAAGGGCAAATGTTCGGTCCTGATACGGTTCGTTTCTTCACGAAAACGAAAACGGTGTCCGAGAGATGGTTCGACACTGCCTACAATGAAGAAAGCCAAACCGATTTCGATTTCCCAAGTAGCTGATTAACCATAAGCAGGATCGTAGTGACTAGTTAACTCCGATCCTGCTATTTTTCTATACTAAAGCAGTTTCACTTTACGTCGTACATTGCCAGTTGGAGGAGGGGTAGTATGCTAGGGATATTTATAGGCTTAGTGTTACTGATGGTATTAGCATATAGAGGTTGGTCGATCATTTGGATTGCACCTATTTGTGCAGGAATCGTTGCGTTGTTCGGTGGATTGAATTTGCTTGACGCCTATACAGACACTTATATGACAGGTTTCGTAAACTTTGCTAAGCAATGGTTTCCGGTATTTTTGCTAGGGGCGATTTTCGGGAAGTTGATGGAGTATAGTGGAATGGCCCACTCAGTAGCTATCGGAATATCCCGCGTTTTTGGTAAAGAGCGTGCCGTCATTGGGGTCATAGTGGCAGCAAGTGTTTTAGCTTACGGTGGCGTGAGTGTGTTCGTTGTCGTGTTCGCGGTCTATCCATTGGCACTTAATATGTTTCGTGAAGCGAATATAAGCAGACGTCTTCTTCCAGGAACGATTGTGGCGGGGATGATGACATTCGCCATGACGGCACTACCGGGTACGCCGCAAATCCAAAATCTAATTCCGACACAGTACTTTCATACGACAGCGGCAGCCGCTCCGATTATTGGACTTGTTTCATCCGCATTCATGATTATCTGCTCGATCGTGTATTTGAATCATAGAGTACACGTGTTAAGGGAAGCAGGGGAAGTCTTCGAAGAACGTAAAGAGGATTTGAATGCAAAACCACGCACGAAGTATCCACATATCATTCTTTCATTACTACCTTTACTGGCTGTCATTAGTACATTGAACTTTTTAAAGTGGGATATTGTCATAGCGTTAACAACGGGAATTATTCTCATTTTGCTCATTTCTATTAGAGAATTCAAAGGCTTCACAAAAGCAATCAACAGTGGCGCCAGCGATTCGGTCATGGCGATGATCAACACGAGTGCTGCAGTAGGATTTGGGACAATCGTCCGATCGGTTCCAGGCTTTGAAAAGTTAAGCGACGCAATTTTAGGGATCAATGCGAATCCGTTAATCTCTGAAGCTATTGCGGTAAATGTTTTGGCTGGAGCGACGGGGTCGGCTTCTGGAGGTTTGGGGATTACATTAGAAGCGCTAGGCTCGCATTACTATGAGGTTGCGACCACTACGGGTCCAGCACCTGAAGCCTTTCACCGCATTGCATCTATTGCTTCAGGGGGATTGGATTCCCTTCCCCACAACGGAGCAATTTTGACAATATTGATTGTGACAGGCATGACGCATAAGGAATCGTATAGAGAGATGGGTGTCATTGCGATTGTCTTCCCGATGTTGTCATTGATCCCGGCGATTGCGCTTGGGATTATGGGGATTTATTGATTTGTGGGGGTGTACCAGGTCCTTGAGAGCGTACCAGGTCCCCACACAATTTGAGAACTATTCAGACAATTATGCACCATGGGGGGCGTACCAGGTCCCCACACAATTCAGGAACTATTCAGACAATTGTTTAATTATTGCCAAAAAGACTTCTTGACCAATGGGTTAGAAGTCTTTTTAAATGCTGTTGTATCAGAATTTTTGTTGATAGAGTTACGTAGGCACTTCTAGAATGTCCTGACTAGTGTAGATGTTTAATAGCTCTTCTGTTCCCATCAAACAATAGGTAACGTAGGCTTCTGTGGTTTTCTCGAATGGTGGAGGTAGGAAGTGTGGAAGTTTTGATATATCTAGATAAGGATAAGGTGACGGAGTAGAAGAATGGTAGTAGGGGAATGTACTGAATGGGTATTCACCCAAATGTTTAACCATAGGTGTTTTTGTTGCAATCGGATTTCGGTGAATATAGCGGCTTACGGCCAGCATTGCATAAGTAGATTTTACTTCCTTAGAATAATATCGACCTTGATAAAGCTGTCCAACATAGTCGTAACGTTTAGAGTAATAATCGCTGTATTTCCGATTGATATGCCGCATGATTTTGGATAGGTTGTCTTCAGATTGAATTAGAATGTGATAATGATTTGTCATGATACAGAATGCAACAACAGTAAAATGATAATCGATCGATGCATGGCCTATGCAGCGCATCAGATGTAGCATATCCTCTTCGGTAGAGTAGATATTCTGTCTGTTGTTGCCGCGCATAACGACATGGTAGTATACACTTGGCCGCCAATTCCGTTTACGTCTTGCCATTGATCTCTCCTCCTATTTGTTTGTGAATCTATTGAGTATAGAGGAGAAGTTTCATTTTGGTCAAAAGGGCATTATTGAATTTTGGAAAACAGAAAGTGCATACGAGTCCTATTTTAAGTTTGAAGAATTGAATCTTTGCCGCTATTACAGTAGATGATTTCAATTTCTATATTTTTTGAATTTGAATTGTGTGAGAATTTTGTGGGGACCTGGTACCATCCCCAAATTGTGCGAAAGTTGTGTGGGGACCTGGTACCCAAAAAGCTGCTGCAAGACGACCAAATGACATAGTCGTCTCGCAACAGCTTAATGTAGTTTCTCTATATCAATCAAAGACCGATTGCAGTTTGGTTTCGAAGCGCTAGAAGGTCTTTCAATGATTCTACCTGTTCGTCAGGCAATGCAATCATAGGCAAACGAACGCCACCAACCGGTACGCCCATCAAGTTCAACGCAGCTTTCGTTGGGGAAGGGTTCGGTGCAGCAAACATTGCTTGCATGATCGGCAATAGGCCACGGTAGATGGTAGCGGCTTGCTTTGTATTGCCAGTTTTAAAGTGGCGCACCATTTCCGCCATTTCATTTCCTATAATATGGGCAGAAACCGACACGATGCCTGTGCCACCAATAGCTAGTACAGGAAGTGTAGACGCGTCATCACCTGTGTAGACAAAGAAGTCATCTCCGGTATGTTCGATAATCGCCGCAACGGCTTCTAGATCCCCACTCGCTTCTTTGACAGAAGTAATATTCGATACGTTGTTAGCCAATCGGATAATCGTTTCCGGCAACATGTTCACAGCGCTACGTCCCGGGATGTTGTAAAGCATGATCGGTAATGTAGTCGTTTGGGCAACCGTCTTGAAGTGTTGGTACAACCCTTCTTGACAAGGCTTATTATAGTACGGGACGACGAGCATGATTCCGTCGACGCCAGCTTCTTCTGCTTGGATCGTCAAATCAATGGATTCTCTTGTGCTGTTCGTTCCTGTACCTGCAATAACCGGGGCACGTCCTGCAACTGTTTGCACGGTGAATTTGAATAGATCCACTTTCTCTTGTGCGGTAAGAGTAGGGGATTCTCCTGTCGTACCTGCGACAACTAGTGCGTCTGTTCCATTGGCTAGTAAGTGATTGATTAAGGTTTTTGTTGCTGGGTAATCGATGTCTCCTCTTTCATCAAACGGAGTTACCATCGCTGTCATAATTGATCCGAAATTCATTATTCTCCACATCCTATCATTTTATTAAAAAACATAGAGGTGGGGGCGATATAATTGAACGCAAAAAGCAACAACGAGGGCTCGCTGTTGCGTTGAAATAATGAATTATTTCTTTGCACGAGATAGCCCACCATACAGTTTCCCATATGACAATCCTGCACTTGTTCAGTCCAGAATCAGCTTGGAGGTCATGAGAGTCTCGCCGCTTCGGCAAATTCCCCTTTCCACAATCTTCACAGGACCTCATGATCCTCTAATTGCGTACTAATGGTTTTTGCGCCTCTATCCTTATTTCCGAATTATCGAAATAAGTGAAAGTTTAATTACCCCTACTGTACTTGGTATCTGAAGAAATAGCAACCTTTAGTTTTTTAGATGATTGTTTTGTCTATCAATGACACTTCGTGCAACAATGCGTCTACAAGTGTACGGAAGTCGCCTCATTCCTTCGACAATTCATCGCCCAGTATTGTGTTAGCCACCAAAAAGTGCTATCTTATCAGTATAATAGCCTAAGAGTAAACTGGGCTTTTCTTGCTTGATTTATGCATTACATATGTTTTCTGAAAAGGGGAATTCGATGAGTACTATACATGAGTCCGCGAATAACAGGCCGGAAGAGTTACAGCGTATACTAGACAAAGAATTATTACAGTTGGAGAAAATTACGATTGATGATTTCGAAGTAGATCCTATCGAGAAGCCTGTCACGCAAGAAGATTTAAAGCAATTTCAGCAATTTACCTCGACGAGTTTCCGCTCTCTAGAAGAATTGTTTGAGAGCAATCAAGCCGTTTTGCCCGTAGACGAGGCAATCACGCGTTTGCAAGATGAAGCACAGGAAGACCGTGTTCAAATGGCTAAACGTGCAGTGCAGATCTTTAGTTTATTTGAAGATGTACGTCAAACGGTTGATCCCGAATCGGTCGATTTGATCGCACAGTTGGATGCAGTGTTGGATCAAGCGCATTTATTACTGGAAGAAATCGGCATAACAGAGCTGCCGGTGTACGATGAGTATTTCGATGAAAGCTATATGGAAGCGGTTGGCACAATCCCCGAAGAAGAAGCGCAAGGGATTGAGCGTTTTAAAGTGGCGGCTGTATTCCGCAGAGCCTTTTCAATCGAAGGTCAAGTCATTCAAGATGCACTAGTGAAAACGGTTTCGTAAAAGGGGGAACGTGTATGACGAGCATAACAATTGATCAATGGGTGAGTCACTACGCAAGCCCGTTTAGTAGGTGGAGGTGATTCAATGAGTTCATTCACTAACGTTCCCATGTTAGTTCAACAAATGCAACAAGAAATACGACAGAAACGTTATACATTAGCGCTTGATACGATACGTGAACTGGAAAAGCTAAATGTGAGCCGCAAGCAGATTCTGTGGCATAAAGCATTGCTTGAGAGCAAGGTCGGAAATTTGCATGTGGCATTGGCCTACTTGAAGGAACTAGATAGCGATGAGCTACATGCCGTCAAGTTACAACAAACGATTACCGACAATTGGGATACGTACACGCAGATCATCGCTAAATATAACGATGCAGTATCGGAAATTCAGCTAGGATTTGGCGAAAAAGCATTACATATCATAGATCACGCGATGCAACTAGCAGGAAAATTGCCCATCCCGATTGAATTATATCGTATGAAAACGATCTTGTTGGCACGTTATGAAAGCGGCACATTATCTCGCTATACGGCGGGGTTACCTTTGTATGCGCTCGATGATTCGACAATTAAACGTGTCGTGGCGGCAGAACCTCCGCGTCCAGATATCCCACGCCCGGTTCCAAAGCCTAAGCGAAAGCGCAAGCTGAAAAAAGAGGCGGTAGTATTCCTTGCTAGTGTTGCGACTGTCCTCTTGGTATCCGTCGTCTGGCTACTAGCCAATCTTCTAGCACAACCTGAAACCGCTACGGAGTCGCCAACTCCAGCACCGGCGAAAAAGCCTGTTATTTCAGAGACTGTGCCGAAGAAAGACAAGCCGGTTGAAAAGGTAGTCACAAAACCTAAAAAGGAAGCCACGCTTGAATTCGTTTCAAATGAAGCGGCGAAAACGTACTATAATGAAGGCTACAGGCAATTTTTAAAAGAAGACTTTCCAGCAGCAGTTGTGTATTTGGAATATGCTGTGCGTACGGAAGAAAGTGATTACTTCACCGATGATGCCTCGTACTTCCTCGCTTCGAGTTATTTGCGCGAGCAGAAATATGAAGATGTAGTGGAGATCGCGAAGGCTTTCCGTCAAGAAAAAGATGTGAATTATCAGGAATCACCTTATCGAGAAGGCATCCGTCTTCAAGAAAGCCGCGCTTTGTGGCAGCTTGGCAAAGAGACTCAAGCTGTGTCGATTCTAGATGAATTGATTCATAAGTCGAATGAAGATTGGGTGACTTATGAAGCGAGGGCTATGAAGAAGTTGGTAGTGGATGGTGAGAGTGGAGAGGAAGACGAGGCAGCTAGCTGAGTTGGTTTTGGGTTAGGGGATTGAGTGTGAGTGCCGCGCTATTGTGTGTCGGCACAGCGCTAAAGTTGGGGTGGACCGCGCTATTGTGTGTTCACACCGCGCTAAAGTTGGGGCGGACCGCGCAATTGTGCGTCCTCACCGCGCCAAAGTCAGGGCGGACCGCGCTATTGTGTGTGAATACGGCGCTAAAGCTAGGGCGGACCGCGCAATTGTGCGCCCACACCGCGCTAAAGTCAGGGCGGACCGCGCCATTGCGTGCCCGTATCGCGCCAAAGTTAGGGCAGACCGCGCTATTGTGTGTCCGCATCGCGCTAAAGTTAGGGCAGACCGCGCAATTGTGCGCCCACACCGCGCAATTGTGCGCCCACACCGCGCTAAAGTCAGGGCGGACCGCGCTATTGCGTGTTCACACCGCGCTAATGTTGGGGTGGACCGCGCTATTGCGTGCCTGCACCGCGCTAAAATCAGGGTGGACCGCGCCATTGCGTGTTCACACCGCGCTAAAGTCAGTGCAGACCGCGCCATTGCGCGTCCGCACCGCGCTAAAGTCAGGGTGTACCGCGCCATTGTGCGTCCCCACCGCGCTAAAGCCAGGGCAGACCGCGCCATTGCGCGTCCGCACCGCGCTAAAGTCAGAGCAGACCGCGCTATTGTACGTCCCCACCGCGCCAACCCACCCAAACCACAAAAAAACAGGAGCAATCCGCGAAGTCAACTGACTTCGCGGATTGCTCCTTCTGTTATTCCAGTGATTGAATCAATTCAATATTATGTTTCTCCCACTTGGTCATCTTTCCGTCAAAAGACGGATTCGGTTCGTACCAAGACTGTGAGCCAAAGTAGTTTTGCAGTTCTTTTGATTTGAATACATAGCCGTGCCGCGCATAGATTTCATTGCGGGCTAGACGCAATTCCTCTTTTGACAGTCCTTTTAGATCGGATTTGTCGAGGAACACGTCACCGCTGTACGAGATGATGAAATGATCATTTGAACCGCTAGCAGGCACTTCTTTAATTACTTCTTTGACAATAACCGTTTCGACAGGTTCTTCCTTCACGACGTCGTTTTGTACAACTGGCAAATCATTGTCAGTTTCCACGTTGGTTTCGATGGCCAATTCTTTGATGGAATCAAAAGCGAGATGAACCGATTGCTTTGCGCCGAATACGTTCGCTTGAATTTCTTCACGTACGCTTTCGTCCTGTAAAGTTGTCGTCATTTTGATGGGATAAATCCCTGCCATATACGGGCCAAATTCCGCTTGTTCATTACTTTTTTTAATATAGCCTATCTCTGTATCGTGGATCGATAGTACGGTTTCCTCCCCGATAGATTTCACTTTGAGAATATAGCCCGCCGGATTAATTGTATAGTGGGGGAAGAGGCCGAATCGCTTTCCTGTTACATGCATAGAGAACATACCGTTGTCGGTCTTTGCTTTTAAATTGGTTTCTATTACTTGAACGATGGAAGGATTTTTCTCAACCAACGTAAGCAATGCTTGAATACTTTCTGCGTTAATCGAAATACGACTATCTTTCGGCATAATCATTTCATGCAATGTGTCTTGATCTTGCTCGATCAGCGCTGAAATGAAGTGCTCTGTTGTTGCCTTTCGACCGTATTTCGTTTCCATAGCGTAATAGCTCGAAATCGCGACTAGCACAATAACTAGTAATACAATCGGATACAATGGGATTTTCAGTAACGACCGTTTTTTATTCAAATTGCGTGATACGAGAAACGTTTTGCAGTTTGTACAGTACTCTTGCTGGTTTCTATTCAGTTCATTACATATCGGACATTTTTTCATGTGAATTCTCCTACTTCATGCTATGGTTCTATCTTTTGAATGCGAGTATAGATACCAATGTAGTCAAGATTATACTATGACTGACGGGATTATTCTAGATGTAAGGAGGGTTGTGGCGTAAAGGAAGTGGGGCACTGAATATGCAGGAAAGTGGATTATTCAAGATTCGTCATATAAAATAGTCCTATATAACGTATAGGATGTATGAAGATGGTAAATGGTAAGTTATAATGGTTTAAAAGATTCCCATATTGCTAAAGTGTGACAGGGAAGAAAAGAGGCGCGAATGAAAGGACAGCATCGTATATTTTTGATGGTATGTATTGGTTTGCTGGCGGTACTTGGATTTCAAGGGACAGTCAATGCAGAAGCCGTTTCACATGAGTTATTGGTGGAGTATGAAGAAACTCGCCAGGCATTTTCGGTAGACGGAAACTTGCCCGGTGTAGAAAGTCGTGAAACAATCACGGACGATGTGGAGTTATGGAGTTTTACAGATTCAGCTGAGATGCTGTTGATGAAAGAACAACTTCTCGAAGATCCAAACGTCTTGCATGTTGAAACGAATCATGCACGTTATTCGCATGTCCAATTCAACGATCCTATTCTTGTGAAGCAGTGGTGGATTCCACAAGTGAAGCCGCAGTTGATGTGGTCTCGGGTGCAAGAGCAAAAGAAAAAGACTGTCGTCGCCGTCATTGATTCTGGCATTGATTTGTATCATGAAGACTTACAGGGTCGAATTCAGCCAGGCGGTTATAATTTCTACGCAGATAATTCGAATGTTCAAGACGTCAACGGTCATGGAACGGCTATCGCGGGAGTGATTGCCTCTAGGGCTGGGAATAATCTAGGGGGAGTGGGAATTGCGGGAGGATATGACACCAACGTATTGCCGTTGAAAATCTCGCACCTGGACGGTCTTAGTAAAGTTTCGGATAGTATCAAGGCAATTGATTATGCCATCCTAAAGCAAGTCGATGTGATTAACATGAGTTACGGGGGTAGTCAATATTCCCAATTTGAGGAAAAGGCGATTCAGCGTGCAGTGGAATCGGGTATCACGGTCGTTGCGTCAGCAGGAAACGATGCAACGAAGGGGAATGCCATCATGTTTCCCGCGTCTTATCCATCTGTCATTTCAGTTGGGGCAACGGAAAGAGATAATCAGCGCGCTTCCTTTTCAAACTATAACTCTCACGTTAGCTTAGTTGCTCCGGGCGCAGCAATCTATACCACTTCAATCAATAATAGCTATCTATCAGTCAGTGGAACCTCTTTTTCAGGACCTATGGTAGCAGGTGCCGCGGCTTTAGTGAGGTCTTTGAAACCTGAAGCAACGCCTGCTGAGATTAGTCGGCTACTTGTAATGACAGCGACTGACTTAGGGGCACCAGGTAAAGATATTTATTTCGGTGCAGGTTTAGTCAATATAGAACGACTTAGTAACGCGCTGCCTGCTGTCACTACACCTGCTCCACCTAATGAATTTACCGGTGATTTTCCAGAATTGGAGGTACTACCGAATAAAGTATTCACAATCAAATTTACAAGCGAATTGCCACTTGGAAAAGAGCAGGCTTCACATATTTTTATTACCCGTACGCCAGACAGTACAGAACGTATCGAGAGTTTTACAGCGCAAGTGAATCCTAAAAATAATGCTCAATTATTCATTACCCCAACTAAAGAATGGCAGCCAGGAGTTCATTATTTACGGGTGGATCAAGGGTTGCAGAATAAAAATGGGATTGCAATGAAGAAGTCCTTTGCTGTGAAGTTTACCGTATATCCTGACTAATCACATACAATCGAAAAAGGCTATTGCGATCAGTCATGGAGACTCTCGCAATAGCCTTTTGAGTAGTTTATTTCGTAATTTTAGAAAACATTTCCCCCGTACTGATATCTAAGATCATATCGTCCACTTCAGGTTTCGTCTTGATCATTTCCATTTCATGGAGCCAGTCCCGCACATCTTCCCACGATGTTTCATCCAGCGCGCCAAATGCTTCACCCTTTGTATCCATCTTAGGCAATAGAATTTGTAAGCTTTCCGTTTCGATTGCTTTGTCTAACGGGAAGTTTGCTTGATCTTGGTTGTTCAGCAAGAGGTCGAGGGCTTCTTCTGGCTGTTCTACCATAAATTCATAGCCTTTTTGTGCTGCTCGCCAGAAAGCTTGAATGGCCTCTTGTTCTTTATTCCATGTATCATCACTCGTCAATAACACGATTTCACTATAATTCGGCACACCATAGTCTACTGGATTAAAGTAGCGTGTTTTGAATCCTTTGGAGTCCATGACAGGCACTTCGTGGTTAATGAATGTTCCTGTCACGGCATCGACGCGTTTTGAAACGAGTGACGATTCTAGTTCAAATCCGACGTCGATCATATTCACTTTGTCATAATCGCCACCGTCATTCGTCACCATCGTTTTAATCAACGATTCGTTCAGTGGAATTCCAGGATAGCCAATTGTTTTGCCTTCAAGATCTTTTGGTGATTGAATCGAGCTTTCTTCCAGCATGACGGTGTAATTAAGCGGCTCACGCACGATGGAGGCAATCGCTTTAACCGGAATATCTTCATTTGCTTGCGCTAAAATGACATCGGGTTGGTAATACAGTCCAAGTGTCACTTTTCCAGCTGCAGTTAAGTTCATTGGATCGGTCGGATTGGCAGGAAATTGAATGTCTACCTCCACGTTTTCTTCATTGAAATAGCCTTTTTCCTGCGCTACATATAGATAACTATGTACGGCATTCGGATACCAGTCGAGCATGATACTAACTTTTTTCATTTCATTGCTAGGTGTCTCTTTTTGTTCTGTAGTGGGCGCATCATTCGTACATCCAGCTAGCAGTAATAGAAGAAACGTGATGCTAAGAAACAGATGTTTTTTCATTGATGATTCCTCCAGTGTAAAAAGTGTTTTTCTAATACGACGACGAGTAGAAAGAAGATTATGCCTACTGCAGAAAGCAAGACAATCGGTGCAAATACGGCAGCACTGTCAAATTGCGTCATCATTCTTCTGCTAAAATACCCGAGTCCTGCCTGAGCGCCTAGCCATTCTCCAATTGCCGCACCGATTACGCTAAGTGTAACCGCCACTTTGAGCCCGGAGAAGAAAGATGGCAAAGCGGAAGGTAGGTCTAATTTATAGAAGATATCTTTTGAAGATGCGCCCATTGTCCGCATTAATTCGCGTAAGTTTTTATCCGACGAGCGTAAGCCGTCGAACACGCTGACGGTTATCGGGAAAAATGTAATGAGGACGGTGACCGCGACTTTACTCCAAATGCTGTAGCCGAACCATAAGACAAAAATCGGTGCGAGCGCAATGACAGGAATCGTTTGCGACGCGATGAGAATTGGGTAAAACGCTTGCTCAATTGGCTTCTTACTATACATCGCAATCGCCAGTGTGGATCCGATGATGATCGAAATCGATAAGCCGATCAAAATAGTTAAAGCAGTCGGAGGTAAGTGGTGGATAAACAGCTCCGTTTTCAGCTCCCATAATCTGATCAGAATTGCTGAAGGGGACGGGAAGAGGAAGCTTTTGTCGTAAAGACGTGCTGCGATTTCCCATACGCTAAGTACGATTGCGACGAAAAGTATCGACCAACTATACGAAGTCATCTTCTTCATAGCCGCGCCTCCGAACGAAGCTCGCTAATCAGTTGCTCTTTCAGTTCCATCAGTTCGGGTCGTGCCAAGTCCCGCGTCGTGCGTGGTCGGCTGAGAGGCACGACGACTTCGCGAATTGTCTGCACCGGCTTTTCAGCAAGTACAAAGATGCGATCGGATAGAAATAAGGCTTCGTCGATATCATGTGTGATGAAGACAATGGTTTTATCGAGTTTCTGCCATTGATCGATCAACCACTCTTGCATCGTCAGCCGCGTGATCGCATCGAGTGCGCTGAATGGCTCGTCCAATAATAAAATATTTGAGCCAGTCAGGATCGTTCGCAAAAAGGAAACACGTTGTCGCATCCCACCGGATAAGTTTCCAGGGTAGGCGTTTTCTTCTCCAACTAGTCCGAAGTCAGCGAGTAACTGGATGATTTCATCGGAAGAAGGTTTATGTCCTTGAAGTTCTACTGGTAATTGAACATTTTCTAGAATCGTTCGCCATGGCATGAGTAAGTCTTGCTGCGGCATATAGCCGACTTTGCCTAACCGCTTCGTTGCCACTTCTCCGTTCAATGAAATCTTCCCACTGTCAGGGTTCTCAAGGCCGGTGATGAGTCGGAATAACGTGCTTTTACCATACCCGCTTGGTCCAATGATGCTAACGAATTCGCCTTCTTTAACGTGCCAGTTAACTTGATCGAAAATAACAGTTGGTTTCGAAGCTTTCGTTGCTTGATAATGAAAAGAGACATTCATAAACTCTAAAACTTTATTCACCATATTCTTACCACTTCTCATTTCTTCAAAAAATTCACACAAAAAAACCACTTCTCTGTGCGAAGCGGTTGCATAGTACGGACAAAATCCGTCATATGTCCACTTCCCTCCGCTAGCATTATCTAGTGCAGGTTCAAGGGTTAAGGCGAACGCCTTTCTCAGCAAAAGCACCCCTAGTGTTTATCCAACTCTTATCGTTACATAGTCTAGTAAAGTAGTCAACTTCAATTTAGTAATTATTCTAGTAACAATCCGCAAACCTCTTGCATTTAATTGGTCATCTATGTAATATAATGACTAACAGACCGGAATGGTATTTCGGTCACTTTTAAAGGGAGTGTCATCATGGATCGCAGAGAAGAAATCATATTGGCGGCTGAAAAATCATTTTCGATGTTTGGCTATAAAGCGACGACGATGGATCAGGTAGCGAAGATTGCGAATGTAGGGAAGGGTACAATCTATACGTTTTTCTCAAACAAAGAGGAATTATTTCATTCGATTGTGTGGAAAATGGTTGAAGAAATGAAAGATATTTCTGAACGGACAGCGATAGAAGGAGCGTCTTTTCAAGAGAATGCCCATGCGCGTATTATGCAGTTGCTGAAATTTCGCGAGACGCATCAGTTATTCATTAAACTGATAGAAGAAGAGAAAGAGTTGCGCACACCTGCTGTAGGAGATGTGTTAACTACTATTGAGAAGGAAATAGTGAATTTCATTGCTGGAAAGATTGATCGCGGTATCGCAAAAGGTGAATTGAAGCCATGTGATAGCGAGTTAATTGCATATCTTTTATTCAAATCATATGTAGCACTAGTTAACGATTGGTCGAAAACGCACGATGACCAGCTGACGGAGAAGCAAATCACGGACGTGTTGAACCATACAATTTTCTCCAGTTTGTTAGTATGACGTGCGCATGACGGAATATAGAGTGAGGGTTTATACTAGATGAATAAAATTCGGTTCATAGTCAGACGGGATCTCCGGAATATCTTCAAGAATAAAGCTGCGCTCATTGTCATTGCGGCCATTGCGTTTCTACCTTCCCTTTATGCTTGGATGAACATCCTCGCCTCGTGGGATCCCTACTCCAATACGAAAGGCGTAGAAGTCGCGATCGTCAGTGAAGACGTAGGTGCGAAAATCGAGGATAAGGAATTCAATGTCGGGGATGAAGTCCTCGTCTCGCTGACTAAGAACGACGATCTTGGCTGGCAGTTTGTAACGAAAGATGAAGCGTTAAAAGGCGTGAAACACGGTGATTACTATGCTGCGATCATCATTCCGGAAGACTTCTCAGAGAATTTAAGCAGTATCGTAACCGATGATATGAAAAAGCCATCATTGGATTATTATATTAATGAAAAAATCAATGCGATTTCTCCGAAAGTAGCGGGCAAAGGTGCGTCTGCTATTGTAGAAAATATCGACAAAACATTCGTCGAACAAGCGAATGAAGCAGTCCTCAAGGTATTCAATCATCTCGGAGTAGAACTTGAAGGAAATCGAGTGAATATCGAAAAACTACGAGATGTAATTTATCAATTGGAATATGACATTCCTGAAATTTATTCAAAATTACAGATGGTAGATAAAGGCTTGGATTTTGCCGATTCATCTATCGACCGCGTAGATGTCGTACTGGACGATGTCGATGCCGTGCATGCCAATGCGAAAAAGTTGAACGCACGCTTGATCAATAAGTTGCAAGAGAATGAAAAGGCTGTGGATCACACGTTGCGCGTCATTACGTCTAACCTGGAGAGTGCACAGACGGCATTTCGCAAAGTACCTAATTTGACGAGCGAGCTGTCAGGCAAAGGGGAAGATGTCGATCGTCTTGTCGATTCGCTACGTGATAAGCAAGGCAAGTTGGAAGATACGAATGCGCGTTTAGATGATATTTACGATTATTTGAAAAAACAAGACCAGAATCTTAAAGACTCTACGAATATTAAAGATTTGCAAAGTACTTTGAATGATAGCGTCACAGATTTAAACCGTCTGAAAAAGAATTTGGAAACGATCATTTCCACTTTGCAGAATGGCACCAATCCGGCGACTGATTTAATTACGCAAACACAAGCGCTGTCTGACAAACTCGCTGAAGATATGGAAAAAATTAAAGGCAATTACGAAAATGTATTATCACCGCAAACTCAAAAGCTAATGAAGCAGTTGAATGAGCTTTCCGTAAATATGACGAGCGTATTAGATCGCGCGACTGAAGTAAACAGCAATGCGCAGAAAGTCGTTCAAAGCTTAATCGGTAAGCGTGAATCCATTGACTTCAGTAAATACCAGGAGCAACTCGACACTATGTCCACTGCGATAGAAAGTCAGATTGGTAAAATGGATACCGTCATTTCTGTTTTAGAAGCGGCAAGTAAAGTGACAGGCAATGACAAACTTGTCGGTTTGCAACAAAAATTCATCGCATTACGGGATCAATTATCGTCGACCAAACAGGCCATTGATAAAGTGCAAGCCGCTATTACTAAAGGGGAGAAACCGAGCCTCGAGTTGTTGAATCAACTAAACGGACAGCTACAGGCAAGCCAGCAGAAGATTGTCGATGCACGCAATCAATTCAATACGAATAGCCAAAATGCAATTCAAGATGCTATGGCACAACTACAAACTTTCGACGAAGGACTACGCGATCGGTTCAATGAACTTCAAGCCTCGAAGACAGAAATTGATGAGAAGCTTGCAGGATTGCTAGAAACAGCGGAAGATCCGAAGGTGACGATCGGTGTACTTCAAACGATGGTCGGCCGAATCGATAATGGACTTTCGGCAATTGGCTCCATCCAAAATGGATTAACGGATCTTGAGAAATTCATTAATTCGGATAAACTGTCCAATGAAATCGAACGAATCAAAACGGTTCAAGACAGCCTGTCATCTGCCCATTCATCCGTTGACGGTTTAGTGGGTCGAATCAATGAATCGAAAGCGAATGGCAAAAAGCATTTAGCTGAAGTCGATCGTGTATCTGGAGAATTGGATCGTTCGGTTGGAGAAGCTATCGATTTCGTCAATAGTGATTTGACAAGAAAGTATAAATCCGCGATCCGTGATGCAACGAATGCATTGTATGATGTGTCCGATGTACTGGATGAAGTAAATGGACGGATTCCACGACTGCGCACTGCGCTTGAAAAAGCAGAGGAAGGCGTGGCGCTTGGGAAAACAGATTTGGCGAAAGCGCAACAACTCTTCCCAGAAGCACGTGAAACCATTGAAACGATGGCAGAAAAGATTCGTAAGTTAGAAGAAAACGGAGACTTAGATAGGTTATTAGATATTCTTTCAACGGATCCAACAGGCGTCAGTAAGTTTCTGGCTGAACCGGTCGTCTTGAATGAACATGCGTTATATCCGATTCCAAACTACGGTTCAGCCATGAGCCCGTTTTACACGACACTTTCATTGTGGGTCGGTGCGTTGTTGATGGTGTCTACATTGAAAGTCGACATCCGAGAGAAGACACAATTCAAAAACTATCAAACCTATCTTGGGCGATTAATTATATTCGCTGGGATTGGCACGATTCAATCGTTGATCGTCACGCTTGGTGAGTTATTCATTATGAATGTCTACGTCGTCAACAAGCTGCCATTTGTATTATTCGGTGTACTGATCAGCGTCGTATTCGTTACGATCGTCTACACACTCGTGTCCGTATTCGGTAACACCGGGAAAGTCATCGCGATCATTTTAATGGTCATGCAACTCGGTGCATCAGGGGGGACATTCCCGATCCAGATGGCACCAGAGTTCTTCCAACAGATATCTGCATTTATGCCATTCACGCATGCGATCACCTTATTGCGTGAATCCATCGGTGGAATCATCTGGGCAGTAGCGTTAAAACAAATCCTTTATTTGCTCATCTACTTCGCGATAGCGCTTGGTGTGGGGCTTGGATTGAAAAAGTTTTTCAATAAATCGAGTGATAAGTTTATGAAGAAGGCGAAGGAAAGTAATATTGTGATGTGATGGAATGAAGACTGTACAGAAAGTGGTTTTACTAACTTTTTGTACAGTCTATTCGTGTGTAATTAGATTTTGGAGTCTCAATTAAATGGATATTCCGAAACTATTGCATTAAAATAGCTTCATTTGCTCCGAATTACTATTCTCACACGCTCCATTAACATACCCCATATCCCTAAAGCCTTTTGAACGCTTTTTGGCCATGTTTATAAGGGCATGAACTTTCTGGTCAATATAATCGTATACGCGTACTTCTTGTTTAGTAGAGTGGTTGCGATGTAACCGTCCTACGTATTGGGTCAATAAACCTTTCCAAGAGATCGGCATAGTTAGGAACAGCGCATCTAATCGAGGAAAATCAAATCCTTCACCTATATATTTTCCTGTCGCTATAATTAAGAGTTCTTCTTCGCTTGATAAATCACGGAGAAGATTTAATGCCTTCTTTTGTTCTTTTTTAGAGAGTTCTCCCGAAAGAACTATAATGTTTTTTGCGAATCCCTTAAACATACTGTGAAGTATATTAACATGGCTTATTCTTTCGGTCAGAATTAATGGCGTCCTACCTTCTTCCAATGCTAAAAGCACGTCTTCGAAAATAAGTCCATTTCGCTTAGTATCTTCTGCAATTTCATTGTACATTTGCTGTACATTTTCAGATGTAGTTTTATAAGAGGTTCTTCTTTCAAAGATAAGATGATGAAAAGGGCGAATGAGTGCTTGTTCTTTAGCATCTGTTTTATATAAAATTGGACCACATTGCATCGTAATTATTGGGTGAAGTCCATCTTTACGAGCTGGTGTGGCTGTAAGGCCATATACATACTTTGCTCGAACCATCTTCATTAATTGTTCAGAAGTATAAGCTGATAGATGATGGCATTCATCTATAATAATTTGACCGTATTGAGTGATAATAGGATCAATTCCGTTAGAGGTTAATGTTTGTATGGTGGCTACATCAATTTTTCCTGTAGGCATCCGTTTTCCACCGCCAAATTGGCCTATTTCCTTACGGGGTGAGTCTAGAAACAGGGAGAGCTGATCAATCCATTGATTTAGTAACTGTTTACGGTTCACTATGATAAGGGTATTAACTTTTTGTTCAGCGATAAGAGCAGCTGCTGTTACGGTTTTTCCAAATCCAGTGGCGGCTGCTAAGACACCGCCATCATGTGCTTGCAATTGTTGAAGTGCATCTACCTGTTGTGATGATAAGGTGCCATTGAAATCTGTTTTTATAGGGCTTCCTGCAAAGCGTTCATCTATCCAATCTAATTCAATTCCCTTAGAAGACATTAATTCCTGGATTGCCTGCTCACATCCTCTTGGAAGAATTAAATGAGAAGTAGTTTTATCGAAACAGTCAATCACCGAAGGTATGGTATACGTCGACAGTCTTTTTGCTTTTGCTTTAAAATACTCCGGGTTCCCAAATGAAGCTAAACTTTCGAGTTGTGATGTAAGTGCATCAGAAAGTTCTTCTAATTTGAAATGAATACCGTTCTTCTTAATGGCTGTTACGGTAGTTGGATATCCAGTAGCTTTATTAGAGGGAATTTGAACTTTTAGTAACTGAAGGTATTTGTAAACCATGTTCTTATCCACCTTATTTAAACAAGATAAATAAAGCCATTGATCTTCAAATGGTTGAAAGACTTCATCAACAAAAACGCTATTGCCAAGGTCTCGGGCATAGCGTTGTAGCGGTAGAGCGATTAGGTTTCCTAGGCTTCTAGTATTTGCAAGAGAATCCTGACTTGGAAATAAACGATCAAAGGAATCTAGCTCAGTAGATGTTTTCTTATCCGCATGTGCAATCAATGCTTTGCCAAGAGTGCGAGCTAATGAGGAAGGTAAGGCTTCTGAAAAGAAGAACCATACATGCGCTCCATTGCCAGAGCGGGATCTTTCAATGCTAAAAGGAAGCCGAATACTTCTACAAACATTTACGAATGCAAGTACATCATCCTGCCAATTCTTTTTATCAAAGTCTAAAACAAGAAACCAACAAGAGTTATCTACTAACAAGGGATATAGACCAACAATGTGCTTACCACTTAAATGATCATAAATGGTTTGATCTGTCAGAGGGGTATTGGCCTTATTCCGACGAACTGGTGAATATCCGCTCTTACCATCCTCCAACTTCCATCTAGTTGCATATACATCTGTTCTACCCCGAAATACACTTTGAAATAATTGAACTTTTTGTTGTGCTGTTGAAGTATTGGTAATTAAACTATTAGATTGTTTTATTTGAAGTTCTGGCAAATAATTTTGTACTATCATTTTTAAGTACTTATTCTCAGTCTGAAGTTTTTCTAGTTCTAGATTCATTTCCTGTTCAGATATCTTCATAACTATGCACCTCTTATAATTCAATTCAGTGATTCGTTATACTTAGTGTACTAATAAAGACAGGGCGAACACAAGAGGATTCTCAATATTCATTTTATTTAAATTGTATTTGATTTACAAAACATGTAGAAACACACTTCTCACATCAAATCCCAAACCGTCTTGATAATCTCATCGCACTTCTTCACAAATAGTGAACTCTCAAAAACAAATGTATGCAGAGTTCCATCTTTTAACTCGACGGTAATTCCGTTCGGCACAATGCCTAACACGTAGGAGGAGTCAATATTATTGATGTCGGCAATATCGAATTCCAAAACATCTCGTTGAAAATGCATATTGCGTGGCTGGAAGATGAAACGCTGATTGGTAATAAATAAGTTGCCACTGACGTAATCTATACTCTTTCGCAAGTCCACAGGTAATTCATATTGGACTTTTTCGTTTTCTCGAGAATTCGTCATCCAGATCTCTCCTCTATGGATTTTATCTATGACTCTATTTTCATTTTACCTCTATAGATATGTATAGACAAGACATCTTGATATGCTTAAGCGCTTTATCGCCCGCGCTATCTGCTCAATCCATGTCCGCGAGCGATCAATGTGTTTGACCTAAGCGCTCTATGGCCTTGACTTACACCCTGTCAAGTAGACACTCGATAAAACGCACATGAAGAAGTACTCTACAATCCGTATGTAATCTTTTATCTATCATGCGACCTGATTGTTTCTGTACGCAATAGGCGTTCCAGATAGTTTCTTTTGTGGTCGCACTTCGTTATAATATAAAATATAATCGGTTACCGCTTGAATCATTTCATACTCCGTTTCAGGTTCTACAAAACCTGGCATCTCTGTCTT
>NZ_PDZF01000016.1:0-57112 GCF_002743425.1 Sporosarcina sp. P7 | reverse complement strand
TTTTTTGGTCATACTTAGAACGCGATAAACCTTGTCACTATCGTATTTCCAAGAGGGAGTCGCCCCAGCTTCCGCTTCAATCCTACGTTTATAGTTGAGGTACGGAGATTCATCACTGAAGATAGTGTATGAATTGTTGTTGACTTTGAACTTAGTTAAGTTCAAGTGATGATCAAATTCAATTTCTAATCACTTACTATCGGTAGTATTTGAATTAGTAAAGCCCTTGAACCTGTTTAGGTTCAAGGGCTTGGTTCATATATATAGAAACGATTACAATCCTAACTTTACTGTACAACAATACGTATCAACCACTCATATTACGAGGGATTGACGCGTAGGATGGGGACTCCGGAAAACGTTCCCACCGAAGCGCAATCCCTAGCCCCAACACTATTGCAACACAATCCACATCTATTAACTCAATCTTTCATGATCTTCGGCGGTGTTTCTCCTGGAATCGCTGGTTTTTCTTGGGGTGGATCTTCCAAGAACTTTGTCTCTACGATTTCTTTCGGTACACTTGCTTTGCCGTTCTTTTCTTCCAGTCGGTCAATTGTCCGCTCGATCGTTTTGTTTAACGTCGAAAGCGCTACGATTGTATCCCCCGTTTGTGCTTGCAGTTCTTTCTCTGCCGTGTAGAACTCCATGTCTCCATTTGCACGGATGATGTACAACAATATCGATTGATCGTCGCGCTCGCGTAAGTACTGCGTGTAGCTATATTGTTTCGTCAACAACGTCTTCCGGAATACGTGCCCTTGATTGATACGTTCATCCAGTTCATGAATCGTCAAGTTCGGTGTGAACAGGAATTGCCCTGTCGCTAGGTTGAACTGTTGATCTGCACTTCGTTTATGTGTGGTCGTTTGAAACAGTAAGTCTCTTCCTAGATCTGGCGTAAAATCGGCACATACGTGTGAGTTATAGGTATCCGTCTTAGTCATGGCCAAAATATAACGGTATGGCGTTAAATCTAAGTGATAGCCTGTATGCTCGGATAAAATATCTCCCTTAAAAGTTGGTATGCTGAGTTTTCGCGCATTAGACAAGCCACCCCAAGAGTCTTCCACAACTAAAACTTTGTGACCAGCAGTACTAATATTCTTCGCAAGTTCCGCTACAAATCTTGTACTGCCGATTAGTACTACGCCCGATTCAATCGGCGTGGCCAAATTCAGTTTCTTGGCAAGCCAGCCAATCGAGAAGCCATGTAAGATGACAGTCGCAAATACGAGTGCGAAAGTCAACGCGGTTAAAAGCTCCGCATCTTTATAACCGTTTTCAAGCAATATGGTCGCAAAATAGCCTGATACAGTCAGTGCCACTATCCCCCGTGGCGCAATCCAACCGATGAGTGTTTTTTCACGATTCGTTAAATCCGTGCCGATTGTTGATACCCAAATCGATAGCGGCCTAACGACAAATAACATCGCGAGTACGTATAGAATAATTTTTGGATTCAATATTTCAATCAAAATATGTGGATTTAACGATGCCGTCAACATGACGAATATTCCCGATATGAGCAATACTGAAATATTCTCTTTGAAATTGCGAATGTCTTCTAAAGTAGTCAGATGCATATTCGCCATCGTCATCCCCATCGCTGTGACTGCCAATAAACCAGTCTCATGCATGATTTCATCCGATAATACGAAGACAAATAACACGAGGCCGAATAAGATTGGCGCTTTTAAATATTCCGGTACCCAGCCCTTTTCAAATGCTGTGCCTAGAATCCGGCTCGTTCCCCAACCAAGAAGTACGGAGAACAATGAAGCACCAAAAAACAGCAACATCGCTTTGGCCGTTACTTCACTATTGACGAATTTGATGACTTCAAATGCAAATACGGCTAGAAGTGCACCGAACGGATCAACGACGATTCCTTCCCACTTTAATATCGCGGCCGCACGGGGCTTTAAACGCGCCTGTCTAAGTAAAGGCAAGATTACAGTAGGACCTGTGACGATAAATAGGCCGCCAATAATGAATGCCACTTCCCATGACAATCCTGCGATATAGTGAGCCGCAAGTGAACCAGCAATCCACGCAATAAATGCACCGAACGTTACGATTCTCGCAACGGGACGTCCAAATCCTTTAATTTCTTTAAAATCGAGATTCAAACTGCCTTCAAATAAGATAATAGCCACTGCGAATGTAATGATGGGTGAATATAGATCCCCCATTGATTGTTGCGGATTAATCAAACCGAAAATCGGTCCAACTAGTAGTCCCGCAATTGCCATCACGACAATCGCTGGCATTCTTGTACGCCACGCTACCCATTGCGACGCTACACCAATTAACACGACCAACATTAAATCCATAACCAACGAATTGAACATCAGGTAGGCCGCCTCCTTCCCTCTTTGAAACCTTTCTAAATCGCTTTCTTCTCATTGTAATAAACTATTCCCATTTTTCATAGGGTAAGGGGAACAAGTAGTTTCAGAAAGGGTGGTTCCAATCGAAAAACAAGTCAAAAAAACAATCGCGATCTATCTTTCCATAACAGAAGGCAAAGGAAGTTATCCTTTACGACGTGCACTACTACTGGCAAATACTTTAAAAAACGAAGCACAAGTCATCTTTTTATACGACCAAGAAACGCCAGTTCCAAGCGAACATTTCACGTGCCATAAAGTAATTGGTCCTTCCTCCTTAATTAAATTAATAGGTAAGCTTCAGCCTGATCTTTTGATTCGTGACAGTGGTCCAAGCTATAAAGAGGAAATGACCAAAATTCATGAACTAGTACCAAGTATTTTACATTTCGACGATTTCGGTGATGGTGGACAATTGGCAGACTGGGTGATCCAGACGCTGTATCCGGAAACTCAGGAACTCTATGCTGAGCACTATATCGTGGGGCCGCAGACATACATGGCAGACGCGTCACTGCAATCTTTTCGGCATGCCGGTTTAAAAAGAAAATCCCCGTCTTCTTCGCAACTTGTCATTTCATTCGGCGATGAGGATCCGGGCAATCTCACATTCCGTGCGTTGCGACATTTAAAGCAACTGCAAATTCCTTTGTCCGTACTGGTACTACTCGGAAAGAATTATCAACATGATGTGAGTGAAATCCAAATGATGGCATTGAGTCGACCGAACACCAAAGTCGTACAAGCCCCGGACAACCGTGCAGAACTGTTCTCAAAAGCCGACATGATTCTGTGTGATGCGGGTTATACACCATATGAAGTAGCCGTTATCGGTGTGCCTTGTATTGTACTTGCCCAAAACGAATTCGAATCAAACCTCGGATTTCCAACCGAGAGAAACGGCTTTACACATCTCGGCCTCGGTCGTAAAGTAACTCAGTCGAACTTACTGAACGCGATCATGGAACCTTTGCTACATGATGCACGTAAGGAACGCGCGATCAAAAAGCAGTTACAGATCGATATCGGGAATAGTGAAGAAAAAGTGCTTGAAGCGATCCGTTATTTGTTGGAGTTCCCTAAACGTACAAGGCAGGATATGTTACACTAAGGGAAAACAGATGATAGGAGTTTTCCCTTATGACAAAGGATCAGTTGGAACAAGAGATCGCAGAGCTTAAGATGGACTACATCAGCCTGCAAGGAGATATGGAGAAGTTGGAGTCGACCGGTCATGTGAAAATGATTGAAAACGCGGAGCTGCGTCTTTCTAAAATGGAAGAGCGTCTCGCGGATTTGAATAAACAGCTTGCTGAAGCGACGAATTAATACGAACAACCTCCATCAAGTATTGCTGATGGAGGTTGTTTTGTAATTTTTGGATATAGAACGGCTGGCTGTGGGGTTGGGGTGGGGATTGGCGCTACGGAGGGGGCGACTTCCTGCGGGCATGGCTTGAGCTTCCTCGTCCGCTAAGTGCAAAGACGTGCTCCTAACGCTTCGCTTTTAATCGCAGAAGTAATTGCTATTCCCGCGGGAGTCGCCCCTCCTACGCGCCAATCCCTTGTCTATTGAACATGTTTAAGTTCAATAGTAAGAGTGTTGGAGTGGCTAGTGAATTAGTGAGTGTGAGGGGATGGAAGCTCCAGCTAGCGGACGCTTTCCCATGGGCTCGGCTTGAGCCTCCTCGTCCGCTTTGCTCCCTGCGGGGTCTCAAGGCTCTCGCTGATCCATCGGGAGTCGCCGCTAGCTTCCGCTTCCATCCTACCCAGATAGTAGGTAGAAATAGATCACTCATTGCCGGTAGTGTTTGACTTCGTGTTGTTTTTGAACTTATTTTAAATTCAAGTACAGTTCAAGTTCAGAACTACTTACTATCTGAACTTCAAAGGTCTTCGAAAAGTATTACCTACTCACTTTGCAACAATAATTAACACACCATCTCCAGTAAGTAATTCAAAGTACCCCCACTATCCACGTAGGATGGAAGCGGAAGTTGGAGCGTCCCCAGCTGGAGCCTCAATCCCCTTGTGCTTACAAATTTACTCTCAACATACACGCCCTAGAATTTAATCCCCTCTTACTCCATAAAAAAAGCCCACAGCAAGTGTGAGCTTAGGCCATAACATACTCCTCAGCTGCCTCGTCTTGTACGAGCAACTCTTTCAGGTACTTCTTCGCGCGGAACAAGCGGGACTTCACAGTGCCGATCGACACACTCATCAACCCTGCGATCTCTACTAACGAATATTGATTCACATAGAAATACTCAATCGTTTTTCGGTAAATACCGTCCAACTCGCTGATTTTCTGTTGCACAAGCTCGGAAATATCATTCTGTTCCATCAATTCAGCAGGAGTTTTCGCATTACTAGGAACCAAATCTAAGATCGGAACGTCTAATGTATCAGGTTGATTCATCACGTATTGACTCTGACGTACATTTTTTCTGTAACGGTCGCGAAATGTGTTCATACAAATCGTCGTCAACCAAGCCTTCATACGGTTGACTTCACTCATTTCACCGCTGTAGCGCACTACTTTTACCCATACGTCTTGCATGAGATCTTCTGCTTCTTCTTTATTGCGAGTCAGTTTAAGACATAAATGATATATATAGCGTCCATATTCTTCGTATAATGCGTTTAAGTCGTTTTTCATAATAAGTAGCCTCCGTTTTATAACTGGTACCCTTATTATCATAGACACACACATTACGAGCTATCGCTTTCTCTTTCAGTAACCTTACAATTGTGTAAGGTTACTTGACAAACTCTACGCTTCAACGACCTCTTCTTTTGGTTCCTGCTTGGTAATCTTTAGGCGCAAAATTCGCGTTCTGTCCATTTCTTCAATTTCAAACAACAACGAATTATAACTAAACTTCTCGCCTTCTTCAGGGATATGACCCACTTCCTGAAAAACAAATCCACCGATCGTATCGTGATCGGTAGGTAACTCTATATCGAGTAGTTCAATCACGTCTTCAATCTCTAAACGTCCTTGACAGACTAGAAGATTCTCTTCTTTTTCGAAGACCATCGACTCTTCCTCCACGTCCGTTTCATCCTCTATATCCTGTCCAATCATTTCTTCAATAATATCTTCCTGTGTGACGATCCCAAGTGTCCCACCATATTCATCTAGCACAATCGCCATATGTTTCTTTTGCGTTAACATACGCTTAAACACAAGCTCAACACTTGCGGTCTGCACGACGAACAAAGGCTGGCGATCAATTACCTCCGCAAACGTTCGCTCGGGAAACATTGACCACTCAATCAACATTTTGGAATAAAAAATACCGACCACTTTGTCGATACTCTCTTCATATACTGGATAGCGGGTATAGAAATACTGCAATACGACGTCACGTACTTCTTCATACGTAGAATCCATCGACAATGAAATAATATCCGTACGGTGTGTTTCCATTACGTCGCTAACATCTTTATCCCGAAAATCTAGCATACCCTTTAGACGGATTGATTCATCCTGACCGAATGTACCTTCAGTAGATGCAATGTCCACCATGGAACGCACATCTTCCTTCGTCAAAGTGGCTTCCGTCACCGTTCCTTTTGAAATTAAGCGAACGAAGAAATTGGTAAACAATGATAGGAATAACGTCAATGGAATCATTAACTTCACGAGCACCGAAATGGGTGGTGCTACAAAATACGCGATACGATCCGCAAATGTTGCAGCAATCGTTTTCGGCAATACCTCTCCGAATATAATCAAAATAACCGTTAAGATCCCTGTCAGTAACCCAATACTCAATCCTTTATCGATTGCAATCATCGTCACAATCGTCGGCATCAAAATATTCGCAACATTATTCCCAATTAATATGGCCGTAATCATACGGTCCGGCTTGGAAATCAATTTTCGTAATTTTATCGATTTAATGTCTCCTTGATCCGCACGCAATTGAACTTTCATTCGATTGATAGCGGTCAACGCCGTTTCACTTCCCGATAAAAAGAAGGACAAAAATAAACATAGTCCCAGTGCAATAAACAATTGCGTCTCCTCCAACGTTTCTCCATTTATTTGTCATCATTCATCATATGTTATTGCCATGAATCCAACATTTCTTATTTCATAAGTATATCACATATATAAACTGAATCGTTAATGCAACATACAGGTAGAACGTATACTTTTATCATTCAGTTCCCTTACCCGTAAGTGCCTAAACCTTAATACCTCACGAATTTCTGCTATACTGTGATATAGAAAATATCCAAAGAAAAGAGGGTTTACCATGACTTCATCACAAGCATTGGATCACTATTTCACAACCAACCGTGACCGCCACTTGGAAGAGTTAACGAGCTTCTTGGCAATTCCAAGCATCAGTGCACTTTCCGAACATCAATCAGATATGCAAAAAGCAGCAGAATGGCTGTCGAATGAATTCGAAACAATCGGTTTGGAAAACGTGTCAATTGAAAAAACAGCTGGACAACCCGTTGTCTATGCGGACTGGTTACATGCTGAAGGTCAGCCAACCATCCTGATCTACGGCCACTACGATGTGCAACCTGTTGATCCGCTTCACTTATGGGAAACACCTCCATTTGAAGCAACAATCCGTGATAATAAATTATATGCACGCGGAGCAAGCGATGATAAAGGGCAAGTGTTTATGCACAGTAAAGCAATCGAGGCGCTGATGAATGTTGAAGGAAAACTTCCTGTTAACGTCAAGCTAATTATTGAAGGAGAAGAAGAAATCGGTAGCCCGAGCCTCGAGGAATATATCCAAAATAATCAAGACAAGCTAGCGGCAGACTTCATCGTCATTTCAGATACAGGCATGTACGGCCCTGGGCAGCCCGCCATTTGCTACGGACTGCGTGGATTAGCCGGCGTACAAATCGATGTGAAAGGTCCTAAAGGCGACTTGCACTCCGGACTCTATGGTGGCGGTGTTCAAAATCCAATCCACGCACTTGTCGAAATCTTGGCTTCATTCCGTGATGCCGAAGGAACTATCGCAATCGACGGATTCTATGATCAAGTTCGCGATCTAACAGAAGAGGAGCGCGCGGGTTGGGCTGCTCTCGACTTCGATAAAGAAGCAGTGAAAAAAGAAGTCGGTGTCAAAGAACTCACTGGCGAGCCAGGCTACACATACACAGAACGTACATGGGCCCGCCCTACACTCGAAATTAACGGTGTATTCGGCGGATTTTCAGGAGAAGGTATCAAAACCGTCCTTCCTTCCGAAGCCGGAGCGAAAATCACATGCCGTCTAGTTCCCGATCAAGAGCCGGATGAAATCATAGAAAAACTACGCGCGCACATCGCGAAACACGAACCAGTCGGATGTGAAGTGACGGTTACTGAATTTGATAAAGGTAAACCTTATTTAACTCCATACGATCACGAAGTCATCCAAGCGGCTGGCAGAGCGTACGAGCAAGTATACGGCGTACCTACCGTCTATACACGCGGTGGCGGCTCCATACCCATCGTCGCTGCATTCGATGAAATTCTAAATTTACCCGTCGTCTTGATGGGCTTCGGACTGGATACAGAAAACTTCCACGCACCGAATGAACACTTCCATTTGGAGAATTTCGATAAAGGACTGCGTGTTATCTGTAATTATTATGGAGAGATCGAAAAACTAGGGCTATGATTTGTGATTTGTGAGCGGATAGATGGGTTGCTTGCGTGCATTGAGCGCTCGTGGCGTTGCATAGAGCGGACGCGTGAGTCCATTGAGCGCTTCTCCCTTCTCACATACAAGAAACAGGCTACTCCACAAATGGGGTAGCCTGTTTTGTATTTCATTCGTATATTTACATGAAAAATGGCACTTTACCACTCTCAAGATTCCTCTTCTTCGTCCACACTACTTCCAAAGTACGTAATGATTTCTTCTACCGGCTTACGTGGTGAGGCTTTCGGTGACGTATCGAAATAGCCGAACTGCAACATGCTGATGATGCGTTCGCCCGTCTCTACGCCTAAACGCTCGCGGAATTTCGGGTGATCGATGAACGGTGGCGTCTTCCAACAAGTACCAATTCCTTTATCCCAAGCAAGCAATTGAATATTTTGAATTAGCGTGCTAGCTGCTGCGTAATCCTCCAGCCGTTCTTTTTGGCGTACATCTTCAGGTACGATGACGAATACAGCTGCACTGGCAGTCGAGAACTTCTTCATTTGTTTTTCAAGATCCTCAGCAGAAAGCTGCTTCCAATTTGCTACACCGAACTCCTTCAAGACGTCCAAAAGCTGTTCATACTGTTCACCTGTCGCTACGATCAATCGCCAAGGATTCCGGTTTCCGTGGTTTGGAGCCCAAACGGCATCTTCTATAATTTCTGGAATGATCTCTGGTTCGATCGGTTGTCCGTTAAAATTCTTAATAGAGCGCCGTGTAACAATGGCCTCTCTTACCGATAATGCTTGTTCATTCACACTCAACCTTCTCCTTTGCAATAAGTATCTATTTTTCATTATACCCTAACTTGGTAGTCTGTTGCTAGAGGCTATGAGAAACACTTTGATGCAGAACTGGATAATTATGAGAAATTATCATTAATTTTAAAAAAGATATACTTCGCATTTGGCGAGTAAGCATAGGAGTCCTTATAATCCCATGTGCGATGATATGCGTTATACGTATGGGCATTGACGAGCGGTGTATCTCCGTCCTTGGCAGTTACAATCGTCGTATGGTCGAAACGCCCGTCTCCATGGAAGTCATACGAAATGATATCGCCTAGCTGTAATTCTTGGGGAGTTTTTACTTGAGTTGCAGTCAGTCCTTTTGTAGAAGTCGCTAAGTACCATCGCATTGAGTGAGCGACGGTATAACTGAAGCTCCATGTGCCTTTACGCATCCACCAACCCTTTTCGCGGTTTGGTTGTCCATGCATCGGTGCTCCACCCGCCAACAGACATTGTGAAATAAAATTCGTACAGTCATCTTCAAAACTGGGGAAGGCAGGGTTTCTGCTATTCCACCAAGTGTCTGCATAGTCTACTGCCGCTTGTCGATTGTACAAAAAAATCCCTCCTTGCCATATCATATGACAACGAGGGACGTTCAATTAGTGATGTAATACTTTCGATAAAAAATTCTGGGCGCGTTCGGAATCGGGATTCGTGAAGAACTTGGCAGGTGATGCCTGTTCCACGACTTTGCCATCTGCCATGAAGATGATCTCGTCACAAATTTCTTTGGCGAAGCCCATTTCATGTGTCACGACGACCATCGTCATACCACTTTCAGCCAGTTTACGGATGGCATCGAGAACTTCGGTGACCATCTCGGGATCGAGTGCGGAAGTCGGCTCATCGAATAGCATCACTTGCGGATCCATTGCGAGCGCACGCGCTATCGCGACACGTTGTTGCTGACCGCCAGATAACCGGTTCGGATACGCATCAAATTTATCTCCAAGACCGAGTGAAGTCAGCAACTCCTTCCCTCGCGTTTCCGCAGCGCTTTTGCTTAGCCCTTTTACATTGATAGGCGCGAGCGTGACATTTTGCAATGCCGTGAGAAATGGATAAAGATTAAAGCTTTGGAACACGAATCCGATTTCAGAACGCGCTTTGTTAATATTCACTTTTCTATCGTGTATGGAAACGCCGTCTACTACAATTTCTCCGTCATCGATAGGTTCGAGCGCATTGATCGTACGAATTAATGTAGACTTCCCTGCTCCACTTGGGCCTATGATGGCCACAACGTGTGATTTAGGTACTTCAAGCGAGACATCTGTCAACACTTGGTTCATACCAAATGTTTTATTTACGTGTTTAATAGAAATCATATCTGGCACTCCTTCACGTCAAGCTTTATGAATTTTCTCTCGCTAATAACTTTTGTTCGATCGCACGAATGATCATGGATAACGTGAACGTCATGGCAAAGTAAACGAAACCGATGAATGTCCATACTTCTATGGAACGCATACTAGTGGCCACGAGATTCTTCGCGTTCAACGTCAATTCCGTCGCACCGATGACCGAGATCAAAGAGGAGTCTTTAATTAGCATGATGAATTGTGAAGCAAGTGGCGGTAGAACTCTTCGGAATGCTTGTGGCAAAACGATCAAACGCATCGCCTGCCAGTAGGTCATACCTGACGAACGAGCTGCCTCCATCTGACCTCTTGGCACACCTTGTATTCCTGAACGAACAATTTCTGCAATGAATGCTGCGGTAAAAACAGCCAACCCAATAATTGATGCCCAATAAGAACCGAGCTTTAAAAATTGACCGAGTACAAAGAAAATCCAAATCAATAGTACAAGCAACGGCACGCCGCGCATGACTTCTACATAGGCTGAGGAAAGAATACGGATGAATCTATTGCGGGAAATTCTACCCATTCCGATAATAATCCCCATCGGAATAGCCAGCAATAATGCGATCGCTGAAATTTCAAGAGTTTTCAGCGCCCCTTCAATAAAGATATCCATATTTTGCGATATTACACTGAAGTCATATTCATAGCCGCCCATATTATTCTCCCGAAACCTTATCTAGCCAGTCGCTTTCTTCAAACCAACGACTTCTTGATGCTAGTTCTTCCGGGCTGTCCACATAGCTGTGCAAGAATGAATTCAACCATTGAATCGTTTCAAAATCATTTTTCTTTACTGCAATTCCGAGATTCTCAGCAGACATCAAACCTTCTACTTGATGAACTTCTCCTTCATGTTCCAAACGCCAAACAGCAATGGCAGGTTCATCATACACAACGGCATCAGCCTGTCCTGAACCCATTGTCGTAGCTGCTAACGGGAAATCCTCGAAGTCTACTACTTCCGCATTTTTGAACTGAGACTTCGCAAGCAATGCGCCCGTAGTCCCGATACCTACCGCAATTTTATTCCCCTTGACGTCAAGCTCTTCCCATGATTTGATCCCTTTATTCGCAGCTGGCACCATGATCGCCTGACCTGTTTTATAGTAAGGATTGGACATGCTAATGGATAATGCACGATCCCCACGAATCGTCATACCTGCGATGACCATATCTACTTCACCTATTTGCAAAGCCGGTCCTAAGCCATCAAATACGAATTGTTTAAACTCTACTTCCGTATTTAACGCTTCACCCACTGCGTTTGCTAGATCGATATCATACCCGACATAACCGCCTTCAATGCTTTTCATTTCAAAAGGGAAATAACCTGGTGCAATTCCAACCACCAATTTTTTGTTGTCTTTAATATTCTTCAACGTGGACTTCTCTGTTGAGCCTGCCCCTCCATCGTTACTGCTACATCCCGCAACGACCAATAATAGGATTAGCAATAATGCTGTAAACATCTTCTTCATACATTTCCCCTTCTCTCTCTTTGCTAGTATAAATATTCTAAATTAATACAATTATAAGATACGGCCTACCAACTGTCTACAAGTATATGTATCCGTTTGCTTGTATACTCCATATATTGGACAAGATCTTATAACGATTACTTTCTATAGTATTCAATATACATTACAATGAATAATTATACAATAGTAAATAGTTTCATTACGCATGGCGAAGGAGAAGATAGGTTTACTAGTACTGTCTCGATAAAAAAAAAACGACAGTCCGTTAGAGATTTCTCTAATGAACTGCCTTCTTTATTTTAATGGAGCATAGGGGGCTCGAACCCCTGACCTTTGCACTGCCAGCGCAACGCTCTCCCAGCTGAGCTAATGCCCCTCATATCTGATACAATATAGAGTATATCAATTGTTCGTTTAAAAGACAATAGGCAAGAAAGGTGGTTAATGGTATGCAGCATGAAGAAAGAGAGTTATCTGAAATTGTTTCTCTGTGTGACTCCAAGGGGCTTCTGAATCCTGAATCAATAGGATACGCACGCAGCCCTTTAGTGAGGAGCAATTTAAGAGGACAGTTCATGAAGAAGAAGCGCTGGAACAATTGGTGCATCTATGGGGAGGATATTTTATTAACCGCCTCGATCGTACACCTGGATCATAAAGTGACTTGTCTAATTTACATACTCAACTATGAAACACAGCGATTCTACGAGAAACATGTAACCCTTCCTTTTGGAAGACGTATTAAAATGCCTGAAGAGGCACTCGATAGTATCAAGTTCGCGCATGACGATATGACGGTTCAATTCGTACATATGCAAGGTGAAACGCATTTGTCCATTGTCATTCCTGATTTTGACAATGAAGTGTTGCATGCAGATTTACATATTATTCATCCCGAGAAAGATGAATCATTAAATGTAGTCATTCCGAAAAGTCGAGACTCATTCCATTTCACTTCCAAACATTCGATTATGCCGACCGGCGGATATGTACGTTTTGGTGATCGACGCTTTGATTTCAATCCCTATTACAGTTTTGCCATTTGCGATTATGGGCGCGGCGTATGGAATGCCAGAACGAATTGGGACTGGGCGATGGCTTCCCAGCGGACAAGCGGCAAACGGATCGGCTTAAATTTCGGCGGTAGTTGGACGGATGGTACGGGGTTGACGGAAAATGCCGTCTTCGTAGAAGGTACGATGCATAAATTTCATGAAGATGTAGTATTCGAAAGTGATAAAGAAGACCCGAAAAGCGCATGGAAAATTCACACAAAGTTTTCGAATGATATCCAGTTGACGTTTAAACCATTTTTCCAATGCCCAACGCTTGATGATTATATTGTACGGAAGATGTCGATTAATCAATATGTCGGCTATTATCATGGAAAGGTTCGATTACCAAGCGGACAAGTTTTACCGATCCGACAAATGCTCGGTTCAATCATGGAGCGAAAGTATCATTAATTGGGCATCTTCCCATTCTCCTGTCGACAAATAGAACATTTTTTTGTTTAAGGTAGTCGTTTTAAGGTGATAATACAAGTAGTATACACTTTAGAAAGGGTGGCGCTTATGTCGTTCATGCGAATGTTATCTATTGCAGGAGTTTCATCTATTCTACTTCTCGGAGGTTGCGCGTCAAAAGACGAGGCACCAAACAATGACGATGCAGTCAGCATTGAAGACGAGAGTAACGGCAGTACCATTAACACGGGTGACGGTTATGGTTTCACGGATTTCGATTTAACGATCAAGAAAGACAATAAGAAAATCGAGACGGATTATGAAGATGTAAAACCTGACGATGCAGAGTACGTCAACGAGTTCCAGGACGTGAATCTGGAAGGCAATGAGGCCATTGACGATATGCATAAAATGTTTATGGAAATTTTGATTGATAGCGGGACTACTAAAGAAGAAGCAATCGATCGCATTTTACAGTGGTATGGACTCGATACGTATGATGAGTTCAAATTGGATGTACAGTTTGCAGATGATAAGACCCTTCATATTGATGAGAAGAAGTAATAACGCGGAACAGGCTAATCATCCGATTATGTCATCCATTCTGTTCACCGGTGCAAAATGAAGCACGTAAAAGGCCGCTAATTCGTTTATGAATTAGCGGCCTTTTACATGCTTATTATTTACTGCTTTAACGTAAATAATAAGCAAATTATACAAACTCCATTACTAATTGACAGTTGTGGTTGGAACCCGTTCATTTAAAAACAATTTATTACCTCTTTACACTATCTAACAAGATAAATCCAAATACCACACCAGCTACTATTTGAATTGTTGAATTTCCGGAATAAATTATTTCCGGTACAAATGGAAGAATACTCTCCCCCGCTGGTGTAAATAGTAGTACACACATAGATAATACACCAAGGGATGGCAACCCAACCCCCATGAATTTAGCCCAATCAAAGGTCCATTGTCTATTCTCTTTAATCTCAATTATAAGTTTTGGCAACCTGAGCAGTATTCCAATACCAACAGGAAATATTGATGAAAACAAAATAAATGATAGTACTTCAAAGTTTTTCATATATTCTTGTTTCAACAGGAACTGATATTTTGCACCTGAATAAATAATAATCCCTATAACCATTGTCCATCCGAAGTAATAAAAAAACCTTCTCATAAGAATGCCCCCTTTTACCAAAACCACTCTTCTTCTATTTAACTCATTTCTCGAACAACCACCGTTCTACTATTTATACGTCCATAACGTGTGAAAGAGTTCGTCTTTTCGAAGACCTTAAATTCAAGTAACTCTGTATAGACCTTCACATTCCATTCTCTCATTTACTCTACTACAGCTATACATAAAATCCCAAAGTTATTCTTATTACGTTTATATATAAAAAAGCACCGCTACATGCGATGCTCGTTTATGTTGTAATTATTCAATTTCATAGACAAACACGTAAGTACGTTTTGTCATCCACTCTCCACCATTAGAAAAAGACACTAGTTGATCGGGAATGGAGTCCGGTGATCAACAGCCCTTCACTTACCCATCATGATTCAACATTCCATGAAACACGCCTTTACGTTCCAGCAGTTCTTCGTGACTGCCCGATTCGAGTAGCTCGCCGTCCGCCAGTACGAATATTTTGTCTGCTTGCTTGATCGTGTTCAGACGATGCGCGATGACGAAGCTTGTTCGACCTTCCATAAGACGTTCCAACGCATCCTGTATTGCGAGCTCTGTCACTGTATCAATGCTGCTAGTCGCTTCGTCAAGCAATAGCAGGGTCGGATCGGCTACTAGCGCACGGGCGATGGATAGCAGTTGTTTTTGTCCTTGTGAAATCTCTTCTCCGCCTGCCGTCAGCACCGTATCATAGCCCATCGATAACTTGTTGATGAAGCTATGGGCGTTGGCTTTTTTAGCGGCTTCTTCGACTTCCCCGTCCGTTGCGTCAAGTCGTCCGTAGCGAATGTTTTCGCGCACGGTCGCTTCGAACAGGAATGGATCTTGCAAAACGAAAGCCATTTGGCTGCGCACAGTTTGACGCGGTAGTTCGTCAATCGGGATGCCATCGAGCAAAATTTGCCCGCTGTCTACTTCGTAAAAACGTGACAGCAATTGCATGATCGTCGTCTTCCCTGCTCCTGTTGCTCCAACGAAGGCCGCTGTTTCGCCTGATTGAACATGGAAACTAAGGTTCTTGATAATTGCTTCTTCTTCATAACCAAATGTTACATTGCGAAACTCGATATCGCCATGTAATGTTTCGATCTGCTTCGTTGCTTCGTCTTTTTCAACAGGTTCGTCCATAATGGCAAACACTCGCTCTGCACCCGCGATGGCGGAGAGTACAGTGTTAAATTGATTAGCCAAGTCATTTAGAGGACGCGTAAATTGCCGTGCGTACTCACTGAAGATGACAATGGTTCCAACCGTTACGCCACCATACCCTGTCACCGCCAGCAGTCCGCCTACCCCTGCAACAATCGCAAACGACAGATTATTCAGCGTGTTCATCACTTTTGGAATGAAACCTGAATACGTCTGCGCCCAGAAACCTGTTGTACGTAGACGTTCGCTTTTTTGTGCGAACTCTCCCATGACATTCTGTTCTTGCGAGAATGCTTTGACGACTCGTTGACCTGAAATCGTTTCTTCAATCATGCCGTTTAATTCACCGATTGCACGTTGTTGTTCTTTAAATAAAATACCCGTACGCCGAGTGATCCAGCGCATTGCAATGAACATTAAAGGAACGATGATCATCGTCAGCAACGTCAATAACGGACTGAGATACAGCATGATGGATACCGTACCAATAAGTGTCAGCACGCTTGAAAACACTTGGATCAATGAGGAATTCAATGTTTGGCTGACATTCTCGATATCATTCGTCACGCGGCTCATTAATTCGCCGTGCTGGCGTTTATCGAAGAAACGGATGGGCAGCTTCTGTAGATGGCCGAATAATTGCGTGCGCAGACGATAGACTGTCTGTTGCGCGATTCCGACCATCCAGTAGTTTTGGAAATACGTAGACAATGAGAAGCCGGCATACACGAGCAGTAAAAAACCAATCTGCATACTGAGCCCATCCACTTTTTTCGGAATGATGAAGTGGTCAATAATGTTTCCGATCATTAAGGGACCGATTAGCGCTAGGGCTGAACTGATTAAAACAAGTGTCAACACGGTGATCAGTAAACCCCGTTGCCGATCAACTAAACGCCAAATACGTGCGAGCACGGACTTCCAGTTACCCGCTTTCCGAACTTTTTTTCGTTGTACTTTTGATAAATCTACTTTCTGGATAATAGGTTCATAGCCAAATGGTTTTCGCATCATGCCACTCCCCCACTCTGTTGCGATTCCGCAATTTCTCGATAGAAGCTAGACGATTGAAGTAGCTCTTCATGCGTACCATAGCCTACGATCTTGCCTTCTGATAATAATAAAATTGCATCGGCAATTTTAGCAGTTTGAATTTTTTGCGTGACAATCAGCATCGTCATATCTTCTTCCCGCAATTCGTCCCATAATGACGACTCCGTTTTAACGTCGAGCGCACTGGTGCTATCATCCAAAATCAGTAAGGATGGTTTACGAATCAATGCGCGCGCAATCGACAAGCGCTGTTTCTGACCACCAGATAAATTCACACCGCGCTGCCCGACACGTGTTTCATAGCCATCTCTAAAGTCTATGACAGACGAATGAATTTGTGCTTTTTTAGCGGCCTCTTCGATTTCGTCGGCAGTGGCATTCGGTTTACCCCATGACAGATTATCAACGATCGAACCTGTGAAGAGCATCGATTGTTGCGGCACATAACCGATTAAATTCCGTAACGTATCGAGTGGCCAGTCTGCGATGTTTTTTCCATCTATCCACACCGTACCTTTCGTCGCTGTGAACATACGCGGGAGTAGTTGCATCATCGTGGATTTACCGGAACCGGTCGCGCCCATGACAACGAGTTTCTCACCCGCAGCAACTTCAAACGATACATCTTTGAGTACGTCTTCAGTCGTTCCTGGATAACGGAAAGAAACGTGTTCAAAACGAACAGAAACTGCTCCTTGGTGGCGATTGTCAGCTATCTCTAGCTTTTCGACATCAGCATCCGCAACTAGCAGTTCTTCCATTCGATCGGAAGACGCTTTTGCGCGAGAGAAGATGACAATTAAAAAAGAAAACATCGAGAAGGCACTTGTCATGCGCATCGTGTAATTGACGATCGCCACGATATCCCCGACAGGCATATCTGAATTGCGGACTTCATCTGCACCGAACCAAAGTACCGCCATGAAGCTGACGTTCATTATAAACAATAACACTGGCAGGATTAATTCCATTAAGCGCATCGCATGTACACTATCTTTTTTTAGTGCACTTGCCGCTTTGGAAAAACGGTCCGTTTCAAAAACACCTCGTAAATAGGCTTTAATGAGACGAACCGCTTGCAAGTTTTCTTGTACGAGATGATTGACACCGTCTAAACGGCGCTGGACTAATCCAAATAAACGGACTCCTTTGCGCGCCATGACAACGAGAAATACCGCTAGGAACGGTGCACCAATCAGTAGAAACACCGCAAGTTTCGGACTGACGACGAATGCCATGATTAGACTACCGATCACCATCAATGGCGCACGTGCCATAATTCGTAGTCCCATGAAAAGGGCGTTTTGGACGAGTGTCACGTCACTTGTCAAACGTGTAATGAGACTCGACGTCGGAAAGCGCAAAAATGCTGCAAGTGAAAACGTTTGGACACGCTGAAATAATGCTTGCCTAAGATCATAGCCAAAACTTTGTGCAGCATGTGCAGCGAAATAGGAATTGACGACGCCCGAAAAGAACGCCACGAAGGCAAGTCCCATCATGACACTCCCCCAGATCAAAACCGTGTTCAAATCCTCTTTCATAATTCCTTCATCTATAATTCTACCGATCAGCAATGGCTGGATTAATTCGACTGATAGTTCAAGTAACATGAGTAAAATGGCGATGAACATTGGCCATTTATAAGGTAGTGCATAGCGGAAAACCGTTTTCATCTGATTCACCCTTTACGTGCCGTCATTGCCTTCATTATGTCATATAGGAATATCGCGTGTACAGACGTAAAGCTACACCTCGCTATGATCGTACTCTTGAATGGACTCTGGGAACGGAGCGTTTTTCTCCTTGCGATTCCCCCCGATCGATAACCAGATAACTCCCGCAAGCATGATGGCCGCACCACTTAGTTGCCAGACCCCCATCGTCTGACCGAGCCAAAACACAGAGATCATCATCGCGGTAAGCGGTTCGAAACTGGAAAGGACGCTCGTTTCAACGGGTGAAATATACGTCATGCTTTGCAAAAACATGATGAATGCCAGTGTTCCCATTATGATGACAAGTAGCAACATGCCCATTGACGGACCGTCGAACAAAATACCAAGGTTCATGAAGAACATCGGCAAGTTAAGGATGAATAAAGTAATGCCGCCAATGAACATTCCCCAGCCGACAACAAGTAACACACCCCACTCCGCCATAAGAACTGCGGGATATAATGTGTAAAAAGTAAAGGCAAATCCCACAATTACTCCCCACACAATCGCGGTCTTATCTAATGAAATACTTGAGAATGAACCATTGGTCAAAAGCAAGAACAAGCCGAATAACGCCACGACCATACCGACTACTTGACTACCTGGCGGAAAGGACTTCTGTAGGATGGATAGTAGAATGATAATATAGACCGGCGCAACGAACTGGAATAATGTGGCAACTACCGCGTCACTATATGCAATGGTTTGGACGAATCCGAACTGGACCCCAAGCATTCCGATAATGCCAAACATCACCATTTTGCGCAACCACAACTTCTGTCTCATAGGACGACCAACTTGTATGCCTTTTGCTTTTAATAACGCTAGTACTACAGCACCTGCAATGGTCAAACGTAGGATTAACATCATAGAAACCGACATCTCACTATAGTCCAAAATCCACTCCATCATAGGTCCAGTAGCGCCCCATAACATGGAACCTACAATGATCATCACAATTCCTTTTAATCGCAACATGGTCCATCACCCCTTTCTAAATTGTTGTTTTTTACTTATATAGTATAAAATTCACATGTCAGATGTAGACAACACTGAAACTTCATTTATAATAGTCATATAGTAGAAGTGGAAAGGAGTACCCCTATGCATGCAATTCCGTTACCAGAGATTAGCGAACACCAAGCATTGGTCGATAGTCTAAATAAATACCAATTAGTGACACATACTGATGGCGAAGGTCTAATCACCTATGCCAATCAAAATTACCTAACGGTTAGTGGTTGGACCCCGAAACGCATCTTAGGTAAATCGTTTTGGCAAATGTTTTCGGATCAACCCCACAGTCAGGAAATAGCGAACTCCATTTGGGATTGTTTGCTGTCCGGGAAAACATGGGCGGGTAAAATAGAAAAAATGACCCGCATAGGTGAACCGTTCTTTGTGAATACACTTGCCGTACCTACCCTATCCAACGCCGGAGAACTACAGTCTGCGTTCTTTTTAGAACTTGATATTACGGAAGACGTTCGCTTGCAGGAACGCTTAGGAGAAATTGCATTCATTGATGTAGAAACCGGACTGATGAGTCGTCACAAGCTAGAACAAGTAGTGAATGAATCTATCGCAAAAGCCATGCATTTTTCATTCGTTTATTTGACGATCGATCATTACTACACTATGAAAGAGCTGCAATCTCAAGAATCTGAGACGCAGCTGATTCAAGAATTCACCAACCGATTAAAGCGCTACTTCCAGGATAGCCCTATCGCGCGTATCGATACGAATAGCTTCGTCGTGTTGACAGCTTTCGGTGATTGGTATATTCAAGGTTTCTATGAATTCTTAAAACAACAGCCGATCTACCTCAGCCACAATGCGCAAACACTTTCGATTAGTGGCGGGATTGTACGTTTCCCTGAGGATCAACAAACATACACACAACTATACAAAGTCGCGTTGACTGCGGCAGCCGATGTCGTTAGTCAAGGTGGCGGACGGATCGCTTCATTATCTGCTCAGTCTCATAAAATTCTAAACCGCCGTTTGGAAATTGACCGCAAGATGCTGACGGCACTGGATCGCAATTCATTGCATGTAGCCTATCTGCCGCAATTTGATGTGGCGAGCGAGAAAATAACTTGCTACGAAGCGCTCGTTCGTTGGGAAGATGAAGATCTGGGTGTCATCAGTCCTGACGAATTGATTCCGATTGCAGAAGAAAACGGTTTGATTGAAGAAATCGGTGCATACGTCGCAGAAGAAGCAATGACGTTCGTAACGAAATGGCATCGGGCAGGTAATGATATGAGGATTTCCATCAACTCTTCCATTCGTGAATCTTTGAACCCACAATGGAAAGACCGATTGATCTCCATCTTAAATGAAACAGGTTGCCCAGCAAATAAGGTTCATCTCGAGTTCACGGAAAAATTCGCGCTCAAAGCGGAGGAAGAACAATCCGTACTGACGCAAATGTCCGAACTGCAAAACCTTGGTTTGCAGTTCACTCTCGATGATTTCGGTTCCGGATATGCATCGTTGCGATACTTGCAACATTTGCCAATCACCAGCGTCAAAATTGACCGCGTCTTTACCGAAACATTGTTGAGCAATCCGAAGACACAGAAATTGATCGAAGGATTGATCCAACTTTCAAAAAAACTAAACTTGTATACAATCGCAGAAGGCGTCAGCAATGAACAGCAATTTGAGTTGCTGAAAGAAATGGGTATTGATGCAATGCAAGGTCATTTCATCGGAATGCCGACGCCCGCTGAGCAAATCGAAATCAAATAAATTATCGCAATCAAATTAGATGGAGCTCCTTTCATAAAGAAAGGGCTCCATTTTTTCTATCTCATTCAGTTGTGGTACGTCTCAGTGCGTTTGATTACAGCTTACTGTACGGGAGTTGAAAAGACAACCTTTTTTGATTGGATGGTGGGGGTGTATGGCTGGATTGCGCGGGCGTGATTGAGCGATAGGCTGGGCTGATTGAGCGGGATTCGAACGTGATAGAGCGCTCGGACAGGTTCGTTGAGCGAAATTCGAACGCGATAGAGCGCTTGAATGGGTTGATTGAGCGGATCTCGAACGTGATAGAGCACTTGAACGGGTTCATTGAGCGGAACTTGAAAACATAAAGCGCCCACGTAGTTGTAGTGGGCGCTCAAGCCTTATTTTCCTATCGATTCTAGAGGTTGCACACTATTCGTTGTATGGCCAGCTCTTTCCAACGTATCCAGAGGGGCGAAGTGGTCTAATGTGTAGCTATTTACTTCATTTACGGACATCGTGTAGAGGGCATTGTCGCTATACAACAGCCGTTGAATTTCTTTTTCCCAGTCCATGTATTCATGCGTCATGTGTTTGGTCAAATCGGCTGTTTGGACGATGCCGCGTTCCGCTGTGATTTCGTAAATCATTGCGCCAGAGCTTTGAAGATCTAGGATATTTTCACGCTTGGATTGCTCATACACTGAAATTGGAAAGCCGAATAAGTGGCGTGTTGGATGGATGAACAAGGCGTGATGATCATGCTGGACAGAGGAATAGGTGCCTTGCCCGCCAATCACTTCAGAAGCGGTTTCTTTTGGATTGGCAAAATCGGTTACGTCGAACACTGAAATTTTCATGCCGCCTGTTTGAATAATAGGTGCGCCGCCTTGCGGATTTTTCTTTGCAATTGTTTCATAACCGAAGCCGATCAAATGGCCTTCGTCAAGCGGATGCAAGTAGTTGCTAAAGCCAGGAATCTTCAGCTCGCCAAGCACTTTCGGGTTATTCGGGTCCGCAACGTCCATGACGAATAGCGGGTCCGTTTCGCGGAACGTTACCATATACGCTTTGTCTCCGAGGAATCGTGCAGAATAAATTCGTTCATTGACCGCCAGATTCTCGACTGAACCGACTTGTTTCATATTTTCATCGAGGATGAATAAATGATTCTTCGCTTTATTGCGTTCATCCCAGAGATTCCCTTCTGTTGTGACCGTACGGAAGTAGCCATTGTGCTCATCCATTGAAAACTGATTTAAAATCGTTCCTTTCAGTTGGGCAGTTTGTAAGAAATGCACTTGTGTTTTGTCCAGACTGAATTTGAATACTTCGCTAGTACTTTGCTGATTGTTTTGGTAGTTTGTGGACGTCAGATACAGATGATTTGGAGACATATAGAGCTGTTCACCACTGCCCAGATAAGCTTTCGTATTCACTCCTCCCTCTTCTCCCGACTCGATATCGAGTGTCGTAATGACCGAGTAGGAAGGTTCCATGGCGCCTGGCAAAATCGAGATTTTATCGAGTGCTAGCGGCTGTACCTTTTGAGCCGCTGCGGAATCATAAACTTTTGGTATTAGCTGATCTTCTACAGAGATCTGATGATCATACCAAAGGAATGGCTGATTATTCGTGATCATGTAAACGAATTGGCCGATTTTACGTGTTCCGATGACGTATCCTTCTGCACCCGTTTCACGAATAAGTTTCGGATTCGTACGGTCTGTGACGTCATACACACGAATGACGGACATTTGTTGTGTCGGCATCATGCGGTCTCCCGTCCTATTCGAATCCATATTGGATGTCGGCGCGTCTAGATTTCGGCCACCAATTAATACGACTTTATCTTGTTCTATATACAGTTGGTTTGCATAAAACTCATCCGAAAAGGCTACCTTGCTGGCACGGACCATCTCGTTTGAATTACGGACATCTGTGATCATAAGCCCTTCGCCATTTAGGACATCATAGAGGAAATCACCATCCGTTTTGACAGTATCCGCTTCATCTACTCCCGCTACTTGCTGATTGGTCTGTGAATGATCAGCGACGCCACTAGTAGAAGCTTTATCTTCCGAAGAAGACTTCTCCATGATTTCACTGCGTCCCTGAGGTTCCACCCGTTCAAAAAAGTTCTCTATTTCCTTAATGGAAGTGACGGGCTGTACGGATTCGAGAACGGTGAATGAAAGAACTTGTTCTTCAGCACGTTTCCATATTCCAAAACTTTTAGATGGGATATGCAATGTATAGTCCCCTGGCTGTAGCCCACCTACTAGCAATGACGTGTTTTTATTTCCGTACGAAAGCTTGGCAGGTGTTTTCTTATTACCTTTCTTAATATGGAACTTCGAAGCATCCAAGTTTTCCCTAACCGGATTCGTAAAGTAGACATTCAGCGACTGACCCGCGAGTACGGACTTCGTGGATGTGATACCAACTTTCGGCCAGAACAAGAAACTGATCAGTACAACGATTCCGATCGTTCCAGCTACACCCAATACAATGAGCCATCTCCCTGTATTCATCGTTTCCATCTCCTCTTGTTTAGTATGTATAAGAGTAGACTGCAAACTCTTGGTTTCGTTACATCCTATTAAAAAAAGCTAAAAACGCTCTTTTTATAGAGTGATTTTAGCTTGGTCACAGCTTTTTCCATTTTCCATCGCCTTCTATGTTACTGATCGATTGTCCCATATGAAATAGATTTTCAAGCTTCAGTTCGTCCAAATATCCCTTGAGTTCAAGCATGATATGATCGGTATCGATCTTCTCCTTGTTGAAGAGACTGATATCAACCGGTAGCGGTACTTTCATTTTTTGCCCCGGTTCGATTTTCAATCCAAGATCAGTTGAGTACTTGAAGGGGTTCTCTGTCCAACCTTTCTCCAGTTTCACCTCGAAGCTGAAGGTTAATGTCGGCTGGTGAATGACCCTATTGGTGTCATTATTTATCTCAATTAGGTATTCAATTTTTCCATCTTCCAACGCTTTTTCTTGTAACACTTTAAGCTGTACATTTTCTAGATCTTCGTAAAGACCTACAGCTGGCACAACCTTTTCAGTTTCAGTGTTCGACTTTTGTAATAACGGTAGCACGAGTAGCAGAAACATCACGGTGGCTGTTGCGACAACCCCCCAGATCACCAGGCTTTGCTTTTTTCTACGGGGTTGAATCCCGATTTCCTTCTTGCGGCCCTGGTCTTTTTCTTGTTCGTCCATCGTATCCCTCCTCTCTACATTTCATTTCTATGGATAGTGTACAGTAATAGTCTAATGTATGCAGTAGGCATCTATTATCGAATTAAATTCGACCCATTTCTTTCATAAAAAAAAGAAGAGCAGAAAATCTCTCTTCCTCGTTGTTATTTACACACTCACAATCGATAATTCTTTAAGCTGTTCAATCGCTTGTTCAATCAATTCCACTTTTTGCACGAGTGCAAGGCGGACGTACCCTTTCCCTGCGGTGCCGAAGATGCTGCCAGGTACCATGACGACACCCGCTTGTTTGATCACTTCGAAGACGAATTCTATGTCGTCTAGGTCGTACGGATATTTTGCCCAAACGAACATACCACCTTCAGATGGCGTCGTTTCCCAGCCCAGTGATGCGAGTCCGTCCATTAACGCGTGATGGCGTTTAGAGAACTCTGCGCGTAGGCGATCCGTGATCTCTTCACCATTATCAAGCGCCACAATAGCGGCTTCTTGGATCGGTCCGAATGTTCCATAGTCGAGATTGGATTTTAGTTCGCGGAGCACTTTGATCATTTCTGCATTCCCAACGAAGTAAGCGATCCGCGCACCTGCCAAGCTAAAGCTTTTCGACAGCGAGTTGATTTCCATACCAACTTCCATTGCGCCCGGTGTCGTGAGGAAACTTGCCGGACGGTCGCCTGAGAAATAGTATTCCGAGTAGGCTGCGTCATGTAGTACGATAATGTCGTATTTCTTCGCAAACGCTACGACTTCTTTGAAGAAGGCTTCATTCGGCATTGCGGGTACTGGGTTTCCTGGCAAGTTCAGGATAAGTAGTTTCGTTTTTTTCAAAACATCTTCCGGGACTTCGTTTAGATTAGGCAAGAAGTCGTTCTCCGCAAGCAATGGCATGTAATAAGGCACAGCGCCTGCTAGTTTAATTCCCGCGTCATAGGCGACGTAGGCAGGATTCGTTGTCAGAACGTAATCTCCTTCGTCACAGAACGCAAAAGGTAAATGAACGAGGCCTTCCTGCGAACCCATCGTTTGCAAGATTTCTGTCTGGGGATCGATGATGACACCTGTCCGCCGCTTGTAGTAATCCGCGACGGCTTCATGGAATCGTTTCGTCCCTCCGAGTGTGTAACCGTAAGAAGATGCTAATGCACTTTGCTCAGACAACGCTTGGCGTACACGCTCGTCAGGCGGAAGATCCGGGCTGCCGAGGCTTAAATCGACGACTTGGGCACCTGTTGCTTTTTTTAACTCAGCAGCTGCTTTTAAGTCACCAAAGATCGCTGGTGAGAAGATGGACATTTTTTTGGAAGGTTGAAAGTTCATGAAGACACGCTCCTTAGCTGTTATATAGTACGTAATGACTTCATTATAACACGCGAAAAGGCCACTTGGATTAATTTTCTATCGAACATCTGGATGTTTGTTCTCCGGCAATCAGGGAATACTTTTCATAACTACATGCTGAGGAGGATGTCACATGAGTCAAGATTCATACGAAAAAATCGACGAGAATATTACGGGACAGACACAATCTACACAGCCCGGTGTCGAGGCAGAGATGCATCCCGCCCCAATTTATGATGATCCAACGTTTAAGGGTGCAGATAAACTTAAAGGCAAAACCGCACTGATCACAGGCGGCGATAGCGGAATTGGTCGTGCCGTTGCGGTTGCCTATGCGAAAGAAGGAGCGAACGTAGCCATCGCCTATTTGGCTGATCAGGAAGATGAAGATGCGGATAAAACGATTGAATTAATCGAGAAATATGGTGGCAAAGCGAAGAAATATCAAACGGATATTAGTAGCGACAAAAACTGTAAACAGCTAATTGGACAAGTTATTAAAGATTTTGGTGAGATAAATATACTGGTCAACAATGCCGGAAAACAATTTCCTCAACAGTCCATCGAAGACATTACCGAAGAGCAGTTGAAGGAAACGTTCGAAACGAACTTTTTTGGCTTGTTCTTTATGTCAAAGGCAGCCATAACACATATGAAAAAAGGCGACTGCATAATCAACACTTCTTCGATTACAGCCTATAACGGATCGCCTGGATTGCTTGATTACTCCGCGACAAAAGGAGCCATAACAAGCTTTACACGATCATTAGCCTTAAATGTATCGGATAAAGGGATTCGTGTAAATGCAGTAGCACCAGGACCGATCTGGACGCCATTGATCCCCGCTACATTCGACGCGAAAACTGTGGCTGAACATGGAGCCGATACACCGATGAAGCGCCGCGGACAGCCAGCTGAGAACGCACCCGCTTATGTTTTCTTAGCTTCTAAAGACTCGAGTTATATGACAGGACAGACGATACACGTGGATGGAGGGGACTTTGTCGGTTCTTAACTTGGAATAAATGGCGGTTGAAATGTAACCGCGCTATGGCCTTACATCTAGAAATTCCACGCAAAAAAACGATGCGGTAAGCCACACTAATTGGCTTACCGCATCGCTGTTATTCTTCAAACGGCCACTTAGGCAACATGCGATTCAACTTCTTATCGCTACGCTCTCCAAGCACATACTCCGCCTGCATGATCGTATGGATTTCTCGCGTGCCTTCATAAATGACGGGCGCTTTCGAGTTGCGTAAATACCGCGCAACCGGATACTCATCCGAATAGCCGTACGCTCCATGGATCTGCACTGCGTCATCTGCCGCTTGGTTGGCAAAATCACAAGCTTGCCACTTCGCGAGTGATGTTTCACGCGTGTTTCGAACGCCGCTATTTTTCAATTCACCCGCACGATAAACGAGAAGACGGCTCATCTGATAACCTGCTTCCATCTTTGCAAGCATTTGCTGAACTAGTTGGTGTTCACCTATTTTCTTACCGAACGTTTCACGCGTTGTGGCGTACTCTACGCTTGATTCAAGACAGGCATACAATAAGCCTACTGCGCCTGCTGCCACCGTGAAACGTCCATTATCTAGCGCCGCCATCGCAATTTTAAACCCTTCGCCTTCTTCGCCCAGTAGATTCGCAGCGGGTACGCGAACGTCTTCAAAAAATAGCTCACCCGTGTTACCTGCCCGAATACCGTACTTCCCTTTAATTGCCTTCGATGAAAATCCAGGCATTGTACGCTCTACAATGAATGCGCTGATGCCGTGGTGTTTCTTCGATTTATCCGTGTAGGCGAAAACGAGAAAATTGTCTGCCGCATCACAAAGTGAAATCCAAGTTTTCTGACCGTTCAATACATAGTCATTTCCGTCACGAACCGCTGTTGTTTGAATGGCAGAAACATCCGAGCCAGCGCCAGGTTCCGTCAATCCGAACGCACCGATTTTCTCACCTTTGGCTTGTGGCACCAAGTACCGTTGTTTCTGGTCATTCGTTCCCCACTGCATCAGTGTCATGCAATTTAAACCGATGTGTACCGAAACTGCAGTGCGAAATGCCGTGTCTCCACGTTCGAGTTCCTCGCATAGAATCGCTAAAGCATTATAATCCATACCGCTGCCACCGTATTTTTCCGGTACACAAACTCCCATGAATCCTAGATCCGCGAGCCGTTTCCAAATTCCCCCGTCAAAATTTCCTTGGGCATCCCATTTCGCAATATGCGGCATGATTTCGGCATCTACAAACTGTCTGGCTGTCTGTCGCAACATGTTCTGTTCATCTGTAAATGTAAAGTCCATCTTCGTGTCCTCCTTTACAATGAAACTAGGCTTTTTCGATACGTGCGTTCACCGCAATCTGCCCGACTGGTATACGGTATACGCGGTTATACAACTGTCGATAAAACTTCCTAAACTGACGTTCATTCAACGCGGGCAGTTGCGAAGTCGTCATCAGTAATAACGGGTGCTTAAAATTCGTCAGCTTCAACGTTTTATCAAGTGTCAGTCCATTCCGTTCGTAAAATGCAATACGTCGTGTTCGGATTGATAATTCTTCTTCGTTTTTGGAAAAGTCCGGGTCTTCCACTTCGAGTAGTATTCCCGATGGCGATAACGCATCCAGACGGCGAAGTAGCACGCTGCCTAATCCATACGAACGGAATTCCGGCGCTATTGCCAAATAGAGTACGTGAATACCTCCATATTTCGGGATTTCTTGATAGATAGCATAGCCGTAAACATTGATACCGTCCGTCAAGTAGACTGCACGCAAGATGTTTTTCTTGAGTGCTTTGCGCATAATCGGAAACGGAATATGGTCGAGAAATCCGAAGTCTACTGACATGAATTTGAATAACCTATTTACTGTCCGTCGATTGGTTGCGAGATGCTGTAATCCCATCTGTGATGAATTCAAAGTTTGTTGTTGCATTCCACTTCACTCCTTAGAAATACGAGGAGATGGTCTATTGAGATCTAAATCCACGCTTTCCTACCAGTATATACTGTATCAGGCCTGTTGTACGTCAATAACAACTCCGCGCTTCTTCATTTCTTCGATATACAATTCACCAGGCACGATCTTTTCCGGTGGGTACGCGCCTCTTTTCGTAATGATGCCATTGCCAATCATTTGCGCTACAACTGAAATGGTGTTGGCCGTCGCAAGTGCCATAGCCGTTTCGTTGGTGTTCTGATCTTTTTCGGTAATCATATTACACAAAATCGTATGCGGCTGTCCGTCTTTCGTACCGCTCACTATAACGCGAAGCAAGACGGCATCCGATTTATCCCCTAGGCGTAGTTGCGGCGTCAAATGAGCGAGCATAACGTCGCGTACACGTAACGGTCTACCGTCTACTCGAATCATGGATTCCCTAGACAGTAAACCGAGATCCACTAACACTTGAACTTTTTCAGCATGACCCGGATAACGGATCGTCTTGTATTCTAGCGTCTCGACAGCAGGGAATGACTCAAGCAGCGTCGACGTACCGCCTGATGTATGGAAGGCTTCCATTTCGCCGTAGCCATCAAATTCCAATGTTTCAATTTCCGATAATGAAGGCAATTCCTTCACTTCGCCTTTTCGCCTAACGCGTGATGTATCGGTGTAATGATCGAATAATCCTTCCAATGAAAAGACGACATGATAATTCAGTGGTGGCTCAGGCTTGACCGGAACTCCACCTACGTAAAGTTTGATCGACTGGGTTTCGTCTAGCAACGATGCGCCGTAACCAGCCAGAATATTAATCATGCCCGGTGCCACCCCCAGGTCCGGAATCAGCGTTACGCCTTTTGCGATAGCTTGTTCATTCAGCGCGAGCACTTTTTCCGTCGCGCCACCGATATGTCCGCCTAGATCCACAACGTGTACGCCCCGTTCTACTGCACAGCGAGCGACGGCTTCATTGAATGTATAAAACAATGCGTTGACGACAATATCACCCAATCCAATGACGTCGCTAAGTTGCTCTTCATTCGTAGCATCGAGCAATAAAATATCGAGTTTTTCATTCATTAGTTCTTCGGCAAAATCTTCTGCTTGCCGAATCGCACGGTCCGCGAGATACACTCTCTTCACTTCGTCCTGCTTCACTAAATCACGAACGACTTCTTTTCCCATTAAGCCTGCACCTAATACCACTACTTTCATCTGCTCATCCCTTCTTCCCGTAAGTTCATTCCGTATCGATTTGCGCGCGCTGCAACTTGCCGCTGTAATCGATGTAAATGCTCTTCCATTCCGTAAAGACATCCAGTGCGGCAACACCGGAGTCACGATGGCCGTTCCCTGTCCCTTTCGTTCCACCAAACGGCAAATGAATTTCCGCCCCTGTTGTGCCTGCGTTGATATAGACGATACCTGTATCTAGGTCGCGTTGTGCGCGGAATACTTTATTGACGTCTTGCGAGAAAATCGAACTGGACAAGCCATATACGACGCTGTTATTCACTTCAATCGCTTCTTCAAGACTGCTGACCGTAATCAATGAAACGACTGGGCCGAAAATTTCTTCTTGCGCGAGACGGCTATCCCATGCGACATCCGCAAACAATGTCGGCTCAACATAATGTCCATTTGCGAATTTGCCTTCATTCAGCACATTTCCACCCGCCACCAGGTTTGCGCCTTCACTTTTGCCGATCTCGATATAGCCTTGGATTTTCTCCAGTGCCTTTTCATTGATCACAGGGCCGACTTTCACCGATTCATCCAGACCGTCACCCATCGTTAGTTCTTTCATGCTCTCGATCAGACGTTTCTGCAACTCTTCTTTCACATCTTGATGAACGATGACTCGGCTACAAGCTGTACAGCGCTGTCCTGCCGTTCCAAATGCGCTCCACAAAATACCTTCTACCGCTAGTTCAATATCTGCATCTTCTAGCACGATGACCGCATTTTTGCCGCCCATTTCTAAAGATACTTTCTTCAAATGACGACCACCTAATTCCGCAACGTGGCACCCTGTTTCCGTCGAGCCGGTAAATGAAATAACACGTACATCGGGATGTTCAATCAGCGCAGTACCAACATCTGCACCTGAACCGAAGACGATATTCGCCACACCATGCGGCAAGCCGGCTTGTTCAAAAATCCATGCCATTTCATACGCCATCAACGGTGTTTCTGTTGCCGGTTTCCAAATAAATGTATTGCCCGCCACAATTGCCGGAAACGACTTCCACGTAGCAATGGCAATCGGGAAATTCCACGGTGTGATTAGACCGACAACGCCAATCGGCGCTCGAACACTCATCGCAAACTTATCCTGCAACTCAGACGGAACCGTTTCACCGAACAACCGCCGACCTTCTCCAGCCATGTAGAACGCCATGTCGATTCCCTCTTGCACTTCACCGCGTGCCTCTTCTATGACTTTTCCCATTTCCTTCGTCAATACTTGCGCTAGATGTTCCTTTTTGTCTTTCATAATACGGCCAATTTCATAGAGATAATCTGCACGTTTCGGTGCCGGCACCAAAGCCCATTTCTTCTGCGCCATTTTCGCCGCGGCAACCGCTTGCCGAACCTCTTCATCCGTTGACAAAGGTACTTGCGCCAGTTCTTCCCCGTTCGCTGGATTGAGTACGGCAGTATAACTAGCGGCTTCCTCTTGCCACATGCCATCAATGTAGTTAGTTAGCTTCATTAAAATTACCCCTTTCTGCTCCATATAGTTTTCGTTCGTCGCCTCTATTAGAATTGTTCGACAATATATCATCCTATTCCTTTAAAGCTTGACATATTCCGAATAAATTAACTTGATAGGCAGGCATTGATAACAGGCATAGAGCGCTTACCTTATGTAATAGAGCGGTTAAATGGATTGATAGAGCACACTAGAAGGTTTATAGAGCACGTATAAAGATGTATGAGCGGATGCCATGGATATATGAGCGCTTAAGCTGAAGGTATGAGCGGGAAGCTCGTAGCATTGACCTTGAGCCCCCCTCCCCAACACTATGGCCAGCCTCATTACGCAAAAAAACCGCCACAGCAAGTCGGAAATTCCAACTTGCCATGACGGCTTGCATTTATTACAACAAATAATAGATATAGTGTGCTTCCTCATGACTACCTGGTGTAAGCGCAACGCTTTTCGGATAATGCATCTTTTCCACGGCCATCTCCATTAACTTGCTAACATGCGGATTCAACTGTTCCGCCTTAGCAAACAACTCCAATGCACGCTCCGAAGACTTACCCTGCGCGCGTTCCATCTCTACCAACCAAGATAAATACCAATACGCAGCGTCTTCTTTAGAAACATCCACACATGCTTCTAACACCTGTGTTGCTTGATCTATTTCTCCTGAATGAATCAATGAAGAAATCGCCAAGTACCTTGCACTTTGATGGTCAAAGAGGTCGAGCGACAGTAGACGCAAGAAGATCTCGCTCGCTTCAACAAAACGATCTTGCTCATAGAGCCACACACCGTACTGCATCAAGCTACGCAAATACGGACGATTCGGTGCGAACTTCCACACATCTTCCGCGCGATGGTCAAACTGCTTTTCACCAGAGAATATCGCCTGTTTAAAGAACTTCTCCTGCTCGTCCTTCGAATCTGTCAACTCCGTCTGAAGTAACAACGCATCGACATTTGTCGGATCAGCGCCATATGCACCTACTGCGAAGTCGTGTCGCTGTTCGATCGTTTCAGCATTGTACGCCATATAACACAGCATCTGTGCTTCTTGTTGTTGATTTTCCGGCTCGAATGGTTGCTGAATCGCTTCTTGAATATACGCTTGCGCTTCTTCAAACGAATCAAAGTTATGCTTTTGCGTCAACATATGCACTTGCCAATTCATTTGCTCAGACGGTAGTGGATGGGTACCGATATGATACGCGGCATCCTGCTTCCCTTCCGCCATCATCTTTTCGAGTTCCTCAATCTTCTCTAGCAGAATATCCGTATGCTTTCGGAATGAAGAAACGGAAACTCCAAACAGTTTACCCACTTCCGCTTGCGTGTACGTATTCGGCATCATATTCGTATCGACTGCCAATTGGAACGCTGCCGCAGCGAGTACTTCAGGCTTACGGAACTTCGGATCTTGATCGGTAAAGTAGTATGCCATCAAGGACAATAACATTTCATACGCACCCGGATAAAGCTCTTCCTTTTCGAGTTGAGCATCCAGGATTTCTACTACTTGACGTTGCAGCGGTGTAAAGTTCTGCTCGACTACGTCAGATAACGTCTGAACGTCCAGTTTACAAACCACTTCGTAAATGTCGACGAGATGCTTCTTGAAGAAATCGAAGCTGTTTTTCTCTTCGCTCGTTTCCGCTAGTTTCTGCACACGCGTCAATAGTTCATCACTCATATGACCATTCACTGCAATAGCAGAAATTGGCATGACCCAGCGCTCTTCATTGCGCATCTCTTCCAGGACGATAGCGATGACAGCGCGAACATCTTCAGGCTCACCTACTTCTCTTGCCAATAAATACTCGCCTTCTCCTAGAATTTCTTTCATATGATAGACATCTTTATCAGCCTTCATCACTTCTGCGAATGTAATGAAAGCATTCTGCCAACTTCTCAAAATAGCACGTACTGCCCTATTTTGCGTGCGGTTGAGCGCTTTCACAAGGTGGCGTCTCCATAGATCTTTACGAACGATGAAGAAATAGTAATCGCTGACATTCGTCACGAGTTCCTCTTCTTCCATCCACTCACCAAGGCGTCCAGCCCAGTCTTTCAATAATCCTTCTAATGATTGAATCTCAGCAGGAGACAAGGATGTTTCATAATAACTGTTTAATACTTTCCTTAATTCTTCTTGGACCGTATTTGTGCCCGGCATCTCTGTTTTGCCGCAGCAGTTCTCTACGATATCCCCACTTCCGCATGGGCATTTTTCTTTATTCCCTATCACATCGAACACAACCTTTTCTTTTTACTATACCATACTAAAAAGAAGCTCCGCATGCATAGCAGCATACGAAACTCCTTGTTTTAGTTTTCAGACTGCTCTTTCACTTCGACAGTAGTAGGCGAAGTCGTTGGTATGACCCGTTTTATGAATAACGATAAGATTAATGCGATGAGTGTAATCACGGTCGAGATGAAGAACGCGTGATTGACGCCGTCGAGCATCGCCATCCGTCCAATCTCTTCTTTCATAGCGGAGACATCGACTCCAGATGCGACCAAATCTTGCACTTGGGTAGCTGCAGACACATCCAATCGCTTGGTCATGAGCGTCAATAACAAGGCCGAACCAATCGCGCCAGACACTTGCTGCAATGTATTATTCATCGCCGTACCATGCGGATTCGAGATCATCGGCAACGAGTTCATTCCGTTTGTCATAACCGGCATCATGACCATCGATAACCCGAACATCCGAAGCGTATAGACACCCATCAAATAATAATAACCTGTATCCATATGCAATTGGCTCAATAAATACGTTGTGAATACCGAAATACTAAGTCCCGTGTAAACGAGGACACGCGGACCGTATTTATCGAATAAACGACCTGTGATGGGCGACATGATTCCCATTAATACTGCACCGGGTAACATCAGCAGTCCGGCATCTAGCGGTGAAATTCCGCGCACGTTTTGCACATACAACGGTGTCAAAATCATTCCGGAAAACATCGCCACAGACAGCACCATCGATACGACAGAAGATAAGGCAAACATCGAGTGCTTGTAAATACGAAAATCGAGCATGGGCTCTGTCATGCGTAATTGTTTTAGGATGAATAGTACGAGCGATACCGTACCAAGCGCGATCGTGCCATAGACGATCGGAGAACTCCACCCCTGTTCACCTGCAGAACTGAAACCATACAGCAAACCACCAAAGCCGATAGTCGATAATACTAATGAAGAGAAATTGATGCGTACATCACGATTCGGTGTAATATTTTTGAGTTTGAAAATTGCGAGAGCCAGTGTAAGCAATGAAATCGGTAGCACAAGCTCAAACAGTGTCCGCCACGAATAATGCTCGACTATCCAACCAGACAATGTCGGCCCAATTGCCGGTGCCGTGAACATCACAAGACCGAACATCCCCAATGCCGCTCCCCGTTTTTCAATTGGAAAAGCCGTCAACATTACATTCATCAATAACGGCATCATCAGTGCGGAACCGGATGCTTGGATCATACGTGCAACCACTAGTAAAGAGAATGTCGGTGCGATGATGGCGATCAACGTCCCTAACGAGAAAAGCACCATCGCGGTAATGAAGATTCTTCTATTTGTAAATTTCTGAATGAAAAACGCACTGGCAGGAATCATAATCCCGTTGACGAGCATATAACCTGTCGTCAGCCACTGAACGGCCGAAGGGGAAATCGAAAACTCTTTCATAATGACCGGCAATGCGATATTCAGTAACGTATTGTTCAAAATCGCAACGAACGCACCTATGAATAATATCGCAATGATGCCATAAGGTGGTTTCTCATGCATTTTTTTAATTTCTGTTGATTCTACCATTTTACCCTCCTATAACATGTAAAAAATATGTCAGAAGTATATTTTATACCGGCAGTACATTTATTACAACTGAAAGATTTCAAAAACCTTAAAAGCTTGATGTAATAATGTTTTAGGAATAGTATAGATAGTATACACAGAGTATAAAAATTCAAATTCACAGGTGATTATCTATGAATGACCGCAAAAAGCACGTATTGCTTATCGCAAAACAACTATTCATCGACAAAGGCTTTCATGCAACATCCATCCAAGACATTTTGGATGCAGCACAAATTTCAAAGGGAACGTTCTATAATTACTTCCCTTCTAAAAATGAATGTCTCATGGCGATATTGCAAGACGCGTATTGTATAAGTTACTTACGAAGAAATGAGCTAGCGATTGGCAAAGACCTGGCAGACCCTGGCCTGCTCGCAGCACAAATTGAAATTCGTTTGACGATGAATCGACAACAAAACTTGCTTCCGTTGTTTGAAACTATCGTTCATTCGCCTGACGATGAGCTGCGTCAATTTGTGAAGCAGATGCATTTTCGTGAACTCGCATGGATCGCAAAACGACTGGTCAACGTCTACGGTGAAGAAGTGAAACCATACTCCTATGATTGCGCATCGTTACTTTTTGGCTTCATCCAACATGCGCTTAATATCTGGAAAAGTTCAACTACCGAGCCAATCGATACGATGAAACTAGTGGACTTTGTTATGCAACGAATGGAAGTGATCGTACCCGATATCGTAAAACGAGACGCTCATTTCCTATCACAGAACTTGCTGGAAGATATGTTAACGGCCGAAGAGATGTATCCGATGACATGCGAAGTGTTGATTGAGCATTTGCAAAAATTCGTTGGCAACTTACCAAAGGACGGAAGTCAAAGGGCGTTATATAGCCAGTTTTTACTAGATGAGCTGTCCGCTGAACAACCGAGGATCTACTTACTGGAATCCGTTGTGCGCTCGTTCCGTCAAGCGTTCGAAGGTTCGGAACTACAACTACAAGCAATCGAATTATCCGCAGCGATTTGGGGGTTCATCAACCAATCTCAATGAAAAAAGAGACTAGCCAAGTCAGCGAGTATGACTTGGCTAGTCTCTTTTTATTTATTGTTGAGTATTAATATGAGTAATTTGGGGGAGTAAAATGTGTTAGGTTGGCAGTCGTTTGGCTACGCCTGCCGCTGCAGTCACCTTCTTTAGGAAGTGGAGACGAATTATTACACGTCACTATAGATAGTAGAATAAACTAGTTGATCTGCGTTCCAGGCGGCGACTCCAGCGGGAACAGCGCGAGCTGAAAGCCCCGCAGGGAGCGAAGCGGACGAGGAGATTGAAGCCGTGCCCGCGGAACGCGTCCGCCTGGAACGCAGATCAACGTCGCCCCCACGTCACCAATGTCTCGCCTGAGTCAACCACGAACTTGATGATTCGGTTCTTCCCCTTGTGCAAATGCAAGCAATGCTTCCACGTTTAGCTTCATCATCGCCTTGCGCGTCTTCACCGTCGCACTACCAATATGCGGAAGCACCGTCACATTCGGCAACGTCAGCAACGGATGGTCTAGCGGAACGGGCTCCGTCTCGAACACGTCTAGCCCTGCTGCATGAATCTTCTTCGTACGTAGCGCATCAAACAGCGCGTCTTCATCCACAATACCCCCACGCGCAACATTGATCAGAATGCCTGTCTCTTTCATCTCGGACAACTGCTTCTCCCCGATCATACCTTTCGTCTCCTCACTATACGGCACTAAAATCAACACGTAATCGGACGACGCTAGTAATTCGGAAAGCTCGGCATAACGACAGCCATACATATCTTCCATTTCTGACTTGCGGTTACGGTTGTGATACAGCACGTCCATATCGAACCCTTTCGCACGTCTCAACACCGCTTCACCAATTCGGCCCATGCCGATGATACCAAGCGTAGCCCCGTACACATCAGTTCCAGTGAAACCAAGGGGCTCCCAAGACGTCCAGCGCCCTTCGCGCAACGCGTTCTCTGCACCGATCAAATCACGGCCCGTAGCCATCAATAAAGCGAACGCCAAGTCTGCTGTTGTTTCTGTTAGCACATCCGGTGTATTCGTTACAATAATATTCCGTGCTGCCGCCGCTTTGACATCGATGTGATTATAGCCCACTGCCATATTGACAATTAATTGTAATGAAGGGGCTGCGTTAAGCACTTCTTCGTCGATTTGATCGGAAATGACAGTCCATAGTGCATTCACGTCAGCTACTTCTCTTAACAATACGTCACGAGGAACGGCTTCACTCGTCGACTCCCACATGCGTACTTCATAGTGTTCGCGTACTGGGGCAATCAGTTCTTCTGGCATCTCTCGACAAATATATACTGTTGGTTTCATGGACAACACTCCTTTAGCCACCGATATAGTTCATATTGATTTTCTTCCGGTTCTTTATCGTCTGCTCCGTCCGTTCATCGGAATAGCGGTCTTTTCTGCCTCTCCACACAGTAGCAATCGCTTCATATAGTTCTTCATCAGTTTGATCCGAACGAATTAATTTTCGTAGGTCAAAGCCTTCTGATGCGAAAAGACACGTATATAATTTCCCTTCAGACGATAGACGAGAGCGCGTACACGTTGAACAAAATGACTCCGAAACGGATGTGATGAAGCCGACTTGTGCATCCGTTCCTATATAGCGATAACGTTTTGCTACTTCACCGTAATAGTCTTCTTCCGCAGGCTCCATGTCGAACTCAGCAGCTAGCATGTCGTAGATCTCTTTTTTTGTTACGACTTTTTCGAAGCTCCAGCCATTGTCATTGCCGACATCCATGAACTCGATATAGCGCAATGTGATGCCACGTTCTTTGAAATACGTAGCCATCGGGAGGATTTCGCTCTCATTGACTCCTTTTTGTACGACCATATTCACTTTGATGGTGAAACCGATGTCTTGTGCTTTTTGGATATTTTCGAGAACGAGTTCAGGTGAAATGCCACGGCCGTTGATCTGTCCGAATAGTTCTGGATCCAGTGCATCTAAACTGATGTTCAGACGGCGCAATCCAGCGTCGTACAGCGGTTGTGCGTATTGACCGAGCAACACTGCATTGGTTGTCAGTCCGATGTCTTCGATCCCTTCGATGTCGTGAAGCTTCTGTATCAACTCGGGTAAATTCCGGCGCATCAGCGGTTCACCGCCCGTCAAGCGTAGCTTCTTCACACCTAACTGAGCAAAAATCCGTGCCAAGCGCTCCAATTCTTCAAACGACAGCAATTCATTTTTAGCTAGAAATAAAAAGTCATCACCAAAAACTTCTTTCGGCATGCAATATGTACAGCGGAAATTGCAGCGATCCGTGACAGAAATTCGCAAATCCCGAATCGGACGACCGAGTTGATCTACAATGGCATTCATCTTCTTCATCCCCTTCCCAGTTCACATGGCGTGTTGACATTTTTAAAAGAAATTTCGGGTGTATCGGTTAATAAATCGCCTTCAATCCACCGACCTTCATGTTGTGCTTGCACATGCATCACTCGACGATTGCCATCGCGTAACGCTTGTTTTATTGTCGGTTTGACGTTAGCACTCCAGACCGAAACGAGTGGGTGTCGCTTGCCTTCTACCGTTACAGACGAAATATCTCCATGATGCAACGCTAGCAATCTTTTCATGATCCCCGCTTCCATAAACGGCATATCACACGGCAACACGACATAGCGGTCAGCTTGCACTAATTCCATAGCGGATAAAATCCCGGCAAGAGGACCCATTCCAGAAACTGCCTCCAGGTCCGTCGTCACATGCACGCAATCCGGAAACTGTTCCCTATATTCTGGACGCGCCACGACAACGATCTCCTCGCAAATCGGTCGCAATGCCTCTAACGAATAATGATAGAAGGAGTGACCTTTATGCAGTGCAAACGCTTTTGGCGAGCCAAAACGCCGCGATTGTCCGCCCGCTAGCAACACACCGACTGTCTTCATCCGCCACTCACTGGTGGAATAAACGCGCAGACATCTCCCGCCTGAATGACATCATCCTTTAAGGCATACTCTTCATTCACCGCCACATGGATAGTCTCTTTACCGAAACCTGGATATGTCTCTTCTGCCCAGTTCAGCAATTCTTCGACCGTCATAGGCGCGCGATCCAAAGACTCTTCACCTTTACCCGTCAACTCGCGTAGTCTTGCAAAGTAATGAACTGTAATCATCATGATTCGCTCCCTTTCTCTGGATATTTCTTCTGTGCACCGATCCATTCTTCGCCGTCTTCCCAGATTTCCTTCTTCCAAATCGGTACGACTTCTTTAATGCGCTCAATTGCATATTCATTCGCCTCATATGCTGCTTTTCTATGAGGAGACGATACCGCGATAACTACGGCAATGTCTGATATTTTCAACTCGCCAATCCGATGCGCCATAGCGACTTGAACTCCAGGCCACTTTGCTTCCATCTCCGCACCGATTTCAGTGAGCTTTTTTTCCGCCATCGGTACATAGGCTTCATACGCAAGATACAATGTGCGAACACCATGCGTCCATTCGCGTACATGTCCCGTGAATACCGTCACCGCACCCGCAGCTGGATGCAAAACAAGATCGCTGTATTTCTGCACATCAATCGGCTGATCTATAATTTCATATCGTTTCATTGTCCCGCCTCCACCCATTCTTTCAACCAATCGTCGAGTCGTGTAATGTCTTCAAAAAGTTCGGCTGTTTTCACCGTTCGAATGATTCCAGACAACGACTCCAGCACTTCCCGTTCTTCTTCGTTTCGGATGAGCACCACTTTCTCACCGGCTTCTTTTTTATAGCCTTCTATTAATAAAACGTCTGGTTCACTTAACGCTGCCAATGTCTTTAGCTGTACAAATGAATATTCTTTATTTTGTATCAATTGTATCATATCCCCCCCGGCGACAAGGGTTGAGACTGCTCCAAACTCTAAGAATTGCACCGTATCCGTATGCGCTGGCGGCAGTTCAGGCGCTCCCCCATGCCCATGATGTTTGAGCACCGCGACTTCGTAACCAAGATGCTTCAGCACGGTAATCCAGTGCGAAACAAGCGTCGTTTTTCCACTGTTCTTGAAGCCCACGACATGTAGCGTCTTCATAGTTCCCAATGCTCCACACCTTGTTCCGTTCCTAACAATAATGCGTCCACTACCATGCCTTTTTCATAGCCGCGAGTTCCGCTCGGCAAGACGATGATACAGTTACCCCGTGCAATAGAAGACACTGCACTGGATTTATTGAAACCTGCAGGCGTCGCTATGATTCCTTCGTTTGTCATCGACCAGCTGGCGCGAACGAAACGTGTGAACGGATTCGCTTTCTTGAAATCATCACCAAGAACCGCTTGAATACGCGGCATATAAGGTGCTGTGCAACCCATCATCGAGTAAATGGCAGGCCGCGCGAACAATTCAAATCCTGTGAAGCAAGCAGACGGATTACCCGATAGACCGAATAATAATTTATCTCCTAACACCGCTACTGTCGTCACACTGCCAGGACGCATCGCCACTTTATTGAACAATACTTCCGCACCCAGACGCTCATAGATCATAGGTAAATAATCGTAATCTCCGACCGACACACCGCCCGTCGTAATAAGCAAGTCTGTTTCCTGAAGTGCTTTCTCCACGATTTCGGTACATGCATCCAAATTGTCTTCCATCATGCCATACGATGTATACTCAATCCCCATTCGCGTCAACTGTGCACGAATCATCGGACCATTAGAATTGCGGATCTTCCCTGGTTCCAGTTCATCAGTGACATTGAGCAATTCTGTCCCAGTCGACAATACCCCAGCAATCGGCCGTTTTGCAACACGCACTTGTGCATAGCCAAATGTCGCAAGTAGCGCAATAGTCCCTGGATGAATAATCGTTCCTGCTTCGATCAATGTCTCTCCTTGTTTCGCATCTTCACCTTGACGCGAAATATTTTCGCCCGCTTCAAACGGCTTACGTAACGTAAACCCGCTATCATTCTCCACTGTTTGCTCCAGCATAACGACTGCATCCGCATGTTCCGGAATTAATGCACCTGTCATGATGCGAAACGATTCACCCAGCTCAATCGGACGATCCGCAACATGCCCTGCACCAATTTCACCAATCACACGAAAGGCTTTTCTATCATTACCTGAAGCACCCGTCGAATCTTCCGCCCGAATCGCAAAACCATCATACGGCGAACGATCAAAAGGCGGCACGTCATGCTTCGCTACGATAGGCTCTGCTAGCACACGACCATATGTATCTTCTAACGGAAGAACTTCCGTCCCCAACTTATGTACATTTTTCATCACACGTCCTACAGCTTCCGACACTTGAATCGGTTTTCGAATTTCCACCACGTACATCTCCTACTTTCTTTTGTTATACTAACTAGTACAATGAAACGAAAGGATGATCATCATGTCCGAACTTACACACTTCAATGAACAAGGCCGCGCCAAAATGGTCGACGTGTCCGACAAAGAAACGACACTACGTACTGCGATCGCTACATCATCAATTACGGTAAACAAATCCATTCACGAGCAAATCACTCATGGCACAAATAAAAAAGGAGACGTCTTTGCAGTTGCGCAAGTCGCCGCCATCATGGCCGCGAAAAATACGTCCAACATTATTCCAATGTGCCATCCACTTCCTTTAACGGGCGTAGATATCCGATTTGATTGGGATATCGATGAAGAATCTTCCCATTATCATGTGTTAATCGAAGCCGAAGTCAAAACGAAAGGCGTAACCGGAGTCGAAATGGAAGCCCTGACTGCCGCTTCTGCCGCTGCATTGACGATTTACGATATGTGTAAAGCTGCCGGCAAGGACATGGTCATCGGACCGACGATGCTTCAGCATAAATCTGGCGGGAAAAATGGAGATTATCAACGCGCGGACTAAATGTCGCGCGTTTTTTTTGATTGGATTTGGGGTGTGCGCTCATACTTCCATGTTATCCGCTCTATCAACCCACGAAGCCGCTCATACCCCCACGCTAGCCGCTCTATCAACCCACGAAGCCGCTCATACCCCCACGCTAGCCGCTCTATCACCCCGCGCAACCGCTCATACTTCCACGCTGTCCGCTCTATCACCCCGCGAAGCCGATCATACTTCCATGCCATCCGCTCTATCACCCCGCGAAACCGATCATACTCTCACGCCATCCGCTCTAACACCCCGCGAAACCGATCATACTTCCACGCTGTCCGCTCTATCACCCCACGCAACCGCTCATAACCCCAAGCTAACCGCCCTATCCCCCACACTCCTCATCCACTATCCCAAATGCTTTCCAAGCTCATGCACAATATGCGGCAACTCGGGCACGATCAACTTATCCATCGCAAGCTTCACGGCCTTCGAAGAGCCTGGCAATAAAAATACCGCCTGCAATCCGATTCCACCTGCCGTTGCGCGACTGAGCAACGCTTTTGATCCCACATCTTCGGTATAGCTCAAAAAGCGAAACAGTTCGCCAAATCCGTCTAACGGTTTTGTGAAATAGGGTGACACGGTTTCCACTGTAATATCCCGCGCGCCAATCCCCGTTCCGCCCGTGAAAATCATTGCCTGAATCGACGAATCGGACAACCAAATAGACAATTGCGCTTCGATACGTGACGCTTCATCGGGACAAATTTCGTATGCCTTCACAATATGTCCCGCTTCGAGTAGCTTATCGCATATCACCTTGCCGCTTTTGTCATCCGCTTTCGTCCGCGTATCACTGATTGTCAGTACAGCAACTGCAACCGATTGATCACGCGCTTTCTGTGGTAAATGAGTCTCTTCCATTTACTACCCCTCCTAGCCGAATAATGAATGATAGATTTTCCGTCCTTCTCGCATATCTTTTAATCCATGAATCAACAACCTGCCATTACCGAACAAAATACAGCGATAGTTTTCCGCCTGAAATTCCACGAAAAACGGTGTCTCCCGGTATTTCGATTCTAGTTGTTGGGCGACTTTCACACCGTCCGCCACTGTCAACTTGCGTCCTGCGTCGGGTATGATTTGCACTGTATCACGTCCGCAAAGCACAGCGTATTGCGTGCCCGCCACTTGATGCAACGCAGGATACGTTGGATGTTCACCACAAGTTTCGCATTGCGGATTCTTCATCCGGCTGATTCCCGCTTCAACGGATGTATTATTCCACACATCAAAATGCAGAAGTTTCGTGCGCATGGCCTCTTCATTTCCTGTCAGCCATTTCATCGCTTCCGCGCTTTGATGTGCAGCCGAAATCTGTACTGCAGGCGCAATTACCCCTACTGTATCACATGTTTCATTGACCGCTGGCATGACCGGTAGTAGACAGCGGAAACACGGTGTCTTACCGGGATTGAAAGGAAAGACGCTACCTGAACTGCTAACGACTGCGCCGTAGACCCATGGGATATGTAGTTTCCACGCGACGTCATTGATCAGCAAACGCGTTTCGAAATTATCGGTTGCATCAAGTAGAATATCCGCACCGACCGCAATTTCTTCGAGCAACGGTCCATCGATATGATCGAGCACCGTGATCATTTCAACATCTTCACGAATGGCATGCAAACGACGTGCTGCCGCTACGACTTTCGGCACACTATTTTTCGCATCCGCTTCGACGAATAATTGTTGCCTCTGCAAATTAGATGCCTCCACATAATCGCGGTCTGCAAGCGTTATTTTACCGATTCCCGCGCGCACGAGCGTCTCGGAAATCGACGAACCGAGCGCACCACAGCCTATAATCACTGCATGTGCATCAGATAGCCGCCGCTGTCCCAACAACCCAATAGGTTGAAATAATGTTTGCCGTGAATATCGATTCTCCACTTCATCTACTTCCTTTCATGAAACAACAAGCGAGGCAACCGGTTAAGACCGATTGCCTGCATGTGTCTCTGGACTAATATCACTGAATGAACCTACGTAGCGAACGACGTCGCCTGTTCCATCTTTCACCGAACTGATGGATAGGAACTCTAAGTACTCTTCGCCACTCTTTTTCTTATTCCAAATTTCGCCTTGCCAGACACCCTGTTCATTAAGAGTGTGCCACATATCATTGTAGTATTCACGATCATGTCTGCCTGAACTTAAGATGTTCGGACTTAGACCGAGTACTTCCTCTTCACTATAACCTGTTAGTTTCGTAAATGCCGGATTGACCGAAACAATGAGACCTTTTGAATTGGTCACGAGAATACCTTGGCCAGTCGAATCAAATACTTCTTTAGATAAGCTCGTACGATCCATGTAGTAAAGCCAAATAGCCAATACAAGGCTGGCTAATGATACTTGTGAAAACGCCATGAAACCAATGGAGTAGGAACCTGTCATAGAGAAAATCGTTGCGAGTAATAATGGAGGGAAAAATCCACCAAGACCACCCATCATCGATACAATCCCGTTCACCGTACCTGCTTGCTTACTGAAATACATCGGTACTAATTTAAAGATTACACCATTTCCAAGACCCGCAGCTGCCGCAATCATAATACTGCCGACTGTGTACAGTGCGATATCTGGTGAAAATGCCAGTACGATAGACGCAATCGTCAAACCTGCGAAACAACCCATTAAAATGAATAGCGGCTGGAACTTATCGCCTAACCAACCCCCGACCGGACGTAATAATGTCGCGACGACGATGAAGCCTGCTGTACGAAGTCCCGCGTCGACCTTATCGAGTCCAAAGTAATTGACGAGGAAACTTGGTAAAAACACAGTAAATGCAACGAACGAACCGAATGTGATGAAATAGAACAACGAGAAGAACCAAAGTTTTTCATTCTTATAGACACCTTTAATTTGCTCGATAATCGGGGCTTTCACTTTTACTTCCTTACGGTCACCGAAGAAAAAGTTCAATGCGATGAATGCAAGCAATAAAATCAAATACATTTTGACGGTCATGGACCAGCCAAACTTCATCGCAAGGACCGGCGCTGAAAACGTCGTGATCGCTGTCCCGATGTTCCCCATTCCGTAAATACCATTGACCAGTCCGTGCTTTTCCTTAGGATAATACTTCGGTAGTGACGTAACACCAACAGAGAAAATCGCGCCTCCAATCCCGAGCAACGTTCCGCCAATTAATAGCCCTGTCACGGTTGATGTTTCACTTATGTAGTAGACAGGAAATAGCAATACAATGAAACTGATGAAAAACATCATACGTGCGCCATAGACATTGGCGTAGTACCCGAGTGGAATTCGCAAAATCGAACCGAGTACTACAGGGATTGCTGTGATGATGGCTACACGCTCTGGTGGAATGCTGATATCTTCGCTAATAAATGGTAATAAGGAAGAGATCAGGACCCATACCATGAAGCCGACAACTAGATTTGCCGTCTGCAGAGGTAATTGAATCTTTTGTGTCATAGGAATCCATCCCATCTGAAGTTAGTTGAAAATCTACCCAACACTCTTTCTTTTAAACTACTATAGTTTGTTACTCAGGTAAAATGGACGTATACAATTGTTCGAATAATTCATCTTGTTCTTTTGCACGTAAGACCGACAGAACCATCGGAAAGATGACGTTTTCTTCTTTTACAAAGTGAATCATAATGACTTCAAACGCTTCACCTGCGTCTTTTACGACGTCTTGCATCATCGCGAGTGTAAATTCCGATAGATCCCCTCTTGTATGATGGAGGAAATGTCCGATATACGCATCAATTTCATCGTGTTCTTCTTGCACTGCTTGAACCGGTCCTTGATCATTTCCTACATATTTCGCTAGCATCGGAAACAGGAATGCTTCTTCTTTTTCTGTATGGTTTTTTAGCGGATCGATGAACTCGATGACTAGCTCGCGCATTTTTTTGAGCGCTTCGAGACCTTCGTCACGCGTGAACCGTTCATTCTCAAAACCTAGCACAATCGCATGCCACTGCTCCATCAAAGACATTAAGTAACGATGTTCATTTTCGAGCACGCGTAGGGCAGGTAGCGTATGCGTCAGTCCTGTATTGCTCATCATCCTTCACCTCTTCATTAAAAACTTAGAAACTTCTTGCGTAGAGCGTATTCGACGAGTTCCGGACGGCTCTTCAATTGCAGCTTGTCCATCATTTTCGCCTTATGCGCTTCTACAGTCTTGACGGAAATATACAGCATTTCTGCTATTTCCTTATTGCCATAACCTTTTGCAACAAGCGGCAGAATTTCAATTTCCCTTTTAGATAATATCTTGAACGGATCATCTTCATCTGTCTCATTCGTTCCTTTTTTCACAAACTCCCTCACGAGCGAAGTAGCCATAGACGGATGAACATACGTCCCGCCGTCATACACTTCACGAATGGCGTGGAGCAACTCTTCGTCAGGAGCATTTTTCAAAATATAGCCCGCTGCACCGTTTTTCAGTACGTGGAACATATACTCCTCGTCATCGTACATCGTTAAAATAATGATCTTCGTTTCTGGAAAGTCTTCATGGATTTTGCCTGTCGCAATCAAGCCACTTTGGCCAGGAGGCATGCTAAGATCCAGTAAAATAATATCCGGTCTGTGCTTCGCAACTAGTTCATATGCTTCCAATCCATCTGCCGCTGTTGCTACGACTTCCATATCGTCTTGAAAATTCAAGATATGCATAAATCCTGTGCGGACGACTGCATGATCATCAGCTATTATGATTTTCACTCGTTGCTCTCTCCTTCTTCAGCGGAATATTTGCTTGGACTGTCGTGCCTTCTAGCTGACTAGAGACGATCGTTAAACTGCCACCTACTAATTCCACCCGTTCTCTCATCCCATATAGACCGAGGCCCGTGCCTTGCGGTGTAAAGTCATTGACATTGAAGCCGACACCTTCATCGCATACTTTTATTTGTAGCTGTCCGTCCACTTCATTTAAAGTTAAAAAAACATCTTCTACTTGGGCATATTTCATGGAGTTGAGAATCGCTTCCTGGCCGATGCGATACGCAACTGTTTCAATCGCACCATCATACCGTCTTTCTTTCACATCCGATTCGAAATGAACATACAGTCCGTAATTCTTCTCCAAATTCTTGATGTGCGTCCGGAAAGCCGCTTCCAATCCGAAATCATCGAGTACTGCTGGTCGCAATTCAACAGATAGATGGCGGATCTCATCAAGTAAACGCATAAGTGAACCTTCCGTTTGTCTCAACTTCTCAAGCGCTTTGTCGTTCATGCCCATATATTTCAAGACGCGCAAATCGACGAGCGAACTGAGCATTTCCTGCGCCACGCTATCATGTAGCTCGCGTGAAATTCGTTTGCGTTCATTTTCCTGCGCTAAAATGACTTGTTGCATCCGTAATCTTTGATGGAGAACTTCGGATGTCTGGGTTTGTCTCGTTAAATTACGCAACATCAACATGGATACGTGTTGCTCTTCATCTAACACCTGATAGGTTGCGCTGTATGGTTGCACGCCAAGATCTTTTGTCTCCAAAAAGAGTTGGAATGAAGAGACGGTTTGTTGTGGTTTCTCCATGAAACACGAGACACATGTCATCTGTTCGTCTTCACTTGTATAGCCACGGCATGTAAGACAAATTGCATCCGCCTCGCCTTGCAGCATCTTGTCATAGAGAGCAGGTTCCATTATTTGTTTCGCCGCTTCATTCATGGATAGAATTTTGCCATTCTCGCCGAAAAAAAACATCGCTTCTGTCGTACGATCGTATAGTTTGTGCAGCATAGTTGTTAACTGGTCATTGTTCAATAAAGTCATCTTTCAATCGCTCCTTCATGTGAAACGGTCCGAATTGAGGTCCTACCGCATGCTTGAATTGCTCAAACTTGTCAGCCGTTAACCGGTCCACTTCACGATAGCCAATCAAAAGTACGCCTTGCACATGATCATCACGGAATAGAGGAATCGCGCCAAAACTTTTCAGCTTTTCAAATACGACAATCGGATAGTTATAGAGATCTCCATCCACTATACTTGCTTCAACATTCTCGATCTTCATCGGCTTCCCTGTCTTGAACACAATTCCTGCCACACCTTTTCCTGATTGAAGGACAATTCTACGGTAGCGTAAACTGATATTCCCCGTTACATATCGCCACTTAAGGCCGTGATGATATTTCTTCAAATCCACTAACGCCAAGCCGATGAAATCCGCATGAAGCGTTTCTTTCAGTTCGTCAATCTCCAGTTGGAAATTACTATTTACTTGTCCTGTCATAGACTTAATCTCCTATTATTCATCATTCGCTTACCGGGGTGATTGTTTGGTCGGCTGATGTTTTCTATATAGAATATAACTTCTACCTACATAATTCAATGGCACACTCCAGACGTGAACGAGTCGTGTGAATGGCCACATCGCGAAAATAAGGAAGCCAGTTAAAATATGAAGCTTGAACGCTATGGGAACAGCTGCCATATATGCAGCTTCCGGCTGGAATATGAGCAAGGATCTGAACCAGACCGAAATCGTATCACGGTAATCGAATCCTGGCGTCATCGTGTTTGTAATCAATGAGCTATATACCCCAATGAAAACGATAAATAGCAAAAAGGTATTGACGAGTAAATCCGACCTAGAAGATAACTTGCGAACATTTCTCTTTGTGAAACGACGGGACGTCAAAATAATCATTCCCGCTAATATCACTACACCAAAGAACCCGCCACCCCAAACTGCACCGATGTGGTACATATGGTCGCTGATCCCCATTGCCCGTGTCCACTCTTTCGGAATCCCAAGTCCTGCCACATGACCTAAAATGACGGGGAAGATACCGATGTGGAACAGCAAACTGCCGATCATTAATTGCTTCTTTTCAATAAACTCACTCGACTTCGCGGTCCAGCCGAGTTGATCATTCTTATAGCGGAAAATATGTCCTACAATAAATACGGCAATACAGATGTAAGGAAAAATGACCCAAAGAAATTGACTAGTCATTAGCGGAAACCTCCCGTTGAATACATGATTTACATGTTTCACGCAGTGCACGGATCAAATGAAGCCATGGACTTTCATACTTTTCAAGTGCTTTCATTAAAAAGTAGGAACCATCCTCGATGACCGCGAGCAACATGGAAAAGCTTTGTTGCGCTCGCGGAACTCCCTTCCATTCAGCTGCATAAATAAATTCACACATTAACGGAAGCAAGTCGGATAGTTCTTCATCCGGCATTTCGAGCCCGAACATTTCGTATAACACTTTTAATTGTGCCAGCGTCTGACCGCGCTCTTTCGAGTCTGCAAATTTCACATAGGTCATGAACAGCGTGGCGTCTTTCTGGAAATCGAATGTGTACGTGTACAGTTCCTGTATTTCATCCAAACTATATGTTTGCATCGCTTGCCAGTACAGCTGCAGGTCAGCGTAACCCGCAGCATCTTCCGTTACGTACTCATTCCACATATCTAGATGGAATGTTAGCTTTTCCGGATAGTTCAGTTGATGGGAGAAAAAGCCGAAGATATGCTTCTTGTCATATAAGAGGTCCAGATTAATCACGCCAGATCCCCCCGTAGAAGTTTTCTTCATAGATTTCCTTGCCCGTTTTCACTGGAGCAGCTCCCGGTGTTACAGGTCCGCACCCGTCACAACCTCCGTCCGAGCCCATTACAGAAAATGAAGAATACGGATTCTGAGCCGGTGCTTGTTCACCGTAAGTTCCCATACCGTCGTAACCTGCTGAACCTTGTGAGCGGTAGACGTTCATTTGACTTTCCTTATGAGATGTGGGAATTACGAAACGATCTTCGTATTTGGCAATGGCAAGCAAGCGATACATCTGCTTTGTCTGTTTCGCAGTCAAACCAACACGCTCCAATTTCGTTTCGTCGAAGTCCTTGCCTGAAGAAACCGCACGCATGTACGAACGCATCATCGCCATACGCTGCAAGCCTCCTTTGACAATATCCACGTCTCCAGCTGTTAGCATATTTGCCAAATACTGAAGCGGAATTCGCATTTCCTCAATAGCCGGGAAAATCATGTCCGGATTTTTGATGGAATCTTTGCCTTCAAAGTAGTTCATGATCGGGCTAAGCGGCGGGACGTACCATACCATTGGCAATGTCCGGTATTCCGGGTGCAATGGGAAGGCCAACTTGTATTCGATCGCTAACTTATAAACCGGTGAGTTTTGTGCTGCGTCGATCCAGTCCTCGGAAATGCCATCTTTCATTGCTTGCTCGATGATTTCCGGCTCATGCGGATCTAGGAACAAATCACATTGTGCTTGATACAAGTCTTTCGGATCCGGTGTAGATGCGGCTTCTTGCACGCGGTCTGCGTCGTAAAGCAAGACACCTAGATAGCGGATTCGGCCAGTACACGTCTCGGAACAAACTGTTGGCAAACCGGATTCCACACGCGGGAAACAGAATGTACATTTCTCTGCTTTATTCGTTTTCCAGTTGAAGTACACTTTCTTGTACGGACAACCAGTCATACAGTAACGCCATCCGCGACACGCTTCTTGGTCGACCAGAACGATTCCATCTTCGTCACGCTTGTACATAGCGCCTGACGGACAAGAGGCTACACAGCTCGGGTTCAAGCAATGTTCGCATAGTCGCGGCAAGTACATCATGAACGCTTGTTCAAAGTTGAATTTGATTTCTTCTTCAATTTTCTCGATATTCGGGTCAGTAGGTCCTGTAATATGCGCGCCAGCTAACTGATCCTCCCAGTTCGGGCCCCACTCTGGATCCATGTATTCGCCCGTAATGACAGACTTCGCACGTGCAACCGGTGTATGCTCTCGATCCGGTGCGGACGTTAGTTTTTCATAGTCATATGTCCATGGCTCATAGTAATCTTTCATTTCTGGCATATCGGGATTATAGAAGATTTTGCCGAGTGCGATTTTCGACAGCTTGGAACCCGATTTCAGTTCTAGTTTGCCCTTTCGCAACTGCCAGCCACCCTTATAAAGTTCCTGATCTTCCCAACGTTTCGGGTAGCCGATCCCGGGTTTCGTTTCCACGTTATTGAACCACATATACTCGGCACCTTCACGGTTCGTCCATGTCGTTTTACACGTCACACTACATGTATGACACCCAATACACTTGTCTAAGTTCATGACCATTGCAACTTGCGCTTTAATTTTCAAGCCAGTTGACCTCCTTCATCTTACGGACTGCGACGTAGACATCACGTTGATTACCGATCGGTCCGTAGTAATTGAATCCATAACTGAGCTGTGCGTAGCCGCCTACCATTTGAGTCGGTTTCATGTGAATTCGCGTCGGTGCATTATGGCTTCCTCCGCGCTGCTCGGTGATTTCTGAACCCGGCATTTGAATATGCTTATCCTGTGCGTGGTACATAAACATCGTACCTTTAGGCATTCTGTGACTGACAACGGCACGTGCGTTGACGACACCGTTTCGGTTATATACTTCGAGCCAAGCATTGTCGTCGATTCCGTGCTCTTCTGCATCGAGATTCGATAACCACACGGTCGGACCACCGCGGAACAACGTGAGCATGTGCTGGTTGTCTTGGTATGTCGAGTGGATATTCCACTTACCGTGCGGTGTTAAATAACGCAAGACGAGCGCATCTTGTCCGCCTTTAATGTCTGCATCACGATCCGCAAAGACGAATGGTGGAAGCGTCGGTTTATAGACTGGCAATGCTTCGCCGAATCCTAGGAATAATTCGTGGTCGACGTAGAAATGCTGTCTACCCGTTAATGTACGGAATGGCACGAGACGTTCGATATTCGTCGTAAATGGCGAGTAGCGTCGGCCCAATTTATTCGAACCACTGAAGACCGGTGTTGGAATCACTTCACGTGGTTGGGCGGTAATACTTGCGAATGTGAATCGCTCTGCTGTGCGGTCTGCGGAGATGTCTTTTAGTTCCATGCCCGTATCATGCTCCGCGGCTTCAAATGCTTTTTGCGATACACGGCCGTTCGTTGCGGAAGATAGTGTCAACATCGCTTCTGCTGCGTGTTTCGCTGTGTACAATTTAGGCAAGCCGTCTTTCACGGTGTCGTCTTCATAAATACCGTTGATACCTTTCATCAGTTCATATTCATCCGCTACTGAGAAACTAACGCCGTGTGCGCCGGTTTTCCCTGTCGACAATAGCGGCCCGAGCGTAATATATTTATCGTAAACTTTCGTAAAGTCTCGCTCTACAATCGTCATACCCGGCATCGTTTTGCCCGGAATTGCTTCAATTTCACCTTTACTCCAGTCATGCACTTCGCCCATCGGCTGAGCAATTTCCTGAACCGAGTCATGCGCTAATGGAGAGGTAACCAAGTCTTTATAGACACCCGGCAAATGCGTTTCCGCAAGTGTCGAGAACGTTTTTGCGATTTCACGATAAATGTCCCAGTCCGATTTGGATTCCCATAATGGGTTGACTGCCGGATTAAATGGATGGACAAATGGGTGCATATCAGTTGATGACAGATCCACTTTCTCATACCAAGTAGCAGCTGGTAGAACGAGATCTGCATATAGCGGTGTCGCAGTCATGCGGAAGTCGAGTGCCACTAATAGATCGAGCTTTCCTTCCACGTCATCACGCCAAACCATTTCTTTCGGTTTCATATCCTCATTCGGCGTAGCAAGCAAACCGTCCGAAGCACCGAGTAAGTGCCGCATAAAGTATTCCTGCCCTTTCGCAGAACTTGAAATCAAGTTCGAACGCCAGACAAATAATGAACGCGGGAAGTTTTCCGGTGCATCTGGATCTTCTGCTGCGAATTGTAGTTCGCCAGATTTCAGCTGATCTACGACATGCGAAACGACTTCTTTCGTATCCGTCTTGCCTAGTTTCGCTGCTTCTTCCGCGAGCAGTAAACTATTTTTATTGAATTGAGGATAAGATGGCAACCAGCCGAGACGCGCTGCGAGAACATTATAGTCTGCTGGATGCTGGTATCTCGCTTCCCCACCAAGTGGTGACATGAGCGTATCCGTACCCGCTTCTTCGTACTTCCATTGATCGGTTGCAAAGTAGAAAAATGATGTGGCGTTTTGCAGACGTGGCGGACCTTGCCAGTCTTTCGCAAAGGCAATCGTGCTCCAGCCCTCGATTGGACGACATTTCTCTTGTCCTACGTAATGCGCCCAACCTCCACCATTCACTCCTTGTGAAGCCGTCAACGTGACAAGGTTGAGAATCGCGCGGTAGATCGTATCACTGTTGAACCAGTGATTGATTCCCGCTCCCATAATAATCATCGAACGTCCACCTGTGTCGATAGCGTTTTGTGCAAACTCCATTGCGATTTGCGTAACGAGTTCCGGTTTAACGTTGGTGATCGCTTCTTGCCAAGCTGGTGTATAGATAGAAGTAACATCGTCATAACCTGTCGCCTCTAGCTCACTGTCGATTCGATTCACACCGTACTGACTCAACATGACGTCGTACGTTGTCGCAACTAAACGCTCCGTGCCGTCCGCGAATTGTACTTTCATCGCAGGAATCGGACGCTTGAATGTACCATTTCCTCGGTTATCGAAGTATGGGAAATGAATTTCTTGCCATTGCTCGGCTTGCTTTTCGATGGATAATGCGGGCTCTATGCGTGTGCCATCTGCATTTTCCAGTTGCAAATTCCACTTGACGTCTTCTTCCCAGCGCTGCCCCATCGTGCCGTTTGGAACAATGACTTCCTCTTTTGCTTCATCAAATAACACAGGTTTCCACTCTGCGTGCGCGGTCTGCTGACCAAGATCACTTGCGCGCAAGAAACGCCCAGCTTTATACGAATCTTCATGCGGATCAAGTAAAATCAAGAACGGCATATCTGTGTATTGTTTGGCATAATTTATAAATGTTGGTTCTTTACGTTTTTGATAGAATTCATCCAAAATGACGTGTGTCATCGCTTGAGCAACTGCTGCGTCCGTTCCCGGATTTGCTGCGATCCAGTCATCCGCATGCGTTACACTTTCCGCATAGTCGGGTGCGACGGAAACGACTTTGGTTCCTTTATAGCGGACTTCCGTCATGAAGTGCGCATCCGGCGTCCGGGTAAGCGGTACGTTTGATCCCCACATGATGATGTAGCCTGCGTTAAACCAGTCACTCGATTCCGGAACGTCTGTCTGTTCACCCCAGATTTGTGGAGAAGATGGCGGAAGATCCGCGTACCAGTCGTAGAAACTGAGCATTTCGCCACCAAGTAATGAAATGAAGCGCGCCCCCGATGCATAACTGACCATGGACATCGCAGGAATTGGTGTGAATCCTGCCACGCGATCCGGGCCGTATTTTTGTACCGTATAGATGAGTTGTGCCGCAATGAGCATCGTCGCATCCCGCCAATGAATCCGGACATGACCACCTTTCCCGCGGGCTTTTTTGTATTCATTGGTTTTCTCAGGGTCTTCAACGATTGCTGTCCATGCTTTTATAGGATCTTTCGTTTCCTCCAACGCTTCGTTCCACATGCGCCACAGCTTGCCGCGTATATAAGGATACTTCACGCGCAATGGACTGTATTCATACCAAGAAAACGATGCGCCACGTGGACAACCACGCGGTTCGAATTCAGGCATATCAGGGCCACAGGAAGGATAATCGATTTGCTGATTTTCCCATGTGATAATGCCATTCTTGACGAAGACTTTCCAGCTACAGGAGCCTGTACAGTTTACGCCATGCGTCGTACGGACCACTTTGTCATGCGACCAGCGTTGACGGTACATGTTTTCCCAATCACGATTTTTCTCTTCTAACACTGACCAACTTCCAGAATAACTCTCGACAGGTTTAAAATAATTCAATCCGAATCTCTTTTTCATCGAACATTTCCACTCCTTTTTAGAACGTAGCAGTAAATGAATCAAGTCTACTAATCTTCTTACCCCGAAATAATCTAAGTAATCTGAAATCAAACTGAGGGAATTCCCTATTAATTACAATGTATTGTAGGTCTTTTCTATCAAGTCTTATAAAATATCTTTATATTATATAACTATACGTCTTTCTCTACTCGTTTCTATCAGGGAATTCCCTATTCTCCTTTCACGAATCCCTTATTTTACTTTCTAAGTAAGGGAAAACACTTTATACCGCCTTCTGAATACGCTTTAAAATTTTCATAATTTTAAGTGTTTTTATTTATCTAATGGGAAATTTAGTATAGTTCTCATAATATTATGTTGATTTTATTTATATAAATGATAGAATTATATACAAAATGAAAGGTAAGGTGGATGATACCGTGGCAAACGAATTAAATAAGGTACTTCGTTGTGAAGCACTGAAAGATAAAATTGTTACAGCAGAAGAAGCAGCTTCTTGGATCGAGGATGGAATGTCTCTAGGTCTGAGTGGATTTACTTTGTCCGGAGACGCGAAAGCGGTTCCATTGGCATTGGCAGAACGAGGAAAAACTGAGGACTTCAAAGTAAACGTTTTCACTGGCGCTTCAATGGGTCCGAACGTTGATGAATTGATGGCCAATGCAGACGTAATCAACTTACGTGTTCCTTACCAAGGTAACCCAGCAATGCGTGGCAAAATCAACTCAGGTGACTCATTCTATATCGATCAGCACCTTTCCCATACAGCTGAATGGATTCGCCAAGGCGTAATCGGACCAATTGACTATGCAATCATTGAAGCAGCTGCTATTACAGAAGAGGGATATATCATCCCAACTGGTTCTGTTGGTAACTCTCCAATTTTCGTTCAAGAAGCGAAGCATGTCATCATCGAATTGAATGTTAACGCGCCTATGGAATTTGAAGGCTTACATGACATCTACATCCCAGATGCTCAAAACCAACGTAAAGAAATCCCTGTATACAGTGCAACAGATAAAATCGGTACACCAGGAATCAAAGTAGATCCTGAAAAGGTAGTTGGAATCGTTCTAACGGAGAAAGGCGATATTCCTTCCCCTATCGTTCCTCCAGACGAAGAGACACAAGAGATCGCAAACAACTTGTTGAACTTCTTCCGTGACGAGATCAAATTGGGTCGTATGGATGAAACGCTTATGCCTCTTCAATCAGGTGTTGGTTCGGTTGCGAACGCGGTACTTGATGGTATGAGAACTTCCGAGTTTAAAGATATCGAAGTCTATTCTGAAGTACTTCAAGACGCAATCTTCGACTTAATCGATGACGGCGTAGTGAAATTCGCTTCTGCTACTTCATTGACTCTCTCTAAAAAGCGTTTGGACAGCTTTAAAGACGATATCAGTAAATACCGTGACAAACTTGTATTCCGTCCACAGGAAATCTCAAACCACCCGGAAGTTATCCGTCGTTTGGGTATCATTTCATTCAACACAGCGCTTGAGCTAGACATCTACGGAAACGTTAACTCTACACATGTTAGCGGAACACGCATGATGAACGGAATCGGTGGATCAGGTGACTTTGCTCGTAACGCACGCATCGCGATTTTCGTTACGAAGTCTTACGCAAAAGGCGGAGACGTGTCATCCATCGTACCTTTCTCTTCTCACGTGGACCACACAGAGCACGACGTAGACGTAATTGTTACGGAACAAGGTTACGCGGATCTTCGGGGCTTGGCTCCAAGACAGAAAGCGGAATTGTTGATCGAGAATTGTGCTCACCCTGACTTCAAGGAAGAGCTACGTGATTATTACAATAGAGCAGTTGAACAAGTTGGCGGACAAACTCCACACATCTTGGAAGAAGCGCTATCTTGGCACGTGAATCTTGCGAAAAACAAAACTATGCACAAGACTGTAGAAGCTCAGAAGTAATTTTATAGTAATGAAACGACCAAGCGGACTTCGATCCGCTTGGTTTTTTTGTTTTTTGTGAGGTTAGAGCGGTTAACTGGGGGGATAGAGCGGCTGCGGGTCTTCATTGAGCGGTTAACTGGGGGGGATAGAGCGGTTTCGAGGGATCATAGAGCGGGCGGAGAAATTGATAGACTACCTTCAAAGTAGACAAATTATAAAGCGCACTTCTACAATTCATATAGATAAGGGGTTGAGAAGATGGCGGAGAAAACGAGAGTATATTCAGAAGAAACAAAACGTGAAGTGGTTGAGCGATTT
>NZ_PDZF01000015.1:0-71355 GCF_002743425.1 Sporosarcina sp. P7 | reverse complement strand
GGCAGGTTGCCCACGTGTTACTCACCCGTCCGCCGCTAACTGAAGGAAGCAAGCTTCCAACAGTTCGCTCGACTTGCATGTATTAGGCATGCCGCCAGCGTTCGTCCTGAGCCAGGATCAAACTCTCCATAAGAGAAATTCGATTAGCTCGAGTTTCATTTGCTGGCATCAATTAAGATACTCATTTTGTTGGTGTCACCGTTAGGTGCACAAACTGTATTTCGTTAACGTTTTGCTGTTCAGTTTTCAAGGTTCATTCGGTCGGCCTCTCGTAAGAGACAACTTTTTAATAATAACATCTCATCGTTTTGTTGTCAACACTTTTAGTAAAAACTTTTTCGTTATGTTTTTCGCTAAGTCGCTAACTTCAAAAGCAACTTCATAAATATACCACCCGTTTTCAAAAGATGCAACTGTTTTCTTAAATTCTTTTTGATTTTCTTTTACATTCTATTAAAACACTGTATTTCGGCAATAAAAAAACAGCTCCAATATTGCTATTGGAGCTGTCATATCAGTCTTTAGGACGCATTTGAGGGAATAGTAGCACGTCACGGATTGATTGCGAGTTCGTCAACAACATGACGAGGCGGTCGATTCCGATGCCGAGTCCACCTGTTGGTGGTAGTCCGTATTCCAATGCCGTAATGAAATCTTCATCCATTTCATGCGCTTCATCGTTTCCTTGTTCTTTTTCCACCAACTGCGATTCAAAGCGTTCGCGCTGATCAATTGGATCATTCAACTCCGTGAAGGCATTCGCGTGTTCACGGCGTACAATAAATAGTTCGAAGCGATCTGTGTATCTCGGATCTTCCGGATTCTTCTTTGCAAGCGGCGATACTTCTACTGGATGTCCATAGATGAATGTTGGCTGGACAAGTTCTTCTTCTACTTTCTGCTCGAAGAATTCATTCAGTACATGACCTACTTCCATAGAAGGAGTTACTTGTACGTTATGCTCTTTTGCTAGTTCATGCGCTTGTTCTTTCGTCAGTTGCTGCCAGAAGTCTACACCTGTAAACTCTTTGACTGCGTCTGCCATGTGAAGTCGCTTCCAGCGCGGTGCTAATTCGATTTGATCTTCACCGTACTGGATAGTAGTCGTACCCAGTACTTCTTGAGCGATATGCGCTACAAGATTTTCTGTTAATTCCATAATGTCGTTGTAATCCGCATAGGCTTCATATAACTCGATCATTGTGAATTCAGGATTGTGACGTGTGGACATTCCTTCATTACGGAATACACGTCCAATCTCATATACTTTCTCAAGACCTCCAACGATCAGGCGCTTTAAATGTAATTCGATAGCGATTCGCATATACAATGTCATATCGAGTGTATTGTGATGTGTAACGAATGGGCGGGCCGCTGCTCCCCCTGCTATTGCGTGAAGCATAGGTGTTTCTACTTCAAGGAAGCCTTGTCCATCCAAGTAATGACGCATCGATTGAATGATCCGGCTGCGCATAATGAACGTTTCTTTGCTACCTTCTGTCGATATTAAATCCAAGTAGCGCTGACGATAGCGTTGTTCTACGTCTTGTAGACCATGGAATTTCTCAGGCAACGGACGCAACGCTTTCGTTAAGAACGTAAACTTTGTTGCTTTAATAGAAAGTTCTCCTACTTTTGTTTTGAAGATAATACCTTGGACACCGACAATGTCCCCAAGATCTGCAGAAGTAAATAGCTTATAAGCCTCTTCACCGATAGCGTCCAAACGTACGTAAATCTGAATTTGACCTCCAAGATCTTGAATGTGAGCAAACCCAGCTTTACCTTTTCCACGCTTTGTCATGATGCGACCAGCAATAGTTACCTCCTGCTCGTTTTCTTCTAAATCCTCTTTTGACTGCCCTTCATATGTAGAGCGTATCTCGCTTGTCAGATGTGTGCGTTCAAAACGCTGACCGAACGGATCTAAACCATCTTCACGTATATCATTCATCTTCTGGCGTCTCACCAAAAGCTGATCATTCATTTCATCCATATTGGACATTTCCTTTCACTCCTTCATACTTTGACCGTCCCTATCCTCGGAATCAGTCGTCTGCAACTATTGTACACAAATTTCAGGCCTAACAAAAGGACAAACAGTCATCTCGTTCCATTGTATAGAAAAAACTGCCCTATTATAGAGCAGTTTGGTCATTCAATGTTCAATCTTGTCGTAAAAACTCTTCGACTCGTCCAATCTTTTTCCAAAGATTTATCCCGTCTTCTTTTATCGCCAGTTCTTCACGATAAAGAGTTCCTGTTATAGGATTCTTTACATCCTTATTAATCTCAACTAGCGGAACGAGCACGAATGCACGCTCTTGCATACGTATATGCGGAATGATCAAATTCTCTAATTGGATGTGACTCTCGTTATAAAGCAAGATATCCAGGTCTACTGTTCGGGGGCCCCAACGTATTTTACGCATTCTACCAAGCTTATTTTCAATAGACTGGCACACACTCAATAATTCCGTTGCTTCTAATGTCGTGCTGAGCTTTACCACGATATTCAAAAACTTCGCTTGTTCCGTTAGTCCGACTGGATCGGTTTCGTACACGGAAGAAACTATTGACACATTAATAGAAGGATGTTCATTTAACAATTGCACAGCTTGCTGTAAATGTTCAAGGCGATTGCCTATATTTGATCCCAGTGACAAATAGGCGTTATTCAGGAGAAACGCCCCCTCGTGATTTCCACGGAAACGGATGAATAATGTCCACGAATCGGTGGATCCGGTTTTATAAGCAAGACACGTACACCGTTTATCTTTTCTGCGAAGTCTGTCATGATCGTCCCGGCCACTGTTTCAGCCACCGTCTCGATCAGATGAACCGCTTCACCTTCCACGATGTTCTTACACATCTCATACACTTCTGCGTAATTCATTGTTTTCGATAAATCATCCGTCTGTCCGGCCTCCGCAAGATCCGTAGCCAATGAAACTGTCAGCCGAAAACGTTGTCCGAGTTTATTCTCTTCAGGCAATGCGCCGTGGTAACCGTAAAACTCCATATCATTCAAATGAATATAATCCATGAAATCCCTCCATTTTATCGCTTACCCAGTGTATGCTGCTTTCTTAGTCAATACATCCATCATCTTGACCATCCGTGAGATTTCCTTCACATCATGAACACGCATAATATGCGCGCCATGCTCAATACCGTAACAAACCGTTGCACCCGTACCCTCCATACGTTCTTCCACTGGTAGATCAAGCACTTTACCGATCATGCCTTTACGAGACGTACCGAGTAAAACCGGATATCCAAGTTCCGCAATCGAAGACAACCCTTGCATTGCTAATATATTCTGCTCGAGATCTTTCGCGAAACCGATGCCTGGATCCAGCCAAATCATCTCTTCATTAACTCCAGCCCGCTTTGCAATATTGATACTCTCCTGCAAATCTTCTATAATAGCCCCCATGAACGGTAGCTGGTAATCACGATTTTCACGGTTGTGCATCAAAATGATAGGCACACCATAGCGCGCCGCCACTTCCGCGATCGCCGGTTCCCGCTTCGCGCCCCACACATCATTAATTATACTTGCACCCGCTATAATTGCCGCTTCCGCCACAGCTGCTTTTGACGTGTCGATTGATAATACACAGCCGAGTTCCCTCGCGAGTATTTCGATGATTGGTACAACACGATCTATTTCCTCTTCAACTGAAATAGGCGTGTACCCTGGACGAGTGGACTCTCCACCGACGTCAATGATTTTCGCACCGTCTGCAAGCATTGTCCGCGCATGTTCAAGCGCCAGGTTTTGCCGACCATATTTTCCACCATCCGAAAATGAATCCGGTGTGACATTCAATATCCCCATAATCACTGTTTCTTCGCTAAAATTAATCGTCGTTCCACCCAATTTATAAGATGCACGTGCTTTTGATAATTCCATTACTGGTCACTCACTTTCATTCGATTGATTGCCTCTTGATAACTCGCATGCAATCGTTGATAAATCGGTCCTTCCTTGCCAGAAAACATCACTTCTCCTACCTGACGAATTGGCACTAGCTCCTGGATCGCGTTGGTAATAAATACTTCTTCCGCTGATTCAAGCGCTTCCTGCATATATAACCCTTCGTTGATAGGCAACCCTAGTTCTCCAGCCATTTCGATGACAAACGCACGCGTCGTACCAGGTAAGATCCCCGTCTCCAAAGAAGGTGTATACAACTCGCCTAGTTTCACCCAAAATACATTCGATGTAATACCTTCTGCCACATAGCCGTCCGAAGTAACAAATAGACCTTCTGTTTCTTTCAATGAAGGTAATTCCAGACGCCCTTTTACATTATTTGCATACTGGTGCGACTTATGACGAACGACACTTTCCGGTTCATTACGCGTTGTCGCAAGCCAGACGCCATCTTTCTCCGTATGCGCAGGCGGTAGAGTAAGTACTTTTTGGAAGATTAGTACATTAGCTTGTTCATATTGTGTAGGTGCAAGCCCGATATCATGCACACCCGCTGATACGTTCAAACGATAATAGCCATCTACACAACCATTTTCTTTATACAAAGAATGTATAGCTGATAGAATCTCTTCATCACTATATGGCATTTTAATACGGAAATCAGCCAATGCCGACCGCAAGCGAATCATATGCGATTTGTAGAGGAATACTTCTCCGCCATACGTACGGAATGTCTCGAAAAAACCCAGCCCGTAAAGAAATCCATGATCAAAAGGTGATATCAGCAGTTCTTCCGCGACTACTCGCTTACCGTTCATCCAGCAAATCAATACAGTTGCTCACTTTCATCACGAATCGCCAACTCAGCCATTTCTTTCGCTTGCCATAGCGCTTTCGCTTTATTAAGAGACTCTTGATATTCAGCAGCAGGATTCGAATCGGGCACTAAACCAGCACCCGCTTGGATATGCACGATGCCCTCTTGAATGAATGCTGTACGAATCGTGATATTCAATTCCATGTCTCTGTTGAAGCCTATCCAACCCATCGATCCAGTGTAGAGCCCTCTACGAGTCGGCTCTAGCTCCTCAATGATTTCCATCGTACGCAATTTAGGATCTCCCGTAATGGAGCCACCAGGGAATACTCCACGCACAATAGATGCCAGATCTTCAGAGGACGCAGTACCACGAACATTCGATACCAAATGCATGACGTGCGAATACTTTTCGACGACCATGAATTCATCTACTTCCACTGTACCTTCCTGACAGATGCCTTCAAAGTCCGCGCATTCGAGATCGACAAGCATCTTGTGCTCACCTATCTCCTTTGTGTTCGATATCAACTCTTCCTGCAAGGCAAGGTCTTCTGCTTCCGTCATCCCACGCTTTCGTGTACCGCCAATTGGTCGCGTGCTCAATTCAGTACCGCGCTTTTTCAACAATAATTCAGGCGAACCGGAGACTACTTCAAAATTCGGTGCCGCCATATAGGCCATATAGGGTGAGGGATTGAACGAGCGTAATGCTTCATACATCAATAAAGGTGGTGCGACGAGCGGTTTTGACTGTCGTACAGACAAATTCACTTGCACGACATCTCCGTTCTCAATGAATTGCTGTACATCGCGCACCATTTGCTCGAACTGTTCTCCTGTTACAGAAACTTGTAAATCTTCTTCTGTAACGTCCACGTCTATTGCTTGTCCAGTGGTAAATTGACGATTCAGCAGACCTGTTTGTGATGCTTCGGTCCATTCCTTTACCATACTGTCCAGCGCGTGCCGTTTTTCAGGCAATGCCATAAAGTAGACGTCTTCTTTTTCTATATCGAACACAGCCCATTGATCAAAAAGATAAAAGAATACGTCAGGCGTCGTCAAGTCGTCCATCGCAAAAAGCGGTAGAGCCTCATAGCGTCTGACATAATCGTAACTGACCATCCCAATTGCTCCTCCTTGAAAGGCAGGTAAATCTTTCTGATGCTCTAGGTTATATTTCGCCATAAAGTCATTCAACAAAACTAGCGGATCTTCTCCCGTCAGCAATTCTTCTTTGCCATCGCGCCACTCTAAACGTAGACCTGTTTTAGTTGCATTGAACGTCACAAGCGGATCAAGTCCTGCCACACACATCTCTCCGCCACGACCACTCTCCAATAAAACATGCCGGTCTTTCCCTGTTGCAAGTTGGCGATAGGCATAAAAGAATTCGTCTTTTGTCATTGCAGCTGTCTGATAGGCTACTGTATTCATGCTAGTTCCCCCTGCGTCTCTAGTATTTACTCCGCGTTACTTTCCTCTATTAACTGTTTGATCATCGTATCATCCAACGGCAGCATCACTTTATCCGTGATTACACCATCTTTATTGATAATATACGAAGTCGGATAGACTTTTATCTGATACATTTTCATTATTTCGCTGTCCTTATCCAATAAAATTGGAAACGTTAATTTATATTCATCGACGAATTCTTTCGCACTCTTTACCTTATTCTTCTCAGTTTTCGTCATATTGACTGCGAGTATCTCCATATCATCGGACTCTTTATTGTCTGTATAGTACTTTTCCATATGTGGCATTTCAGAACGGCATGGCGGACACCACGATGCCCAGAAATTCAACATGACCGTCTTGCCACGGTAATCGGACAATTTGACTGTGTCACCTGAAAGCTTAGTTAATTCGAAGTCCGGAGCCAAATCTCCTTTAGCCAGTCCAGGCTTACCCGTATCCGTAGTAGTTTGCCAATCTTCAGGTAAACGATCAACCACATCTTTCGGCAAGCTTTCCATATTCAGATCCTCGTAACCAGGAAGGCCGCCCGTCTCCTCCTTAATTTCCTGTTTTAATAGGAAAATTATCGTGCCCATGACAATCACAATTAAAACTGACGCTAGTATGCTCCACTTTTTATTCACAGTGAGCCCCCTCTATTCTATGTATAACTAGATTGGTTCGTCTCAATTATACAGAATTTCACCCACTGATAACAGCCTGACGATTGCGCAGTTTTTTTACTGGATATAAAAAGAAACTGCCGCTAGAAGCAACTTACTACTTCTAGTGACAGTTTCATATATGCAAGGAATCAAATGACGTCAATGAAATCAATACAGTGCTAGCAAATGAATGCTACGATACCTTACTTCTTACTCTTCATCAAACTGATAAAGAGGTGTGCTCAAGTAACGCTCTCCGTTAGATGGAATGATCGCTACTACCGTTTTGCCTTTGCCTAGCTTCTTCGCCACTTGCAACGCAGCTGCAATCGCCGCGCCTGAAGATACTCCTCCAAGGATACCTTCTTCACGAGCCGCACGACGCGCAAACGTATATGCGTCATCATTGGAAACTTTGATAATCTCATCATAGATTTCTGTATCCAATACTTCCGGCACGAATCCCGCACCGATACCTTGAATCTTATGTGGTCCTGGCTTACCGCCAGATAATATCGCTGAATCTTCCGGCTCTACCGCTACGATATTAATTCCAGGGAAACGCTCTTTTAGCACTCCGCCTGCTCCTGTAATTGTACCGCCCGTCCCGATTCCCGAGATAAATGCATCTACTTGATCCAAGGCATTCGCGATTTCGGGTCCCGTTGTCAGACGGTGAACTTCTGGGTTTGCTTCATTATTGAACTGCTGCGGTAGGAACCAGCCGTTTTCTTCTGCTAATTGCTCGGCTTTCGAGATTGCACCCTTCATTCCTTCAGCTCCAGGAGTCAATACTAAATCCGCTCCGTATGCGCGAAGTAAGTTGCGTCGCTCTAAGCTCATGGTGTCTGGCATGACAAGTACAGATTTATACCCTTTCGCTGCCGCAATCATAGCAAGCCCAATTCCTGTATTGCCACTAGTCGGTTCGATGATTGTACTATTTTCTTTCAGATCACCGCTTTTTTCTGCCGCCTCGATCATGGCAAGCGCAATACGATCCTTGACGCTTGAGCCGGGATTGAAGAATTCAAGTTTCAAATACACATCTGCGTCATCTGCACCTGTCAAACGATTTAATTTTACTAACGGTGTGTTACCTACCAAATCAATAACTGAATTTCCCACTCTACTCATTTGTCATCCGCTCCCAATACCAAGTATTTTAATATGTTTTATTGACTTAATATTACTACCTTCTATTTTACTTGTCAATATAATCATTCGGAAGATTATGGTTTTTCAATTCCTCCGCTAAACAGGTTGATCTGCAAGCCTGACGTCGTTATGCCCGCAAGGCAGTATCCTTTGCGCGGATGCTGATAGCGCTTTCTAAATTGATTATATAAGTTCATGTAAATTAGTAAATTACCCGCTACCGCAATACACTTTCGGCAACGGGTGAGTAGTTAAGAGTAAAATCAAAGTAATTCACGAAGCTCTTGCTCAGAGAATTGATACTTCTCCAAACAGAAGTGGCATTGCGCTTCCGCACCATGATCTTCATCGATCATCGCTTGAATTTCTACAGCTCCAAGTCCTTTAATAGCTTCACTAAAACGTTCCTTGGAACAATCACAATCAAACTTCACGTCGATTCTAGAGAGGAATTCCACATGTTCCTGACCTAGTACTTCTTCCAGGATTGCTTCAGGTGTCAATCCGTTGTCAATCATAGTAGAAATCGCTGTCATGTTCGCGATTCTTCCTTCTAGCAATTCAATCGTCTCTTCCGTAGCACCTGGCATTACTTGCAGAATAAAGCCACCTGATGCTTTAACCGTGTTATCTGGATTAACGAGTACGCCTAATGCCACAGCGGATGGCACTTGTTCAGATACTACCATGTACTGGGTGAAGTCTTCGGCAATTTCCCCGGAAATAATCGGTACTTGCCCCGTAAAGTAATCTTTCAACCCTAGATCTTTTACGATCGACAGCATACCTTCCGTACCAACTGCTCCACGAACGTCTAATTTACCTTGTTCATTTAGCGGCAAGTGCGTTTGCGGATTCGTTACATAACCACGAACTTCCCCTCTAGCATTAGCATCCACGACAATTGGACCAAGTGGACCATCGCCCTGAATTTTTACCGTAATGCTATCATCGCCTTTTAACATAGCACCCATCATGACTGACGCTGAAATCGTTCGACCTAAGGCAGCAGTCGCTGTCGGCCACATTTGATGACGCTTTTGTACCTCTCCGATCGTTTCTGTTGAACGCACCGCATACGCACGAATTTGTCCTTCAAATGCCAATGCTTTTACTAAGTAATCTGTTGTCATTTTATTCTCTCCTTACAAATTTCTTTCATAAATCAGATGTAATCCTTTTAGCGTCAGGAAGTCATCTACAATATCAATCACTTCGGTTTCAGATGCAATTAATTCTGCCATCCCACCTGTCGCGATTACAGTAGGTTCGACTGCACAATCTTCTTTTATACGATTGACTATTCCTTCAACCTGTCCAACGTAACCAAAAATAATACCCGACTGCATAGCAGCAACGGTGTTCTTACCTACTACATGCTCCGGCCGTGCGAGTTGAACGCGCGGTAGTTTAGAGGCACGATCAAACAATGCTTCCATAGAGATTTTAATGCCAGGAGCGATGGAGCCACCCATGTATTCGCCATGTTCATTCACATAGCAATACGTGGTAGCTGTTCCAAAGTCCACGATAATGAGCGGGCTCCCGTATTCGCGAATCGCTGCCACCGCATTGACAATCCGGTCTGCACCGACTTCTCGAGGATTTTCATATTTAATATTTAATCCTGTTTTCACGCCAGGTCCAACGACCATCGGCTTTTGATTAAAGTACTTTTTACACATTTGCTCTAACGGGAACATAACAGGCGGCACTACGGATGAAATAATAATGCCCGTGATGTCAGCGAATGAAATCCCCACATGTTGGAACATTGCCTTTACTTGCATGGCGTATTCGTCTTCTGTTTTATGTCGGTAGGTTTCCATCCGCCAGTGGTGCTTTAGTTGATCCCCTTCATATACACCTAACACAATATTCGTATTGCCTGTATCTAATACTAATAACATAGTCGTTGTCCCCTCTTACTTTGACTTTTTCCCGTACATCATATCATAATTTCACATCGAGATACTGTGAATGCGTACTGAACACGTTTCCCCCTCATAAGAAAACAGCCGACTGTATACAGTCGGCTGTTGGGTTCGCTTAGTCTCTACGTTCTTCATCAATAGACGGCAATGTCTTATCTACCGCTCCACCTTCACGTGGCAAGTCACCGATTGATGGGTCAGATGGCGCACCCGTGCTATCCGGGGTTGTAGTTTCCGCAGGGGAATTTTCTACAATTTTCTTGTCATCATCGTTGTTGTCGTAAGGACGATCAGGTAAAGTACCGTGATCCTTCAAGTGATTGATTTGTTCCGCATCCAACGTTTCGACATCCAATAAAGTGGTTGCAATCAGATTAAGCAACTCTCGGTTTTCAGTCAAAATTTGTCTTGTGCGTTCGTATTGTTCTTTGATAATTATTTGCATTTCAGAATCAATCTCGTATGCGATCGCTTCAGAATAGTTTTGTTCAGAGTTAAAGTCACGTCCAAGGAATACTTGGCTGCCTTGCGTCTGCCCGAACTGCATCGGACCGATTTTATCACTCATTCCATATTCTGTAACCATCGAACGCGCAATACCTGTAGCACGCTGGAAGTCGTTATGTGCACCGGTTGATACATCACCAAGTACAATTTCTTCTGCTACGCGTCCACCTAGAAGACCCGCAATTTTGTCGAGGAGTTCAGGTTTTGTCATGAAGTAGCGGTCTTCTTTCGGAAGCATAACTGCGTATCCGCCAGCTTGCCCACGAGGAACAATCGTTACTTTATGGACGATTTCCGCATCGTCAAGCATTAAGCCCACAACTACGTGACCCGCTTCGTGGAACGCAACGATATTTCGTTCTTTTTTCGAGATGACACGATTTGTTTTCGCAGGACCTGCAATCACACGATCTGTCGCTTCATCAATGTCAGACATATCGATTTTCTTTTTATCTCTTCTCGCCGCCACAAGAGCCGCTTCATTCAATAAGTTCTCAAGATCTGCACCAGAGAATCCTGGAGTACGTTGAGCAAGAGCTTTCATATCGACTGTATCATCAAGTGGTTTGTTTCGTGCGTGAACTTTCAACACAGCTTCTCTTCCTTTAACATCAGGACGGCCAACCGTAATTTGACGGTCAAAACGTCCCGGACGAAGAAGTGCCGGGTCCAAAATATCCGGACGGTTTGTAGCGGCAACGATAATAATTCCTTCGTTTCCTTCAAATCCATCCATTTCTACTAGCAATTGGTTCAATGTTTGTTCACGCTCATCGTGACCGCCGCCTAAGCCGGCTCCACGCTGACGTCCAACTGCATCAATTTCATCAATAAAAATAATACATGGTGAGTTTTTCTTGGCATTCTCAAATAAATCGCGCACTCGAGAAGCACCTACACCTACGAACATCTCAACGAAGTCAGAACCTGAAATCGAGAAGAATGGTACGCCTGATTCACCTGCTACTGCACGTGCAAGCAATGTTTTACCTGTACCTGGAGGTCCTACTAGCAAGATCCCTTTTGGAATCCGTGCACCTAACTCCACAAACTTACTAGCATCTTTCAAGAAGTCCACGACTTCTTCAAGCTCAGCTTTTTCCTCATCTGCACCTGCAACATCATTGAAACGTACTTTCTTCCGATCGTCCGTTTGCAGTTTCGCTTTACTTTTCCCGAAGTTCATCACCTTGCCGCCACCGCCGCCTTGTGATTGGTTCAGTAAGAAGAAGAAAAGGATAATAATAATTATGAATGGTACGAGTCCTGTAAAGAACGATACCCACGCGCTTGTTTCTTTTGGCGGTAGGATTTCAATCTCAGTACTTGTCGTTTTGACAATTTCACCGATACTGTCCATATCATTTTCTGGTATGTTCGTTACGAAAGTTTCACCTTTTTCGTAGCCGGCCATTTCCCCTTTTACTTCATACACAAGCTGTAATGGTTGAAAAGTTGCTTTTTCGACTTTTCCTTGTTCCAGCGCTGTGACGAATTCATCATACCGAATTGGTTTCATCTTCGGATTTGGATTGTTAAGCGAACTGAAAATACCCATAATTGCTAGGAAGATCAATCCATATAAAAGAAAGTATCGAAGTATTCGATTCATCCCAAGCCTCCTCATCTCATTCAACAAAAACTAAACAGAAAACTATTGTAAATTTTAGCATAGATTAACACTACTTAACAAAAGAAATGCCTTACGGAAAATAGCCTTCAATCCGGTTCATTGCACATTCGTCAGAAAGAGTAAATTTCCTTCTTCAATACCCCGATGTAAGGTAAATTACGGTATTTCTCTGCATAATCCAAGCCGTACCCAACTACGAACGCATCCGGTACGTCAAAACCTACATAATCGGCTTTTAAATCTACTTTACGCCCTGTCGGCTTATCCAACAGCGTTACGATCTTGATAGAGTTTGCTTTTCTGTATTTAAACAGCTCCACTAAGTAATTCAATGTCTTTCCACTGTCAATAATATCTTCAATAATCAACACGTCGCGACCTTCTATGCTAGTGTTCAAATCTTTGATGATTTTCACTTCACCTGATGAAACTGTCGCATTCCCATAACTAGAAACATCCATGAAATCTAACTCGATATACGTATCAATGCGTTTGATCAAGTCACTCATGAATGGTAATGCACCTTTGAGTACACCGACTGCTAATGGGAATTTTTCACGGTACTCTTCAGTTAATGTTGCTCCGAGTTCTCGGACTTTCTCCTCTAGTTGCTCTTCTGAAATTAAAACATGCTCGATATCTTGCGCGATCATCGGCCCGTCCCCCTCTATTTTATCTTGTCTCGCCTTCTCGCGTAATCCATATGTATGAATCGCCTTCCGGTTGGCGGCGTGAAAACATCTCACTATACCGTACACCAGGTACTGCACATACAGTACCGCTTGCTGTCGTAATGACAGGCTGCTGTTGCCTTTGCATGATCCCTATCTTTTCGTCAATCAATATCCGATTCACACGTTTTGGATCGGACATTCCTTTAATCAACATTCTGTCTCCAGTCATCCGAAGCCGTACAGTTAACGGTAGTTCCGACTCAGGTAATTGAAAATACCTGACTTCATCGGAAGGTGAGCATTCTTCTATTATATGTGCGTTGGCATGATCCCAGTAAAACTGAATATTCCCCCACGTATGCCAAGTACCTTTTGCGAGTACTTTTGGTCGAAGGGATGCTGTATCTATATCCATTTTTGTAATTAGCAGTTTATCATATTCCCTGATAAACCGATAGCCATACACCAAATCAATTGCGACGTTTCCGTCTGAGTTCGTAATGTGCTGTAACAGTTCATCCACTAATGCAAAATGCCACTCAGCGTTCTCTGTTGCTGGGTTAGTTAGACATTTTAATAGTAGTTGAATCACGCGCTTTTGTAAAGCGTGGGGAATAGCAAGAAATGCCTCCCGTTGAAAAGAGGGAAGCTGCTCATGCGTATACGTAACAATCGAACGCCAATGTTGATCCGCAAGCTCATTCAGCAAGCTTTCATCCGCTTGCCGTTGTTCCGTCTGGCGAACTGTGTTGACCGCGACGGATGGATTTTCGTCCATCAAGACTGGTAGCACGTGATGTCGCATACGATTACGCAAATAATTGTCTTGCTGATTACTTGGATCTTCTCGGAATATGATGTCGTGATGTGACGCATACATGTACAATTCGCTCTTTCTCAATGGAAGAAGTGGACGTATAACTTTACCCAAGTCAATTGCCCGCTGTATTGGCATACCATTTAATGATTGCCCCTTACTCAATTGAATCAGCACCGTCTCCAGTTGGTCATCTGCATGATGGGCCGTTGCGAGAACCGTGAACCCCTCGCTTTTCATCGTTTGTTCGAAACACGCATAACGCTGTTGCCGACACACTTGTTGCATATTACCGCCCTGGCTTTCCAAGATAGCCGGAATAGGTACTTGTTCAGAATAAAAGGGTAGCCCGAATTCCTCGCACAGTTGCTTCACAACAAACGCATCTTCAGCGGATTCAACTCCACGCAACATGTGGTCTACATGGATGGCCGCTACTTCAATGACCAGAGGTTGCTGATGCGTTGCAAGAAAGTGAAGCAGTGCCATGGAATCCACACCACCCGAACACGCGACCAATACACGAGAGCCGGGAGGAATCAACGTTTGCTTGTCAATAAACTTTAATACCTTCTGCTGCAAACTTTTCATGATCCATCTCCCTCCTCTCTCTATTCTACCATTGTTTAGCTAGAAATGATTCGAGGTTGCTTATTAGCTTTTGCCCACTTTGGTACAATATGACCGACTTTCATTACGAGAATCGTCCGATCATCTTCTACTGACTCAAATACCCGTTCCATCTCCATCATTACTTGATCGGCAATCGTCCGGCAATCCATATCTTTAAAACGTTCTATCGTTTGATTCATCACGTCTTCTTGAATATCAAGCGGTATATCCCCATTAAATATGCCGTCCGTCATCATAACGACGATATCACCGGACTTGAGCTTTTCGTTTTTCGCCTCTATAGAAAATGAAGGCAAGAAGCCAAATGGTACTGTTTTGCTGTCTAACCGGATACAATCATCACTTCTTTTAATGTAGGTACTCATCGAACCTGCCTTCCACGACCAAAGTCGCCCTTCTTGTAAATCAATTAACGCCAAGTCGAGCGTTGCATACATATCATCCAGTCCATTTAACGCCATCATATAATGCAAGGTGTGGATCGCCGTTTCCGGATCCATTTTTTGACCCAGACATTCCCGCATCAGCCGGATTACCTTTCTACTTTCGTGGTATGCATTGATATCTTGTCCCATTCCGTCCGACAACAATACAGCCGACAAGCCTTCGTGAATCTTGAATAACTCATACGCATCGCCACCATTGAACGATCCCTTCCCGGCTGTTGTGACGATATCATAATCAAGTGAAAAGCGAACAGCGGAACTAAAGGTTAATTGCACATGTGGGAACGGGAATGGCTGATAAGTCGATTTTGAAATATGCATCGGTTCATCGTACATTTGCTCCAAGATGGGCAGTAATAAATATTCTCCAACCGTCGTTTCCGCTTCAAAATCCGCCTTTTTTTCCGGTACAGAAATCACAATTCTGCAGGCACCCCGTTCTTCCGATAATATATCTATTTGAAAAAACTCTATGGCTTGTGATTGTAAACGATTCGCAAGCTCTTCTTCAGCCAACTTATACGTAGTCAGATCTTCCTTTACCTCTCTCATAACTTTTTCGATATGCGTACTCATATCGCGTAACTGCAATGCTAGCATCTTTCGACCATGCTGTAACTGCCCCATCAATAATTTATTGGCCCCTCTCTCCTCCAATTCATTCATTAACCCCTTAAAACGTAGACATTTATATTTCATCTTCTGTTCAACACGTACACGAGCTGCTTTCTTCGTTGCAGAATAGGTGGTTTCCCATTCGTCAATCAACGGTTCTATACTGTCCTCTTCACTTTCCCAACACTTGCGGTAACGAAAACAGGATTGACAAATAGATGGTACTTGACTTGTCGCTGCCACTTCCTCCTCGGGGGACAGACGATCATTCACGAGCGTTGACATGAAATGAGCAAACTGTTGGAACTCCTCTAACTGCCCATCCAGTTTATCCGCGAGCCATTGCTGTCGTTTTTCTGATATTCCTTCTTGTTTCGGTAATAAAACTTGTCGTATTTGACTTAATTTGCGCGAAGGTATCAATATAAACAGTAAAGCTGCGGCGCCAACTGTGGAAAAATGAACGGTATCAAGAGGCAGCGTCGCATCATATAGAAGGAAAAAGAGCGAAACAAAGACACTGCCGGTGATGACCCCAAGCTTTCCAAAGCGTTTTAGTGAACCCGCCAACAAACCAGTCATACCATATAACGCCATCATGCCCGTAAAGGACAATTCTGATACACCTATGATCAACGCGATAATCATTCCGACGGTTGTAGCGAACGGCACTCCCCCAACAACTGCAGCTACAAATATCGCTAAAAACAAGAATACCCCAGCAACCGATACTGTACCGATTTGGAACCCTCCCATTCCGGTGGCTGCAAGCGCTCCCACAATACACATCGCACTGATCTGCTCGGGATTCCACGGCCCATACAGCATTCTTTCTATAGAAGGAAAAGCTAGTAACATGAAAATGGTCATAAACAATGCAAGCAATGCTTCTAACCCTATTGACAACTGAACCGCTAAAGGTAACATCCCGTCGCCGTATTTTACGAGCTGCCAGATTAATTGCGGAATAATCATTCCTCCAGCCACAGCGATTGGAATAGACCTTTTCACGACTGGAATCTTTATAATTGAATGAAACAGTAATAATTGCGCCAAATGAATGACAGCTTGTCCCACCCCAAGAAACGCGCTGCCCGCCATTCCACCTATAAATACGTAGATCATGTGTTGACGGTAGCGCATACTTGCTAATGCCCAGATTGGCAAGAAGAATGGTACTGCCATATCGAATACTACTGCTTGTGATAGAAAGAATGATCCTACCAAGAACAGTAGGGCAGTTAGCAAGTATACTTTACGATTCATAAATTCTTGCCAGTATGCCCTAAACATCTGCAAAATTGGTCGCTCCATATTGTCAATCATCTTCATTTCCCATACCCCCTATGTTCTCTTACGTAAAACTATACATGGGGTTCACGAGAAAATTTGTCTGTTTGTGGCGGCATATTCACAAAACATTTCGACGTATTCCGTATGTATATTTTTTAGTAAAAGATATGTTGACACTTCTCCAAATGCCTAGTATGATAAGAGACGTTGCGTATGGAATTACCTCATTTCATTGCATCAATATCTTGGCGGCGTAGCTCAGCTGGCTAGAGCGTTCGGTTCATACCCGAAAGGTCGTGGGTTCGACCCCCTCCGCCGCTATAATAGTAAATCAAAAAATCCTCTGGCTTAGGCAGAGGATTTTTTGTTGAAAAAAATAATCCGAGGAACGCTTATGAACTTTGGTTAACGTCGATTCAGTGCGATTTGGATTACGATTCTTTTATGGGTGCGTGAGGGGCGGTGTTAAGTTTTGTTTTGCCGACTACGAGCCAGAACATTAATCAAGTGTGCCTAGCTCTCAACTCCGAATTTCGCGCATAAAAAAACGCATGCTCCATAATAGGGAACATACGTGTAGGATGTCATCTGATTTTAGTTTACAGTTGAAACAGTCAGCAAGTTATCCTCTTCTGGCTCCACGACCGCCACGCTTGGACTCTGTTGCTCTCTTTAAGGTAGTTAGACGTTCTTCGCTGTCCTTCATGAACTTTGCCATCTTCTGTTCAAAATTCTCTGGTCGTTCAAAGCTCGGTTTGCTTCCTTGACGAGGTCTAGTTGGACGTTGTGGACGCTGTGGACGTTGTTCTGACTCAGGTTTCGCCTTACGGATGGAAAGACCGATTTTACCGTCAGATCCCACATTCATTACTTTGACTTCAACCATATCGCCGACTTTTAAATGATCATTAATATCTTTGACATAATTGTCAGCTACTTCACTAATATGGACTAATCCTGTGGACCCGCTTGGCAATTCAACAAATGCCCCAAAATTTGTGATCCCGGTTACTTTACCTTCTAACTTGCTGCCTACTTCAATTGACATAAAAAAAATGCTCCTCCTTAAGTTTTAAGCGGCTCGTAAGCCTATCAACCATATTGGCAGTGCCTGTATTTTACAGGCTCCTACTTATATTATAGCCAACAAAAAAAGAGTGTCAACATGACTACTCTTTTCTTATGTCTTTTTCTGACTCTTTTTTCTTATCAGGAATTGAAAAAATGATCTCATTGGACTCTGAAAGAAAATATTCTTTCCGCGCGAGTTTAGCAATATACTCGTCATCGTCCAATCGAATCAACTGTGTTTTCAGTTGTTCTTGCTGTTCTTTCAAATCCTCTAGTGTAGCCGTTGCTTGGGCTTTTTCCTTATGTTTGGCTGCCAAGATTTCTTTTTGACCAGCATTCATATTGAATAAACTTCCAGCAACCACACAGACGATGACAAAAAATACGGCCAACCGATTACGCAAGCGTTTTTGTTGTGCTTTTTTAAAATTTTCTTTTTTTTGCATAGAGCGCACATAGTCTGTATCGATTGATGTCACATTCTTTGTTGAAGGGTTCTGTGTTTTTTTCATGGCGCACACACCTTTCTGGCGTAGTTCTACTATTGCACTCTATTATATAGTACTCTGCATTTATTTTGAAGGAATTTCCCTATGTTCTTTACTAATCTTAGAAACGGTGATGTGATGAATGACAGAATAGAGACAATTACAGAGAAAATCCGTTGAATCGTTAGGTAGACAAGACGAATGATGAGCCAAATCGGCCTAAGCACCACAAGTAACAGTAGTCTACCTACGAATCTCACAGGATAATGGAAGATGGCTGCATACAATAACAGGCCACTAACCTGTGCGACGGGGTCATACATTCTCCATGCCCCGTCGCGTACCATCATTAATACCCAAAACGACATAATGCCTAACATAATCCAGATAAGGCATTCAAACCAGAATGCCCACCTTCTAGTGAACGAACGTTTATCGCACCCGGCGACAATGGTTCCGAATAAATCCAGTACAATTCCAGCAGTAATTCCTGTCCCGATCATCGCCAACAGACTGAAGAACTGGACGGATAGGCTCATCCGAATAGTTTATGGAGGAAATTGCGTGAGCCTGCTTCTTCGTCATCATATTGAAGTGTTTGGACTGTGCCTTCAAGCGTTAGCAGGCCCTTGTCCACGTCTAAATGTACAATACGCAGTTCCTCCCCACGGATTTGCAGTACGCCTAGCGATGTTCTAACGAGAAATTCCTCCTGGTCAAAGCGGTCGATCGTTTTCACGGATGTGAGGTCCATTCTTTTGCGATTGCGCATCGTCACTACGTGGTCTCCTGATGGAATAGTATACATGGAGCTGTCTGTTTGAATCTGCATATGCGTCCCCCTTCTCTAGTACGTTCCCCTTATCATATGCAGAGGCTTGGCCAAACATGACAAGCCGTTTTTAAGTTGAGGTGCAAATTCTATATTCTAAACCCTTTAGTCTGTCTCGTGGTTAATTAGTTTGCCTCTTCGTCATCCACAAACTCAGGCTCCACTTTCTCTAAGCGCTCTTCGCTAGTGATTGTGTACATACCTGCTGCATCTTCTTTTTTCGTTGACGCCTTCAGCTCATTTACCGTAGCATTAACGATCTTTTGGCCGAAACGTATTGAAAGTTCATCACCTGGTTTGACAACGGACGATGCTTTGGCTACTTTTCCATTAATCGTAATTCTACCTTGGTCAGCCACTTGCTTCGCAAGCGTTCGGCGTTTTATAAAGCGTGATACTTTTAAAAACTTATCGAGTCTCATTTAGTTCCTTCCTTTCGTTTAGCCTGTTTCCAGAATTCTTCTAGTTCGTCTACTGTATAACTTTCAAATTTTCCGCTTCCTTGCTTCACGGATTGCTCTACGGACTGAAAACGGGATTTGAATTTTTCGTTGGCATGCCACATGGCTTCTTCTGGTGAGAGCTTCAGGAATCTTGCGATGTTGACGATAGTGAACAATACGTCTCCGAGCTCGTCTAGCTGTTGCTCAGGTCCACCACTTTTTACTTCTTCCTGAAATTCTTGCCACTCTTCCTGGAACTTGTCGAAAGCCCCTTCTATAGATGGCCAGTCAAACCCCACTTTGGCTGCAGTCTTTTGGTAATTATAAGATGTCAGCAAGGATGATGCCAAACGTTCTTGTCCTTCTAACAGCGTAGGCGGTTTAGGTTTTTCCTGCTCCTTGATGGCTTGCCAGTTCGTCAACACTTCTTCGGTTGTATCAGCTTGCGTTTGCGCAAATACGTGTGGATGACGACGTATCATTTTGGACCCTACAGTTTCGAGTACGTCTTCCATCGAGAAGTACCCATTGTCTTCCCCGATTTGTGCATGAAGAAAGACTTGTAGTAAAACATCTCCCAGTTCTTCGATAATAGCGTCATCATTTTCTTCATCGATGGCCTGGATCAACTCAAAGGATTCTTCGATTAAATAGCGCTTTAAGGATTCATGCGTTTGTTCGCGATCCCAAGGGCAGCCATTCGGCCCACGTAACGTTGCGATGATGTCCCTGAACGAACTCCACTCTTTTAGTCGTTGTTGGTGATCAGGTAGCGGTGGTACATATACAGTCGTCAAATTATTCAATGTTACTGTACGGTCAAGCTCAAACAGTGGGATTTCAGTTAATTTTTCATCTTGGGAACCGGCTGACGTAACAATGGTGACAACGTGATGATCGGGATATTTCTCCATCAAAGACAATTTCACATCTGAAGCGACGAATGCGTCATACACTTGTCCTATTAATACGTGCTGATCCATCCGTACATCGTCACGTTTCATGTCAGTCCCATCCAGCAACTGAAATCCTTCAATTGGATCAATACGCAACGCTGTAAAAATCGGATCTAAAAAGCTACTACCACCTGCGATATGAAGTTCAATATCACCTGCACGTTCTTTTTCAATTAATAGTTGGACTGTACGTTCCGCTACGAGCGGGTGGCCTGGCACAGCGTATGTAATCGGCCGATGCGTACTCAGTTCGAGAAGTTTATCAACAATTTGCCGATAGACGTCTTCAAATGCATCATTTGCTTCATAGATTGAATCAAAACTTTCCATCTTTAGCCCTTCCGAACGCAATTCTGCAATTACAGGATGTTCTTCCGTGCGAATATAGAGATGATCCGCTTGTTTCAATAATCGGTACGTGCCTAGCGACAATTGCTCTAAATCACCTGCGCCAAGTCCGATAACAGTTATTTTGTTCACATAATTCACCTTCTATTTTTAGTTAGCCATAGTTGAGCAGTCGCCAATCGTTTTCCGAAAGGCAGTAAGTACCACTCTTTTTCTTTCATTATACGTGATTTCAAGATGACGAAAAGGAATATGATTGCTCCAATTGTAACAGCAGAAAATGCAGTGAACATTGAGCTAGTGCGTGAGGATAATCCATCAAATAGCCATGAATCGGCTAGAAGCATCCAAGGAATTAATACCCCCGCCATTGCCACGCCGGCAATAATCAGCACGATATAAAAACGTCGCGAAGCTAGTGGGAATCTCCAACATCTCTTAAAGTAGAGAATCAATAACACAGCAACGACTGCGAATGAAATAGTACCCGATGCAGCGGCACCTTCAATTCCATACTGGCGAACCATCAAAGGTGTAGTTGATAGTTTTATTACGATTCCAAGCAGCATGAGTAGCAACGGCCCACGCACTTTACCACTTCCTTGAAGAATTGCTGTTAGCGGTAAAATAATCGACAACCAGAAAATCTGTATACAGAAGATGATTAGCGCAACAGAGCCTGCTCGTGATTGAAATAGCATTTCATTGACGAAAGGAAGTACAAGAACCAATCCGATCGTCGCTGCCCAACCGAATAAAATGGATGTCCGGAACGTCAAGCCAATGAACGGTAAGGCACCCCGTCCATCATTTTTAGTGGCATGGTGCGCGATTAACGGCACGAGTGCTAGCGCCAATGTAGATGCTAGCAAAATACCCATTTGCGCAAGCGGCTGTCCCCTATCATAAACACCTTTCATTTCCATGGCGGTCTCACTCATTGCCCCTGCCTCGACTAATGCGTTATAGATCGTAAAAGAGTCCACCAATTGAAATACCAGTAAAATTAATGAACTTGCACTGACGCCAATGCTAATCTTGGTCAAATCTTTCATCACTTGCCATGGCTTTACAGTAGCTACCGCCAAACTTTCCCGCTGTAGGAAGAACCAAGTCAGGATCAAAACACCCACCACTTCTCCTGCAACCGCCGCCCACATCGTAATTTCCCCTATTTTATAAAGAGATGTTCCTGCACGTATCGCAATCCACGTACCTGCAAGTACGATGATCACCCTAAACAACTGCTCCGAGACGTTGGAAATCGCTACAGGTATCATTTGCCCTTCTGATTGAAAGACGCCCTTCAGTACAGCTAGGAACGGAAGTACGAGAACGATATACGCACCAGCCTGCAAAACGGGCGCCAATGCGGTATCTCCCATTAGTTCAGCAAAGAAAGATGAACCTGAACGCAATAATAGATAGGTTCCTACTGATAAAACGAGAAGATATGCGAGTGACACACGTAAAATCCCACGTGCTTCCCCAGGATTTTTGCTTTCTGCAAGCATTTTAGACACCGCGACAGCAAAACCCGAAGACGTCCAAACGATAAATATTCCGATAAACGGATACACTTGCTGATAAATATAGAAACCTTTATCTCCAACTAAGTTTTGAAATGGCACACGATAGACCGCACTCAGCACTTTGACGATGATGGCGGCAATAGTTAGAATCGATGCACCTTTCATAAACGACTTCATATTCCATTTAGTCAACGCCATATACGCGCCTCTTTCATTCGATGATGATTTCTAGTATACCATTTCATCACGTCAGAATAGGCGTGTGACCGCAATCAATAAAATAATAACTCCACTCATGAATGTTCCGAACTGCCCTACTGACATCTTGCCAATCCGCACGCCTGCCAGTCTTGCGCCCAGTCCTACGCCAATAGATAATGTAATATAACTACCGACAGCCGCTGATAATGCGATTGCAATCGGCGACAATGTTAGAAGACCTGCTCCGACACCATTCGTTAGTGCATTCGCGGAAAGCGCAATACCAAGCAATAAAGCTTCCCCAATACTAATATGTGAAGATCCGTCAAAGTCCATTTTTTCCGGTTCACTAAATACATTTGCTTGATGTTTTCTTGGTTGACGAAAGGCCATAACCATAATACGTATTCCGATCATGCTAAGTACAGCAAATGCTATAAGATCGGGTAGTAGGCCCGGTAACATTTCAGCCAGCCACGCACCGGCGACAATGCCTATTAAACTAAAGATAAAACAAATTGCTGCAATGAGTGCATTCGATGTAAATGGAATCCGGACTTGCTGTACACCATAAGAAAGTCCAACTCCAAAGTTGTCAATGCTAGATGAAACTGCAAAGCCTGCAATCAGTAGCCAAGTCATTTCGCTCCCCCATTTGGTTTTATCATACTATACGCGCGCAATGAGGCAGGCGTGTGTGCGCTAGGCGCGTAATAGAACCGGACTTTTCCATGAACGTGGGTAGACTGTGTGGTAAATGTAGATAGAAGGGGACGAATTTAGGTATCCGCTACAAACTATGGGTAATCTAGGACTTTATTATAGGTACCGCCTAATTTTACGACATGTAATTACTCGTTTACGGTCGGGATCTAATACGTTCATAAACGCATTGAGCGGTTACCAAACAAGTATGATCGCTTATAGAGTATGATAGAGCGCTTTGAATGTGGATAGAGCGGAATTTACACACTATAGGGCGCTTAACCATGAACTATGAGTGCTTGCAAGAATTTATGAGCACCGCTACCCTGCACTTATTCCTAGTCTGTGAGCCAATAACCAACGGTCCACCCAGAACGTCAAACAACGCCCCGTCCGCATCAACCACTCACTTTACAAATTAAAAAACGTCTTCCCTATACGTGATAGGGAAGACGGGTCTCTATTCATCTTCATCTGGGTGTAGGCAAAACAAATTCCTTCGCAACAGATACACCTGTACGCATCGCTGCCTTTCCTACTGCGTGCGCAACAATTGTCGGAATACGGTCATCAAATGGATCCGGAATGATGTAATCATCACGTAGGTCCTCATCTTTGATCAAATCAGCAATCGCATATGTTGCTGCAAGTTTCATCTCTTCATTGATCTCAGTTGCTCTAACATCTAGTGCTCCACGGAAGATACCAGGGAATGCCAAGACATTGTTGACCTGATTAGGATAATCAGAACGGCCTGTCGCGATAATACGTACGCCATACTCATCTGCCAATTCGGGCTTTAACTCGGGCATTGGATTTGCCAGTCCGAATACGATAGGATCTGTATTCATTAGCGCTATCAATTCCTTCGTCAGCAAGTTCGCAACAGATACACCAACGAATACGTCAGCACCCTCCATTGCAGCCTCTAATGAACCCTCTATTTTTTCTAGGTTTGTGATACGTGACATTTCATGCTTAATGTCATTCATCGCATTCTCGCGACCTTCAAAAATAATGCCTTTGGAATCACACATAATAATGTTTTTGAAGCCCATACTCAACAATAATTTCGTAATCGCAACTCCAGCGGCACCTGCACCATTTAATACTATTTTTACATCTTCTTTTTCTTTTCCTACTACTTTTAATGCATTTAGTAAACCTGCACCTACTACAATTGCCGTTCCATGCTGATCATCATGGAAGATTGGAATATTACATTCTTCACGCAATCTACGTTCAATTTCAAAACAACGTGGAGCCGAAATATCTTCGAGGTTTACAGCACCAAATGTCGGGCTCATAGCTTTTACGATATTGACAATTTCATCTACATCTTTTGTATCCAGACAAATCGGGAATGCGTCAATCCCTGCGAATTGCTTCAGCAATAGAGCTTTCCCTTCCATTACCGGCAAAGCTGCTTCGGGGCCGATATCTCCAAGACCTAGTACAGCTGTTCCATCTGTTACAACTGCAACCAAGTTCCCTTTGATTGTATATTCATACGCAAGTGATGGATCATGAGCAATTTCCACACAGGGTTCAGCAACTCCCGGTGAGTACGCCAAACTCAAATCCTCTTTATTCTCTAGTGGCACTTTCGAAACCACTTCCATTTTTCCATTGTGAATTTGATGCATGTGTAAAGAAGATTTGTATTTCCTGTTCATAATATCGCTCTCCCTGTCTGGTTTTTTATTGTTCATTCGTGTTGGTAGTGATTATAAGCGCAAATGCGAAGTAATTACAAGCATCAATTTTCTATTAACTCCAAAAATTAAAAATTCGTAAGCGGTTACATTGCCTTTGCCTGGGGTTTTTCAGGACATCAAAAATTTTTGAAAAAAGTTTTGACTTTTATGCTTTTTCGTAGTATGTGAAACCTTTCACTTTTCAATTTATGCCTTGTGAAGCCCTTCACTAAAGGTTTTTGTGAAAAGCTTCACGTAAAGAAAAGTGATGCCAAAAAGCGGTGTATGGATGTAGTATGTGAAAAACTTCACTTTTTAAGTGTTGGAAAATAGTAACTTGCATTTTGGTCACACGGACCAAATTAGGAACTATATTCAAGTAAAATTATTGCCTGACTACCAATTAATGGGTTAAACAATGTTCCTTTACATATCATGATTCTGATAATAAGATGCACAATTTAATTTATAGTAAATTACACATCAAAAAAACTCACAATAGATACATCTATTGTGAGTTTTAATTAAAAACTTAATATTTATATCAAATCCATTTAGCTTTCCATCTGTTTTGACAGGAAGTTGGCTGCCGTCTCTGCCGCTTTTTGCTCGACCTCTCCGACAAAATGAACTTTTGACAGCAAATAGACCGCACCGATTGCATCACCATTTGTAATGATTGGTACAATACAATAAGACTTAATCTGCTCTACTTGACCTGGCACCCATTCTACCGTCTTCTCATGCTTTTCCACGACAGTAGATCGGCCGTTCAGGATTTCTTCGCATATCGGGGCTAATTGTCTGTTCATATAGTCCTTTTTTGCAAGACCTGCTACCGCTAGCATCTCATCGCGATCACTGATCAGTGTAGGTGTACCAATTGTTTCATAAAGTGATTCTGCATATTCTGCCGCAAATTCGCCAAGCTCTGAAATAGGTGAATACTTCTTTAAAATGACTTCCCCTTCTCGATCAGTGAATATCTCCAAAGGGTCCCCCTCACGAATGCGAAGTGTCCTTCTAATTTCTTTTGGTATAACTACTCTTCCCAAGTCATCAATCCTGCGGACAATACCCGTTGCTTTCATGTATAATGCCTCACTTTCTCGAAATTAAATGTATTTCTGAGAATAGTATGCATCAACATTGGTCATTTTATGCAATCGAGGTGTTACGAGGCATCTGTAGATTCTACTTCCTTTGCTGTTTCCTGCATTGTGTGTACCATATCTTCTACCATGTCGAATTCCGTAAACTGATTAGATTTTTTTTCATTCACGGTTACGGTTATTTGCCCGTTGTCAATTGTAAGTCCAACCGCATGACCAAACTTCAATGAACGTTCCATCAGTTTTGCACCGTCAGCACGAGCCGTTCCCTCTGCCGACAAGCGGATCTCCACTATTCCTTGTACATTTTTAATGGATATCACACCAGCATCACGACCCCACGCTTTCATACGTCCAACACGGAGCAATAAATCAGCTTCGAATGGCATATCACCGAAACGGTCGATCATCTCGTCAACAAGCTCTAGATAATCCTCATCGCCTGTAATTGCTTTTACGCGTTTATACATTTGAATTTTTTGATAACCGTCTTGGATGTATGATTCAGGGAGATATGCATTGATAGGCAAGGAGATTTCAACATCCACCTTGTCTTCTTTTACAACACCTGTCTGTCTTTCTTCAATCGCTTCTTGTAGTAACTGCGAATACAAATCGAAACCAACAGAGTCAATGAATCCATGTTGTTGTGAACCAAGTAAATTCCCTGCTCCCCGAATGGATAGATCACGCATAGCAATTTTAAAACCCGAACCAAGCTCAGTGAACTCTTTGATTGCCTGTAAGCGATTTTCCGCGACTTCCGTTAGCACTTTATCGCGCTGATAGAGCATATAACTGTATGCTACGCGATTGGAACGACCAACCCGACCACGTAATTGATAAAGCTGTGAAAGTCCCATGCGATCTGCATCATGGACAATCAACGTATTGACGTTCGGAATATCGATTCCGGTTTCAATAATGGTCGTCGTAACAAGCACGTCAAATTCCCCTTGAAGAAAACTTAATATTACTGCTTCGAGGGCGGCCTCCCCCATCCTACCATGGGCAGAGGCAATACGTGCTTCTGGCACCAAGTCACGAATTTCCTGAACTTTGCGATCCATATCTTCTACACGATTATATAAATAGAAAACCTGGCCGCCACGTCCCATCTCCCGCTCAATCGCCTCACGAACGAGCCCTCCATTATGCTCCATGACATATGTCTGGACAGGGAAACGATTGGCTGGCGGTGTTTCGATTACGGATAAATCGCGCACCCCGACCATCGACATATGCAAAGTCCTTGGTATCGGTGTTGCAGTTAATGTCAGTACATCTACGTTATTTTTCAATTGCTTCAATTTTTCTTTATGCGTCACGCCAAAACGTTGCTCTTCATCAACTACGAGAAGCCCAAGATCCTGATAGACTACGTCCTTCGACAATAAGCGATGTGTACCGATGACAATGTCAACAGTCCCCGCTTTCAACCCTTTGATCGTTTCATCCTGCTCTTTCTTAGTACGAAAACGATTCAGTAATGAAACCGTCACAGGATAATCTGCGAAACGCTCTTTCATCGTCTCGTAATGTTGCTGTGCCAATATCGTAGTCGGCACTAAGAACGCCACTTGTTTACCGTTCGTTACCGCCTTAAACGCTGCACGGATTGCAACTTCTGTTTTCCCGTACCCTACATCACCGCATAATAATCGATCCATAGGTCGTATACGTTCCATATCTTTCTTAATTTCCTCGATGGATTGTAACTGGTCCTGTGTCTCTTCGTAAGGAAAAGCATTTTCGAATGAACGTTGCAAGTCATCGTCTTCACTGAAGGCAAACCCTTTTTCCGCTTCTCGTCTGGCATATAATTTGATCAAATCATCCGCAATATCCTGAATAGCCGCGGTTACTTTACGTTTGGTTTTTACCCAATCCGTGCCGCCAAGTTTATGTAGCTTTGGCTCTTTCTCTCCTGTAGCAACGTACTTTTGAATCAAATCAATTTGGTCAGCGGGTACGAAAAGCTTATCCTCACCGCGATAACGAATATCTAGGTAATCTTTCTGGATACCTTTAACATCTAATGTAACGACGCCATAATATTTTCCAATACCATGATGAACATGGACGATATGGTCGCCTGGCTTGATCTCTGAATAACTTTTGATCCGTTCGGCATTCGTTAGTTTAGGGGGACGTGCTTTGCGTTTTGGTTTGCCAGTAAACAATTCCGCATCTGTAATGACAGCAAGTTTCTGGAACGGCAATTCAAAGCCTACTGATAAATCCCCTTCTATAATGGATAACACACCATCTTTATTCGGCTTGCCGTCTATCACTGCTTCTATATCATACTCTCGTAAAATATCTTGGATTGTCTTCATTCTCTCGGTTGACGAAGCCAGAAGAAAAACATTATAGTTCCCCTGTCGCCAACGCTCAATTTCACTTTTCAATAATGGCATCTGACTATGAAACTGTTGCATCGGCTTACAAGAAATTGAAATAGACTTCTTGATAGTGAAGCCAGGTACTGAGCGTGTAAACAAAGACAAGTAGAGTTGCTGCTGATTAATATTTTCAAGTACTTGCTCGTATTTCCATGCCAGTTTCGCGTCATGCAACATTTTTCCATCTTCGAGCATCGCTAGCTGGTATTCTTGCTCCTCCGACTCCAATGTAGCTACAGACTCTTGTATTCGCCCCAATTCGTCAAATATTATGACACCATTAGCGGGGAAGTAGTCCGTTAACATGGCATTAGCTTCAGAAGAAAATGAGGCATATTTCTTTATTGTGTCTGGCACTATCCCATCTTTCATCATGCCGATATCTTGCATGATTGTCATCAATAATTGCTGTTGTAATTCTTCACTTTTGATTTTGGTCAAGCTCTCGCCAAGCGCTTGTTCCACTTTTCGTGAAACTTGCTGTAATTCTTCAGGCGTCCAGATGAATTCGGTCGCTGGCAATAACGTAATAGATTCCAATTTTCCTGTTGAACGCTGATCTTCTGCTGAAAATGTACGAATGGAATCAATTGTCGTATCGAATAACTCAATACGAACAGGTTCTGCCATTGTGAGCGGATAAATATCCATTATTCCACCGCGTAACGCAAATTCACCCGGTGCACTCACCAGGTCTTTTCGTATATAGCCCATAGATACTAAGTTCTCTAGCCAGACACCTATATCGATCTCTTCATCCGTTGAAGCGGTTACGTAGTGTGTCAACCACCGTTCCTTTGACGGCAACAACTTGCGCAAACCTGCAACAGGTGTGATATAAATACCACTACCAACACGCGCCATGTGATCCAATGTATCAATCCTGCCAGCACGTAATTCATAACTCGCGAATGAAAAGTCAGCGGCAACAAGTTCTTCTGCTGTATATAAGTGAAGATGTTCATCATTGACCAATTTGCTTAGATCTTCATACGTTCGCTGTGCTTGAAGCATATTTGGTGAAACAATTAGGACAGGGCGTGTCAGTGACTGCTGAATCAATTTAAAGAAGATCGCTTTGGATCCTCCTGCAAGGCCTGTGATCAACTGCCGATCCAGCCCATCTTCCAAGTCGTTCAGCAAGCCTTTAATCTCTTTCTCTTCTAGAAAAAGCTGTTCTATTACTCCCACTCAACTACTCCTCCTTATCTATTGACTAAGTGTATCTATCTATTGAACAGGATGCTTTATGCACAAAAAGCTTTGGCTATCAGCGCCAAAGCATCTGTTACTTATTGTAACCATTTTTTTAAGGTGTAATAATCCGGGAACGCCTGCAATGATTGCTCACAGTGTTCACAAATACATCGTATATGCAGGCCACCATCCGGATCTACAGACAAAAACGTGTTTTTATCAGCACCGTTTATTTGACTCAACGTATCTTTTGCCGATTCGAATGGAATGGAGCCGATCTCCGTATGACAGTGATTGCAAGAATAACGGATCATATTCTCTTCACCTTCCTTTTTCAAAGTATAGGCAAAGAATTGATATATTATGCTTTTCCGTTAAATTTATTCATCACTTCAAGAAATGGCATCTTTTTTATTGTCCATTCTTCACAGGCGTCTGCACTCTTTTGTATCGCATCTTCAATCAACGGTTGCTCGTCCTTGCTAAAAGGAGATAATACATAATCAGCGACCTTCATACCGCCCGCAGGACGATCGACACCCATACGAATGCGATTGAATTCAGAAGTACCTAGATGTGCAATGAGTGACTTCATACCATTATGACCGCCCGCACTTCCTTTTTGACGAAGTCGGATCTTCCCCGCAGGTAAATCCAAGTCATCGTATAACACGACTATTTCTTCATCGTCCACTTCAAAGTAATCCGCTAAGGGACGGACACATTCACCGGATAAGTTCATATAGGTCATAGGTTTTAATAATATTATTTTACCTTCAGCTGTATGGACAGTTGTAAATTGGCCATTGAACTTTTGCTGGAATGGTGGAGCTTGCCACCGCTCAGCCAATTCGTCAATGACTTGAAAACCAATATTATGCCGCGTGTTTTCGTATTTTTTTCCGGGATTTCCGAGACCGATTAGTAATTTCATGTTCTTCTCTTCCTTTTCTAAATGATATATATACATAGAAAAGGAGCGCACGATTCAAACACGTGCGCCCATTTTGTAACTTATTTCTCTTCTTTATCTTCGCCAATTACTTCCGGCTCAGCTTCAGTGCTTTCAGTTGCTTCATCTAATGCTTCCATTTCTTCTTCAGTACGTGGAGCAGAAATAGTTACTAACCCTACTTCGTCCTCAGTCAAGATTTCAAACTTCACTTTGTCGCGGATATCGCTAACAAGAATTGTTTCACCAATTTCAAGTTCTGAAACATCTACGTCGATATGATCAGGAATGTCAGATGGCTTTACGCGAATTGTAACTTCCCATACCGGTTGTTGAATTGTTCCGCCTGCTTTTTCACCTGGCGCGTTCCCAACAAGGTTGATCGCTACGTCTACTTCAAGCTCTTCTGTCATATTGATCGCCAAGAAGTCAGCATGTGTAAGGAAACCAGTCAAAACGTCAGATTGATAATCGTTTAATACGACGTTTACATCGTTGCCGTCAACAGTCAATTTGATTACGCCGTTTCTTCCTGTTTCACGAAGTGTATCTAGAAGATCACGCTCTTTTACTGCGATTGGCGTGCTTTCTGTTTTATAACCGTATACTACTGAAGGAATCCATCCGCTTTTTCTTAATTCGCTTACTGTCTTCTTGTCAGTTTCTCTTAAGTTCGACTTAATTGTGCTCATTTGTATAGTCACCTATCCCATCAAAAGTTTTTTATACATCTTTGGATATTCAATATCAGAAGATATCAGTTAACTTATTATCACTCAAATAATGTACTTACAGACTTGTTCTCAAACACACGAATGATTGCAGATGCCAACAATGGCGCAATCGATAGTTGTTTGATTTTTGGAGATTGTTTACTTTCCGGCAATTTAATAGAATTCGTAATCACTAATTGCTTGATTTGAGAATTATTAATACGCTCAATCGCTGGTCCGGATAAAACAGGGTGTGAACAACAAGCATACACTTCTTTTGCTCCACTTTCAATTAGAGCGCTCGCAGCAATTGTTATAGTTCCGGCTGTATCGATAATATCATCAATTAAAATAGCCGTTTTTCCTTCTACATTGCCAACAATATTCATCACTTCCGCTACATTCGGACGCGGACGACGCTTATCAATTATTGCAATTGGTGCCTTCATACGATCTGCCATTTTACGTGCACGCGTAACACCGCCATGGTCAGGTGAAACGATAACAAGATCATCGCTTGCTAATCCTTGACTCTGGAAGTATTCCGTTAGGATGGGTTCTGCAATCAAGTGATCGATTGGAATATCGAAGAATCCTTGAATTTGTGGCGCATGTAGGTCTACTGCGATTACACGGTCAGCGCCTGCTTTTTCAAGTAAGTTTGCAACTAGTTTAGCCGTTATAGGTTCACGTGAACTCGCTTTACGGTCTTGGCGCGCATATCCATAATAAGGCATGACCACGTTAATCGTACGTGCAGATGCACGCATTAAGGCATCCAGCATAATGAGAAGTTCCATTAAGTTGTCGTTGACCGGATTAGAAGTGGATTGAATAACAAATACTTCACAGCCACGGATGCTTTCGTCGATATTGATTTGAATTTCCCCGTCACTAAAACGTTTGACTGAGAGCTTGCCGAGCGGAAGCCCGACTTGATCTGCTACTTCTTTAGCAAGTGGTTCGTTCGCAGTTAAAGAAAAGATTTTCAGTTTGTCGTTTGGATATTGATTTGCCATGATGGCCCTCCTGTTGGTTGGGTAAGATTAGTTTTTTACGTATCCTTCTTTATTCTCTTGCCGAACACGTCCAATTGCAAGTGAATTTTCCGGGACATTTTTTGTGACTGTGGACCCCGCTGCCACAATCGCATTCTTTCCTATCGTGACCGGTGCGACCAAGTTGGCATTGCAGCCAATAAAGGCATTGTCTTCTATCTCTGTTTTGTGCTTGTTTTTACCATCGTAATTCACTGTAATCGTACCACAGCCAACATTAACATTCTTACCTATTTCTGTATCCCCTATATAACTAAGGTGGGAAACTTTACTAGCGTCACCAAGCTGAGATTTTTTCACCTCAACAAAATTGCCTACTTTTACATGGTCACCGAGCTGTGTTTCGGGACGTAAGTGCGCAAATGGACCAACTGCTGTCTGACTTCCCACTGTACTATCACGAACAACTGATGAATGAATCGTCGTGTTGTCGCCCACTGTACTGTTTTGGATGTGACTGTTCGGACCAATGACACATTGTGATCCAATTTTCGTAGCGCCCTCAATGAGTACACCAGGTTGGATGACAGTATCACGTCCAATTTCAGCCTCCGCACTGATCACTGTCTGATCAGGGCTAATAATGGTAACGCCGTTGCGCATATGCTTCTCCGCAATCAATTGACGCATATTTTTTTCTGCTTGTGCCAGCGCTACACGGTCATTGACACCCAGCGTTTCATGGAAATTCGGCGTCGTATAAGCTGAAATCCGCTGTCCTTCAGATTTTAAAATCCCCAATACATCCGGAAGATAATACTCGCCTTGCGCATTTTCGTTAGTCACTTTTTTCAGTGTGTCGAATAACACGCGATTGTCGAAGCAGTATGTGCCTGTATTAATTTCCTTAACGAGGCGCTCTTCGTCATTCGTGTCTTTATGTTCGACGTTTCGCATTACGTCACCGTTCTCCGCACGAATGATGCGGCCATAACCAGTTGGATCATCTGCTATTGCAGTAAGTATGGTCGCCTTTGCTTCCGTTTCATGGTGGTGTGCAAGAAGCGCTGCCATTGTCTCAGTACTGATTAACGGTGTATCACCACAGACGACGAGCGTAGTACCTTCAAGATCCGCAAGTACCCTCTCAGCTTGTTGCACGGCATGTGCTGTGCCCAACTGTTGTGTCTGTAGCGCATATTCGCTTTTGTTGCCCAGCGTCTGCTCTACCGTCTCGGCACCATGACCGACGATCGTGACAATCCGATCTGAGTGAAGATCGCGAATGTGGTCGATCACGTGCTCTACCATCGGTTTGCCACAGACTGGATGAAGCACTTTATAAAGATCCGACTTCATTCGCGTGCCCTGTCCCGCTGCTAGGACGATCGCATATGTATTTGTCATCTGTCAGCCTCCATCCTTGTTTGATAAATTCATAATTGACTATATCGGAAATGACTGTTTTTTTCAAGCATACCCCCTTGACAATTACATAACTTTATTTTATGATTGTTAATCTTTTTGCGATTATATTGGTATAGGAATAAGAGCGGTAGGTAAATATAGATGATGTGTTCAAATGCAAGTGATTAGGAGTGGTGAGCCTACTAGTCACTACGTTCCTTTAGTTGTCTCGCCTTATCAGTCTGATCTCCTCCCCCATCCAGCTGCCAGCTTCTCCACTTATATTTCAAGACGATAAAAAGGCCATCGAATAGATGGCCTTTTTATGAATATGAAGAATGGAAACGCTTTCCCAAACGATATAAAATTATAGAACAGCCTCTTGCAATTCCCCTTGCTGTTCGTCTACTTGATGATAAGCTGCCAGGATGGACTCCTGTACTTTTGTTCGTGCATCTGAATTAATCGGATGCGCCACATCGCGGAACTCCCCATCCGGTGTGCGTTTGCTCGGCATTGCCACAAATAATCCGTCATTCCCCTCGATGACTCGGATATCATGGATGACAAATTGATCGTTAAGCGTAATGGAAGCAATTGCTCTCATCCTACCTTCTGTGTCTACCTTGCGTAATCTCACATCTGTGATTTCCATTTTCCCCACTCCCTTGTTGTCATTTTCACACTAAACGTATTCTAGGTTAGTTGGTATGATTACTTTTTTAACCATAATACTGGTGCTCATTCTATAATACTAGTTTTCACCTCGAATGAAAATAGAATCTTTTGTGAATTTTTAAAATTTGTATATTCATTTACACATTTATCTACTTTCTACCTATTCTTTTTCTACTCACGAGAAAAAACCGCCCTGATCTAGATGCTGTCAGGGCGGGCAACACATTCAATTACTTACAAATTGCAATCGCTTCGATTTCTACTCGTACATCTTTAGGAAGACGGGCCACTTCCACTGTCGAGCGTGCCGGTTTATGCTCTCCGAAGTGTTCTTCATAAATGGCATTTAGCGCTCCAAATTCATTCATGTCTTGAATAAATACTGTGGTTTTAATGACTTGTTGTAAACTTGAACCCGCTTCCTCAAGTACTTTGCCCAAGTTTTGAAGAACTTGGTTTGTCTGTGCCTCTATTCCGCCACTAACTACTTCACCAGCAAGCGTCAGAGGAATCTGTCCTGACGTGTACACTACCCCGTTCACTTTTACAGCTTGTGAATAAGGTCCAATCGCTTGTGGTGCATTTTCTGTTTTTACATATTCCATAATTCATTCCCGCCTCTCGTGAAATAATTCCCTTCTTCCAACTCAATCTTACGGCGCTTTTCATCAACTGCATGTAGTTTCACTAATGAAAGATAATCATCTACTAGTACTTCCTCAAGATGTTCGGCTTCTACTAAGACTGCCACACCACCAAGTTCGCAGTTGAATTCTTCAAGTAAGCTTTTCATGCCTTGCATGGTGCCGCCAACTTTCATAAAATCATCTGTTAACAATACTTTTTGACCGCTCTGCATACTTCTCTTTGACAGCACCATTGTCTGGATCCGGCGAGCAGAACCAGATACGTAATTAATGCTGACGGTAGGACCTTCCGTCACTTTGCTGTCCCGTCTAACCACGATGACAGGCACGTTTAAATGACGTGCTATCGCATGAGCAATCGGAATACCTTTTGTTGCAACTGTCATGATTGCATCGATTTCTCTATCAAAGAAAGCTGTCGCAATTACCTTACCGATTCGATCAAGAAACCGGGGATTTCCCAATAAGTCAGTCATATACAAATAACCGCCAGGAAGTAATCGATCCGATTTCCTTAGTTCATTCATTAATGAATGAATAACTTCCTCTATCTCCTCACGGCCGGCTAACGGAATATATTTAATACCGCCAGCAGCACCTGAAATCGTCACTAAACGACCCGTGCTACTCTCTTCAAATGTCTCTTTCAAAATACCAAGATCTTCACTAATTGAGGACTTGGCCGCTGAATACCGGTTTGAAAAAAACGTCAAAGAAATGAGTGTGTGCGGATTCTCCAGCAAATGACGTGTCATATCGACAAGCCTTTCACTTCTTTTCCATTTCATATAATACCGACTCCTAAACCCGAATGTTTTATAAGTAGGTTATCATAATCGTCCGGCATTAATCAACTACAATAGGTTCCCCAAGCATACGCACGGCATGTACGTCCTGACAAAACCCTTTCAACGCATTGACAATTTTCGGTACACGCGATTCATGTTTCACTAGTCCAAATACCGTTGGACCGCTACCGCTCATTAAAACAGCATCCGCACCAAAACGCTCCATTTGTTCCTTGAGTGTGACAACTTCCTCATGAATACCCATTGTTACAGGCTCCAATACATTCCCTAGTGATGCGCACATCTTGTCATAATCACTCTCTTGCAACGCTTCCATCATACGGTCCGTTTGCGGATGTACGATAGAAGACAAGTTCAACTGACCGTAGATATTTCCGGTCGATACACCGATTGTTGGTTTCGCCAGCACGACCCAGCAGTTAGGTGGAGCAGGTAGATGTGTAATGTCTTCTCCTCGCCCTCTCGCAATTGCAGTGCCGCCGTACACGCAAAATGATACATCTGATCCTATTTCCGCACCCAGGGTTGCTAACTCGTCTAAAGTTAAGCCTAGTTCCCATAGACGGTTTAATCCACGAAGTGTCGCGGCTGCATCTGAACTACCGCCAGCCAGCCCCGCCGCAATCGGAATGTTTTTATCCAGAGTAATTTCAACTCCGTAATCCAAGCGATAGCGTTTGCGTAATAAATCTGCTGCTTGGTACGCCAAGTTTTTGCGATCATTTGGCACAAATCGATGAGATGACTTAATCGTAATGGCATGATCCGTCGTAGGACATAGCCAGATACGATCAGCCAAATCAACCGTTGTCATAATCATCTCGACATCGTGATAGCCATCCGGCCGTTTACTTAACACATCTAATGTTAAGTTGATTTTCGCAGGCGCCTTTTCGTAAATCATGATAAAAGCTCCCTCCCCACTGCATTGTTCTTGCTCATATATTACCACAGAATGGATAGAACATAAGAGGATTAAATAAAAAAGACCTGCAAAAGCTTTGCAGGTCTCTTTGTCACGTGAAATTCCGTACCACAGTTCTGTAGTAGATGATTCCTACAGTTACTTTTGCATGCCTAACATTTCATTCGTTATTTTCGCAAGATTTTATCCATCGCTTTTCCCTTTGCCAACTCATCAATCAGTTTATCCAAATAACGTATTTCTTTCATCGTTGATTCTTTCATTTCTTCCACTCTAATCCCACATATAACACCTATGATTAGCGTCCGTGAAGAATTCAACTTAGGAGCCTCCGCAAAGAACGTTTTGAAGTCTGTCTGTTTTTCCAACTGTGCTTCCAGCTCTTCCTGGTTGTACCCTGTCAACCAACGAATGATTTCATCGACCTCCAGTTTCGTGCGCCCTTTTTTCTCCGCTTTGTTAATATAGAGCGGGTACACTTTGGCAAAACTCATTGTATATATTTTATGTGTAGTCATCGTTACTCTCCAATCATCTGTTACTTAGGATAGTTTCTACTTGAAAAACGATGTGCGACAGCAAATCCGCGGCATTTCGTCTCGCACTTAAGCGAGGTGACTGGCCGCTCCAAAGATGAATCCATTCGGGACGATTTTGCTTGGCAGCTTCACTACGAATCCCTGCCGTCAATGTATTCATTATAGGATAATCCGGTAGTTCTTCTTCGTAAGGTTTTATGTCACGGATAAAGGCATTTTGAATACCTCTTGCTGGTTTACCGCTAAATACTGACGTGACGACGGTTTGGTCTTCTGTACTTTGGAGAATGGCATCAATATGTTGTGTTTTTGCACCACTTTCGATGGCCGTCACAAAAGCGGTCCCCATTTGAACCGCTTGCGCTCCTAGTGTGAGAGCTGCTAAGACACCTCTTCCGTCCATAATTCCTCCTGCAGCAATAACTGGAATCTGCACATGGTCCACTGCTTGAGGAACAAGCGACATCGTTCCGATCATGGAATCACCGAAGCTTCCTGAAAATGTACCACGATGCCCGCCCGCCTCGCTTCCTTGCATCACGACCAGATCAACCCCGTACTTCTCATTAATCATAGCTTCTCTCACAGTTGTGGCAGTCCCCATAACGACGATATTCTCTTCTTTTAATCTTTGGATATTCTCTTTAGATGGCACGCCGAATGTGAAACTGCAAATCGCTATCTTCTCCTCAATTATGACTTCCACTTGTTTATCAAAGTTCGCGCTAGATGCTTGCTTTACTTCAGGCTCAGCTACGTGTAACTCTTCACGATAAGGTCGTAATAATTCATTGGCCTTTTTAATCTTATCTGCGGATACCTCTGACGTCTCCGGAATAAACAAATTGACACCGAAAGGCTGATCCGTTAATGCCTTTATCTTCTTAATCGCTTCTCGCATATCTTCCGCCTGCATATAGCCTGCCCCAAGCGTACCCAGACCACCTGCATTGGAAACAGCAGCTATTAATTCAGGCGTGGTCGTACCGCCAGCCATTCCTGCTTGAATGATTGGGTATGTAATTCCAAGCTTTTTTGTTACATCATTTTTATTCCACATCTTTACTACCCCCTCGAAAGATTATGTAGTAGTTTTACTGTTTCTCTTTTCCTCATGTCTCATCAATACTTTATTTCCCAACCAATAACCGATTAAAGCAGCTGCTACCATAAGTGCAATCGAAAAAAATGAATTCAAACCCGAAAAAAACAACTCCTTGATCAAGCTGATGATACCGACAAAAACGCCAGTGAATAGCCCTCGAACTATATTTCCTTTCTTCACACTTTCTCCTTCTACTGCCATTCTAGAGACCTACAAAGGCCCTAAGAATTCGAATACGTATAATGAATGTTCACTCCATCATATCGTAAATCATAGATGATTGAAGTTTCCACCATCATTCTATGTATTAGAAAGAGTTACAAAGTTATTTCACTCTGCAACTCTAATAATTCATCTGTTACTTTATCATCGAATTCGGTAAGTATACTAAGTTCGCCGTTGTATTTACATTATCATCGTTCACTGTCAGTATTACCACATAGCCGGTCTTTTCCCATCCCGAATTAAACGTGGTTTCATAGTCAGTTTCAGAATAATGGTCCACTCCAAATTCACGTTGCGCGTGCTCGTTTAATTCATTGTACATCGCAAACATTTCATCCGAAGTATGATAGTGATCCTCGCCTCCCATAAAGTCATAGGTTATAAACTGCAACTTGTTGTTTTCGAAGTAATAAATTAAATCTGTATAGTAATTATATTTTGTAGTTCGATAAATCAATAATCGTTTATTTCCTTCACGTAAATTAGAAAGTAATATTGCCGGTGACTTCGATTCAACACTCATCACTTGAGCCGGGTCCATTCCAAAGTGAATTCCTCTTGTCACCATGACTGGCGGTGCAGGTCGGAATGCGGGATCCATGGCTCTTGCTACGAAAGCGGCAATATGAGACCGGGTTAATGTTTCATTTGGTTTAAATGTACCGTCTGGATAGCCTGAGGTGATATTTTCAAAAGCCAGTTTACGCACCGCATTATAAGCAGTAGAACCCTTTGGTACGTCTTTAAATCGTATGTCTTTTTCTTTCGTCAGTTTGAACGCATTCGCAATGAAAGCAGCCATATGTCCACGTGTTACCTTTTGGGTAGGTTTGAAAGTACCGTCTGGATATCCATTAATAATTCCCGCATTCACGGCGGAATTGATATAGCCAGAGGAATATCTGCTAGAAGGAACATCTTTAAACTTCGTCTTCGTTTTCTTTCCATTAAGACCCGTAGCTTTAGCCACCATGACCGCTACTTCTTCACGTGACACTTTGTCATTCAATCCAAAGCGCGCGCTAGGTTCAATCACTTTGTTTTCTAACAAATACATAATTGCAGTATAATTCGGATGATTTTTCGGTACATCCGTAAATACTTTAGTGGAAGCCTGTGTTTTAGGAGCTACTGAAAACGTTAAAATAAGTAGTAGAATTACTGCAAAAACTTTCTTCATACGTGTTGATCTCCTTTTCGCCATAAGATGTAATGACTATATCACGTTCATTAAGTGAAAAGTTGAATACGTTAAAAGACGTTGTTTTACTACACAAATGTACCAAATTCGCTAAGTGAAAAATCATAATTTGTCTATATACATTGACGCAGTTCTATTATCTAAAGACTTCAACAGTACACTGCTATCACATAAAAATTTAGTAGTCAGAATTAACTTTCTATAATGTGTTGTGCAATACAACGCTAAAAAAGTAGTCGAGCATAATATCCTATTTTCACTCAAATTGTAAATGAAATTTCTATATATATAGACTCCTAGTCGTAGGTATATAGTGTTGACTATTATCCATTTTTACTGTTAAAAATTTCTTTCACGCCATATTTACGTTAATTACTAAACAAGTCTCCCATACTAGTGCTGTTTTTCAAACATTGATTCTTAAACGAAATGCTTCTATGATGAATCTATATTGAACCTAGTTATTCCAAACTACAAGGAGGAAGAAAGAAATGAAGTTACGAATGCCCCATATAACTATCGTGCCTATACTATTCGGTGTACTTTTTGTAATAGTATTCACTTTTCCATTTACAAATCAAGTCTCTGCACACGGCTATGTCAGCCAGCCAGAAAGTCGAGCACTACTATGCAAGCAAGGCGATAATAGGAACTGCGGGAGAATCATCTATGAGCCACAGAGCCTAGAAGCGTCCGGGAACTTTCCAATTGGCGGACCAGCCGATGGTAAAATTGCCAGCGCAAATATTTTCTTTGAGTTAGATACACAAACCCGCCTTCGTTGGCACAAAGTCGCATTGAAAAGTGGTGACTATCAATTCAAATGGAAATTCACAGCACCACATGTTACAAGTTCATGGGAATATTACATAACACGTACAGGATGGGATACGAACCAACCGTTAAAACGTGCAGATTTTCAGAAGTTTTGTGCAGTAGATGGCAAGAAACAGAAACCCCCTTCAGAAGTAACGCATACTTGCAACTTACCTGAACGTACGGGTTATCACGTGATCCTCGCTGTATGGAATATAGGCGATACACAGAATGCATTCTATAACGTCATTGACGTAGATTTCGGTGGAGAGCAAGCATTACCAACCGAGTTGGACAAGACTTTGGAGATGACTCCTATTCTACCTAGCAAACCAGTACCTGAAACGAAGCCAGAAAAATCTACTATAGAGAAGCCAATCCAACAAGTGGGCAAATGGGATAAAGGCATGGTTTATGTTGAAGGAAATCAAGCACGATTTGAAGGTTCTTTATATGAAGCGAAATGGCGGACCCGCGGAGACCTTCCCGGTGATTCGGCTGTATGGAAGCTAGTAGAACCTGCCAACTCAAACTTACGTGACTGGAGGATGAAAAATGTTTACACAGTTGGTGAGCAAGTGGTTCACGAGGGTATCGTATACGAAGCACAGTGGTGGACGAGCGGTGACACTCCAGAAAAGAAAGATGTTTGGAAATTCATTAAGATCATTAATGCCAATGTGAAGAACTGGGAAAAGAAACTTGTTTATTTAGTAGGAAATCAAGTATTGTATGAAAATAGTTTATATGAAGCAAAATGGTGGACTCGTGGTGATCTTCCAGGAGATTCGGCAGTATGGAAACTAGTAAAATCCGCCACTACCTGTGTACCGCAATGGCGCACTGCGAATGTATACGTTGCTGGCGATCAAGTAATCTATGACGGCAATCTATATGAAGCGAAATGGTGGACCCGCGCGAATGTTCCGAGTGATAGTAAACAGTGGAAACGTAAATAATTCCATATGATTGCAGGGCTATCTACCAGTTATAATGACTGGTAGATAGTCCACAATTTTATCGTAAAAAAGAACTGCAAAGTAATTTCTCCTTTGCAGTTCCATTTGTCAGCCTGTTTTGGATTCTACGGACATCGGTTGGATTATTTTCTTTCCTCCGCTTGTCTACTTGCCATTTCAATTGCATGTTTTACCATGTTCCCTGCATCACGAGAGCGGATACCGCCCCAGCCTTCTTTCTGTACTACATCATAAAAGCCAAGCTCTTTCGCGATTTCAATTTTCAATTGATCTGACATGACGCCTTTTCTCGCCATTTTAGTTTCCTCCTTTTCGGCTGACATCTATAGTGTGCGCCAAACAGAGAAAATTACACTCCAATTAGTTAACGTAATAAAAAATCCGCCTGAACGTTCTGGGCGGATTCACTAGGAAATAAATTAAAATAGCATGATAAATTATTTGATGATAAAGGCCGTTTGGTCCGAACCATCAAGGACTGTTATTTCAACCGCTTCGGTTAAAATATCAGCATAGCTGTAAGAAACTCTTTCAAACGCATTGTCATCCTGGTCCAACTCTACTACGAAAACGGCACGATACGTATCGCGCAAGACTCCAGCATGTTCGATCGTCTTCTTACGACCACCATTTGCTTTCAAGTGGAGACGTTTCCCTAAATGAGCGTCCAGTGACTTTTTAATGTCTGCTAATGTTTTTGGCATGTTACTTACACCTCACTAAATACAAGCATAACATTTTCCCAAGCGTTTGTCAACAAAATTTTTATTTTAACAGTTTGTATATGTCTTTGTCAATCACTTTATGATGAAATTCACTATTTTTTCGTATGAAATTGTCATTAATTTTATTCCAGTTTTGTCTTGCCAAAGTAAGGGTATAGTGCATTGGCCAGTTTGATGAATTCCGGAATCGATAATGTTTCCCCTCTTCTGACTGGATCTATTCCAGATTGTTCAAACGCTTGCTGAATCAATTCCTTTTTTTCCTTACCTTCAGGAAGTGAGGACTGGAGATTGTTCCACAGCGTCTTACGACGATGCAAGAACGAACCTTGTGTCACAGTGAATAAGAAGTCTTCATCCACTACAGGAGCGTGTGCCACTTCTCTGCGCGTCAGACTAAGTACGGCAGATTCGACATTCGGTTGAGGAATAAACACCGTCTTAGGCACAATCATAGATACTTCTGCATCCATATAGTACTGGACAGCGATTGATAATGACCCATATGCCTTTGTACTTGGTACTGCTGTGATTCGATCTGCTACTTCTTTTTGCATCATGATGACAAGCTGACTTACGCGGGCTTTTTCCATCAGGAACTTCATGATGATTGGTGTTGTTATATAATACGGTAAATTGGCGACAACCACGATATCCTCATAGTCTGCAAATTGCTCTTCAATCACTTGATGAATATCCGCTTTTAGTACATCTTGGTGAATCACAGTGACATTCGAATAAGGAGACATCGTATCTTCGAGTACAGGTAACAGTCGACCGTCTATTTCAAATGCCACAACTTTCCCTGCTTGTCGTGCGAGATGTTCAGTTAATGCACCGATTCCCGGTCCCACTTCAATGACACCTGTGTCTTTCGTGATCGCTGCGTGAGAAACGATATTATGCAATACGTTCGAATCTACTAAGAAGTTCTGGCCTAAACTCTTCTTGAAGGAAAACCCGTGTTTCTGTAAAATTTCTTTCGTTCTCACTGGCGTTGCTATATCTTTATACATCTGTTTTCATTTCCTCCTCATCAAGAACTTGTATCGCTTCATTCAACTTTACGATAGAAATTCGGAACATCTCCAGTCGTTTCTTCAATCCTTTGCCGTTTACCTGCCCAATATTTAATAACTCCGACAGACATTCTCTACGCTTTCTTGAGTCGGTGTGACCGATTAATTTAGCTTCCAATAATATTGCCATCGGTATCACTTCTATTGTATGCTCACTCACCGTATAAACAGAAGCCAACGCTTGACGAATCGCTTCATCGTTCGCATGTTCAATTCCTACTCCCCGTCCATTTCTTGCTATAGTTTCTTTCTTTGGTAAAAATGCATGCTTCACATCGGGAATCTGCTCTTCGATAATTGCCCGAATACGTCGGCCCGGAAAGTCGGGGTCAGTAAATACAATGACTCCACGCGTCTGCTGTGCATGGCGTATGCGCTGGATCGTCTTATCTGAAATCGCTGAACCGTTTGTTTCAATCGTATCTGCTCCTGTCGCTCGTTTGACAGCAATAGTGTCGGATTTCCCTTCCACCACGACTACTTCTTCTATATTCACACTATTCCTCTTTTCTTACGATATCATTCTTCCCATTTTACTGTGTTTTTTCAATTCTGTACATCCATACCGGTAGGAAACAGAAAAAACCGACAAGAGAGAGAGTTTTTCTCTTCTTATCGGTACATTGCTATTAGTTAATAACTTTAATTTTCACTTGACGACGACCAAATGAGTAAGCCGCTTCTTTGGTAGGCATGTGTAAATCGATACGGTTTCCTTTGATAGCGCCACCTGTATCTCCAGCGATGGCATAACCATAGCCTTCCACCCACACTTTAGATCCTAATGGAATCACTCGTGGATCGACTGCGATTAATTTCATATTCGGGTTCGCACGCAAGTTAATACCTGTCGCGGTAATACCCGAACATCCATTACAATAAGCCGTATACGCACTTGCATTGGCGTAGAATTCTTTGCCGCCGCTTGGTTCACCATCGTTACCACGTGATACTGCAACTTGCGCCCGTGCTGGTGTACTTGAAGATTTTGCTGTTGTATTGGTAGATGCTTTTGCTATAGCCGGCGTTGCAGTTGCAACTTCTACTTTCGGCGCTTTAGCTCCTACGTGAACTACTTTATGTGTAGGTTCTTCTACCATTGTCTTACCAATCAATTCACGAGAAACTACTTTTCCATTCTTTTTCGTAATTTGGAATTTCTTTTGTAGTTTACCCTTTTTACCATTCGTGACAACTTTCTCTTTACCTTTGAGCATAGTCATATCTGTTTTTCTTTTTGTTTTGAAGTCCGCTGTTTCTTCAATTACATCTGTGATCTTTTCAACACGTGCAATGTTAACCACTGCATTAGATGCCGTCAATTTTGCATTTGTGTCGCCTTCTACTTTATCCAAGTTTGAAAGACGGATTTTTTGATCTGTCAAAAACTTTCTGACGGTTGTTTGTGTTGACCATACAGTATGCTCTTTACCGCCGTCTTTAACAATCACAGGGAATGCTTTAGCAATCGTAATTGGTTGATTTTCCGTAATCTTCGTCTCTAGAGCGGGTTCAATTTCGTCATGTGTAGAGACTTCAATTTTTGCTGTTTTAAGTACATCATTCACTGTAGCTTCTGTTGTCCAAAGTTCTTGAGTTTTGCCATCTACGTCAATTACTACTTTGTTTGCTTTTTGCCATTTGATCTCAGTATCATTTTCAATGGGTGTGTTCACTGTTGGTTCTACTAGATCATGCTTTTGTACGTTTACATCATTTGCTGCTAGTACTTCTCCGACTGTAGCCGCTGCTGTACGTAATTCTATTTGCTTGCCATTAAGATCCATTGAGATATTCTTCTTTTTTCCGTCAATCAGTACGAGTGACGTTGTGGTTACGAATAATGCTATCGCCATAAATAAAAGCGCAATGCGCATAACCTTTGTATTCTTCTGAGACATGTTAAAAAATTCCCCTTTCATTACACGGCTGAGTATAAAGCGTTTGTTTTACACTGTCAAACTTCTAAACTACTAATCATTCTTAACTTGAGGCATTCCAGATTTACTAAATAAATAATTGCCGTAAGTCGTTCACTGAATCTTAAACAGTTGTAATGCATTCGCAGTCGTTTGTTTTGCTACTTCTTCAACCGACACTTCTTTCAACCGCGCGATTTCCTCCGCCACTAATGGGACATAGGAAGGTTCATTGCGCTTCCCTCTATAAGGATGTGGTGCCAAATACGGTGCATCCGTTTCGATCAGCAACTTGTCTAGTGGTATCTTTGTTGCTACTTCTTTTGGCATTCTAGCATTCTTAAACGTTACAGGTCCGCCTAGCGAAATAAGAAAGTTCATTTCTATACATTGTGCAGCTGTTTCAACACTACCGCTGTAACAATGCATAATCCCACCGACCTCTGCCGCATTTTCTTCTTGCAAAATCCGAACTACGTCTCCTGTCGCATCGCGATTGTGAATGATGATTGGCAAATCTACTTCTTTTGCTAGTTGGATCTGTTTACGAAACAACTCTTGCTGTATATCTTTCGGTGATTTATCCCAGTAGTAATCGAGACCGGTTTCTCCAATGCCGACGACTTTCGGATGGGCCGACAACTCTTTGATCCATTGTAGATCACTTTCCGTGCAATCTACTGCATCAACAGGATGCCAACCAATAACACCATAGATGAATGGGTATTGTTCTACTAATTCCATAGCCTTGTTGATAGTCTTTGTATCAAACCCAACTACGACCATTTTTTCTACGTTTGCATCAATTGCACGTTGAATGACTTCTTCCACGTCTTCTTCGTATTGATCTGCATTTAAATGAACATGTGTATCAATAAACATAGTATCTCTCCTAACACTGTTTTCTATTCTATTGTCTTTGATTGTGTCTTTCATCTCATTTGTATTACAGTTGTGTAACAAATAGTTTGTTTATTCCGTCTACTGTTTTCGAAACGCTTTACTACTAGACGTGCAAAAGTATTAGGGGGTATATGGAAGAATTTTGACATTTATAAGTTTGTTGTAACATTTGCGACATAAAATCAAGTAAAGTGGGTATATCGCTTTCTAGGTTGAGTGAAATTGTTTTTTTCTAGACCAAGAAAGTGCGATTGAAAAGGTAAACACTTCTTCCATTTCTACACTAGACACATCGCGTAAGTCTCCCGGCAGAACCAGTATCCTTGTAAAAAAACTAGTCTGAGGATTCATCCGACAACTGTCTCCTACTTGCCAAGTCTCCAAACCATTACAGGACAGGCATAATCACTCATGCGCAACAACATAACTCCGCATTCTACTCTCCAATGACCTAATTGATACCTAAACGCAAAAAACTGCCACCAGAAGTCGTTGATTCCGACCTCTAATGACAGCTTTATTACGCGATCAATTATTTTACTTGTGCGCCATTCTCTAATGCTGGATCAATTGTCGCAAGTTTTAGCACGCCATCTTTTTCGCCTGCCAAAATCATGCCTTGTGATAATTCACCACGTAGTTTAACCGGCTTCAAATTCGCAACGACAATGACTTTCATGCCTACTACATCCTCAGCATTGTAATATTGTGCAATGCCGGATACTACTTGACGCTGCTCATAGCCTAAGTCTACTTGTAACTTTAACAGCTTGTCGGCTTTTGGTATTTTTTCACACGCCGTGACAGTCGCTACACGCATGTCTACGTTCATGAATTCTTCAAACGTGATTTCATTTGTTTCTTCTTCCAGTTTCTCTTCCATTTCAGCAGGTGCAGTAATGGCCATTTGCTGGCGAATGTACTCAACTTCTACTTCTGTCTCCAGACGCGGGAAGATAGGAATACCTTTCTTGATGACTGTTGTGCCTGCTTTGATTGCATAGCCTTCATCTAAAGTATTCCATCCTAATGAATCTTCGGACAGACCTAGTTGTTCGATCATCTGTTTCGGTGCGTTTGTCATGAATGGCTGTAAGAGAACCGCTGTATGATGAAGGGATAGCGCTAAGTGATACATAACTGAAGCCAATTTCATGCGATCTTCTTCTGACTTCGCCAATATCCACGGAGATGTTTCATCAATATATTTATTTGTACGGGAAATTAATGCCCATACATCAGAAAGTACGACGCTAAATTGCATCTTTTCCATAGAAACCTCATATTTCTTCACTGTATACTGAATCATGTCGCGTAATGGTGCATCAAATTCAGTTGGTACAAGACCTTCAGTCAGAACCTCGCCATCAAAGTATTTATTGATCATTGAGATGGTTCGGTTCAATAAGTTTCCTAAGTCATTCGCTAAGTCATAGTTAATACGCTCTACAAATGCTTCCGGTGAAAATACACCGTCTTGACCAAATGGTAATTCACGAAGCAAGAAATAACGTGTAGCATCAAGGCCATAGCGTTCAACAAGCATTTCTGGATAAACTACATTGCCTTTAGATTTCGACATCTTGCCATCTTTCATCATGATGAAACCATGTGCGAATACTTTCTTCGGCAATGGCAAGTCAAGTGCCATCAGGAAGATTGGCCAATAAATCGTATGGAAACGAACGATATCCTTACCTACCACATGAACATCCGCGGGCCAGTACTTATCGAATAAAGACTCGTCATCGGACATATAACCAAGTGCTGTAATGTAGTTCGTCAATGCATCGACCCAGACGTAAATAACATGTTTTGGATCTCCAGGCACTTTAATTCCCCAGTCAAATGACATACGGGAAACAGATAAATCTTCAAGACCTGGTTTAATAAAGTTATTGATCATTTCATTTTTGCGTGATTCCGGCTCAATGAATGTAGGATTCTCTTCATAATACGCAAGCAGACGATCTGCATACTTTTTCATATTAAAGAAGTATGACTCTTCTTCTACTCGGTGAACTGGACGACCACAGTCTGGACAGTTTCCATCTACCAGTTGCGATTCGGTGAAATATGATTCACATGGAACGCATTTCCATCCTTCATACTTTCCTTTATAAATATCTCCATTATCAAGAAACTTCTTAAATATCTTTTCAACGATTGTCTTGTGACGATCTTCCGTCGTACGGATTAAGTCATCATAAGAAATATCCATCAGTTTCCACAAATCTTTCGCAATATCTGCAATGCCATCGACGTATTTAATTGGTGACAGACCTTCTTCTTCTGCCTTTTCTTGAATCTTCTGGCCATGCTCGTCCATTCCAGTCAGAAATCTGACATCGTAGCCACGTAAACGCTTATATCGCGCCATTGCATCCGATGCAATTGTCGTGTATGCCGTTCCTATATGAAATTTCCCACTTGGATAATAAATAGGTGTTGTGATATAAAATGTTTTTGATTGATTCTCCACGCGTAATTCCTCCAAATAATTAATGTATATTTTCATTTTATAGGATGTTGCACGAAAGTGCCATGTTCTCCTCCGAACCTTATATTTTTATAACTTCTTTCAGCTTGCTCATTGGCTACGATCCCCATACCTTCAGCATCTCTCATTTTTTACCTATCAAATAATTAATAAATATTAATAGTGTTTATTTGAGTTATGATAATTGACGGTTATTGGAAGAGTTGGTATGATATTTAACAGGCAAGAGAATCCTGTCGAATTTTGACGAATGTTAAATCTGGAGTGTAGGAGGAATTTTTTCCATGAAGTCTACTGGAATTGTGAGAAAAGTTGATGAGCTAGGTCGTGTTGTGATCCCGATTGAACTTCGTCGTACGCTCGGTATTGAGCAAAAAGATGCGTTAGAAATATACGTGGATGACGACAAAATCATCTTAAAAAAGTACATGCCTAATATGACATGTTCGATTACAGGAGAAGTGTCGGATGATAATCTTCGTTTGATCGATGGTAAGTTAATTTTGAGTCCTGAAGGTGCAAAGCAATTGATGGATGAAATTCAAAATAAAATCAATTAATTTGTAAAAATCCTGAACGTGTACACGTTCAGGATTTTTTCTTACCCTACATGATAGGCTTGATAAACATCTCGTTTACTCAACTCACGGACATCTGCCACTTCTTTGATCGCATCTTTCGAACGAATTTCCTTTTCTTCTATTATACGTTCTACATGTTCCTTAATGGATAGGTCTGTCCACCAAGCAATTGCGGCTTCGTGTTGCACGTTCTGATTACCTTCCACAATCAAACAGAACTCCCCTCTGATTTCATTGGATTCTGCCCACTCTATTGCTTCTGCAATCGTTCCTCTCAAGAACTCTTCAAATCGCTTCGTTAATTCACGGGCCATCACAATTTTTCGTTCATCTCCAAATTGTTCTACTAAACCGCGCAATGTCTGTTTTAAACGATGTGGAGCCTCGTAAAATATTATTGTTTCCTCATAGTGCTGTAAGTTCTCAAGCTGTGTTTTTAATTCCTTTTTTTGACGCGATAGAAATCCAAAAAACAAAAACGGTTGCGCTGTAATACCTGAAGCTACTAATGCTGTAATAGCTGCGTTCGGTCCCGGAACGGGAACGACAGCGAATCCCTGTTCAATCGCTAATTCTACAAGATCTGCGCCGGGGTCTGAAATACATGGCATCCCTGCGTCACTGACAATAGCAATGTTATTCCCATCTTGAAGGAGTTCTATTATTTTTTCTCCCGCCACACGTGTATTATGTTCGTGATAACTGATCATTTGTGTAGTAATCTCAAAATGATTACATAATTTAATCGTATTACGCGTATCCTCCGCCGCAATATAATCTGCTTCCTGTAAGATCCGAACTGCACGGAATGTCATATCTTCGAGGTTGCCGATTGGTGTGCCTACGATGAACAACTTCCCGAACTCTGTTGCTTCAGCACTCTTTTGTGACGTAATCATGTGGACCGCTCCTTTTTTATATATTGTTCTTTTTGTTTTCGGGTTAATTGCTTAAACTGATACTCTGCTTGCATCGCTTGCCGTTGAGTTTCAAATAATTCTTGATAAATATACTTTACAGGTAGACGCCCTCTCGTATACTTTGCGCCTTTTCCTTCATTATGTACACGTAAGCGGCGTTCTAAATCATTCGTATATCCAGCGTAATATGATCCGTCATTGCATACTAGTACATAGAAGAAGTGCTCAATTTTCCCCATACAATAGCCGCCTTACTTCATCCGTATATTCTCCATTTTCACGGTAGACATATAAAGGAGGTAGAATTTTAAGATCAGGTTTTCCATCCTTAATTGCTTCGATTAATAGTGTATTTGCTTCTTTCCCTTCTTTCGGATAGACGAAACGAATACGCTTTGGTTCTAAACGATACTGCCTCATGGATGTGATGATGTCAAGAAGTCTACCGGGACGGTGAACAAATGCTGCTTTCCCACCTTGTTTCAATAATTCACTTGCAGATTTTACTGCTTGATCTAGTGTTAGCTCTACTTCATGCCTAGCGATCGTGTAATACTCACTTTTGTTTCTAGCACTTTTTTCATTTGCCGGGAAATAAGGAGGATTGCATGTAACCGTATCATATAACTCATAACCAATTTTTTTTGCAATATTTATGACGTTTCCATTTTCAATCGTGATCTGTTGTTCTAGACCGTTAAGCACTACACTTCTATGCGCCATATCCGCTAGGCGTTCTTGCAATTCAATACCTATGATTTCGCCTTTCGTCCGGGCACTCATGAACAAAGGGATTACACCGTTACCTGTGCATAAATCAACAATCTTTCCTCCTCGGATCGGCATATAGGCAAAACGTGCCAACAGCACTGCATCTAGTGAAAAGGAAAAAACAGAAGAGCTTTGAATGATGCGCAAGTCCTCTGCCAATAAATAGTCCATTCGTTCATCATTTTCTAAGTTCACAATCTACACTCCTTCAATCAAAAGAAAAAGCCAATACCTAAAAATAGGAATTGACCTCTCAACCGTTCTGTTTATTTAAGAATGACAGGCAGAATAGACAATCTTCGCCTTTACGGCTGCTGCCGTAGTGCACATTGCACACATGAAAACCTTCATTGTACAAACGAGCTAGATTGTCTACGCCTTCGCCCACGTCAAGCTTCTTTGGACGTTCATCACGCGCGGCCTCTTCTATTTCTTGTGTAATCTTATCGATTTCATCAAGTCGCGTTCGCAGATGATGGTTTTCCAGACGAAGCGAGTGGTTTTCTTCAGTCATCTTTGCAACAAATCCAATGAGTTCCCGGAATTGTTTTTGCATAGAATCCAACTGTTGTTCAAAATCCATTACCCTGTCAAGAAAGTTCACTTCTTTCAACTGTTCCACCTCATCATTTAGTCAATTGAGCTGTTTCTTTCTGTAAATCCTCAATCTCACTCCACGCATATTCCACTACTCGTTCAAATGCCGGCATATTCACTTGAAGTACACGCTCCAATAAGTTCAGTCCGACTACTTTTCCTACTCCATCTTGTGTAACTACTTGTTTACCAAGATCGGGCATTAGCGCTTTCGCTTCTTCATATGCATCATTTTCATACTTCAGACAACACATCAAACGACCACATAGACCCGAAATTTTTGATGGGTTCAATGAAAGGTTCTGATCTTTCGCCATCTTGATAGATACCGGCTCAAAATCACCTAAAAATGTTGAACAGCAAAGCATTCTACCACATGGACCGATACCGCCTAGCATTTTCGCTTCATCACGTACACCGATTTGGCGCAATTCAATTCTAGTCCGGAAAATCGCAGCGAGATCCTTTACTAGGTTGCGGAAGTCCACTCGGCCTTCAGCGGTGAAGTAAAAAACAATTTTATTACGATCAAATGTATATTCCACATCTACTAAACGCATATCTAATTGATGTTCTGTAATTTTTTCAACGCAGACATCAAATGCTTCATTTGCCTCTTGCTCATTCTCTTTGACTCGTTCACGATCACCCTCATCTGCAAGACGAATGATCTTTTTCAGTGGCAAGACGACATCTTCATCATCTATTTCATTACTTCGACTGGCTACCTTACCGTACTCTACACCTCGTGCTGTTTCCACAATGACATAGTCGCCAATTTCAATCGGCATATCCAATGGGTCAAAATAATATAACTTTCCCGCTTTTTTAAAGCGGACGCCTACGACTTTATACAAACGATAACCCCTCCTGCATAGTAAGCACCAATTGTTCTAGTAAAAGCGTACGATTCATATTTTGATGCAATCGTTTTTTCGCCTGCAAGACGGCATCTATTTTAACAGTTAAACTGCTATAAGTATTTTTGACAGAATGTCCCGTGAAGACTTCTAATTGATCGGGATACGATATAGTTGATTGCAAACCTGCTTTCACCGCCACAATATCACGGTACGCGAAGAGAAGCAAATCAAGGCCTTGTTCACAATCACTTTTTTCCTTCATGACAGGCATCCAATCTGTCTGAATGAACAGCAACGCCTCACCTGGGGATCGCTGTTCGATTGCCTCTACTAATTTTAACACTAATTTCCGTCTCTGTACAAAGGAATCTTCTTGAGCCATCCTATAAGCCGCTTCAACATTTGCTGTCATCATCGTTACAGTAGATGCCATAGAAGCTGTAACTCCTTTTTCCACGAGACTTTCAATACTATTTTGGCGATTCATCGGCTGAAGCGAAATTCGCTGGCACCGTGATTGAATTGTTGACAAAATGGATGGATAGGAATCCGTAAGTAAAATAGCTGTGACATTTCCTTCAGGTTCTTCAAGGAACTTCAGCAATGTATTGGCTGCTGAGGCATTCATTCTCTCCGCATGAACAATCACATATACTTTCCGTCCCTCTTCATACCCTTTTTTCGTCATTTTTATAATTAATTCAGACATTTGATCCTTTTTGATGTCCTGTCCATCAGGTCTGATCCAGACTACGTTCGGATGATTACCTGATTCTATACGTTTACACGAGTGACATGTTTCACATGGAACATTTTCTTTCGGATTCATGCATAATAGCAGTTTCGTGAAATATTGTGCAACTGCCTCTTTGCCTGCACCATTCGAACCTTCAAATAAATAGGCATGTCCAATACGCTGTCTTTTGTGAATCATAGTTAATTTGTCGATAACTTGCTTCTGAGACTGCAATGCATGGTCGTGCAACGTCTGTGACATGCAAGCTCCTCCTTAGTTAGTAAAGATGTTGCAAAAAACCCCGTGCTACATGTGAGTGCGGCACGGGATCACGTATATAAATTGATCAGAAGACCTTTGATTTCACCAATTTTGGCGAGTAAATCAATGGATGATTCTTCTTCATCCAACAGTGCTTCCGTCAACGCGATTAGTTTTTCATCTATTGTTTGCACCAAATTTAACCGGCGACCTTCACCGAACTGGTTCCATGTATGAGATTGTGTTAACTCAATACCTGAATCTACTGCCTCTTTCAAAAAACGTTTGATCAGCATCTTGTATTTCGCCATGTCACGTAAATTTCGAGACCTTGCGAGACGATCTCCAGCACTTGAGATATCCCCAAACAACCGGGCAATCTGTTCTCCTTGCAGACGTGATCCTTGTTTTTCTACCATTTGTCCAAACTTGGGATTACCCTGTGCATGCCGAAGAGGATCAGGCGATAATTTATCCATCCCTGTACGGTATTCACCATTGACTTTCATCAGCATTCACCTCTAAATCAAAAATGGTGGAACTGCTCAATTGGCAAGACAAATACAGTAGCTCCGCCTACTTCTACTTCAATTGGATACGGAATATATGAGTCCGCATTACCACCCATTGGTGAAACCGGTGCAACCATTTGATCCCGAGAACGGCAATTATCACGAATTAAATCTAGTGCTTTGGAGACTAACTCATCTTCCACACCCATTAGAAATGTTGTGTTACCTGCGCGAAGGAATCCACCAGTACTGGCTAATGTTGTATTCCGAAAATCACTTTTAGTCAATGCGGAAGATAATCGGTTACTATCTTGGTCCTGTACGACTGCTACAATCAGTTTCAATGTACTCTCCCCTTTTCCGATTTCTCATAAAACGTATTTCTTCTTTATTATATCATGAATTCTTATGTAAGTTGACTTCCGTACTTACAATTTGCCAAACATTTTCAATTACTTGTGCTGGTAATTGTTGTGCGTCAACTATCTGTATTCGCCCTTCATCCCGTAACATCACTTCTTGATAGCCTTTGTACACTTGCTCATGAAACTCCATTTTTTCTAAATCTAGACGATTCTGTTCACGTTCCTTATCTCTCCATATCCGGGCTAGTCCAACTTCGGGCGGCACATCGAAGAAAATAGTACAATCCGGCATATACTCTTCAATCGCGAATAAGTTGATTGCCAGTACTTCGTCGATGCCTAATTTACGTGCGAACCCTTGATATGCCAATGAACTATCAATAAAACGGTCGCATAGAACAATTTTATTCTGTTGTAGTGCAGGTATGATTTTTTCTACTAAATGTTGTCTACGTGCAGCTGCATACAACAGCGCTTCCGTCTTACCGTCCATCGTACTGTGATTTGAATCCAAGATGACTTCACGAATTTTTTCTGCAATAGGAATTCCACCCGGTTCTCGTGTCATGATTACGTCTTGTCCTTGTGCCTTTAGGCGTTCTGCAATTTCTTGCAATACAGTTGTCTTACCAGCCCCTTCTGGCCCTTCAAAACTAATAAATAATCCTGCCATCTTCTTATCCCCTATCTATTCCAAAACTACTTTTACTTTTTTCATCTCCATATTGACCGCCCCTTGAAATCTACAGCCAGCCATTAAAAGATCATGCATTTGCTCGGTGTGTTCTTGGCTAATACGTTCTCCGGCACATAAAAGTGGTATGCCGGGTGGATATGGAATAATCGCGTCTGCTGCTACTTTTCCCGTTGCCGACTGGATATTTAGCCACTCCGTATCCATCGTATGAAGCTGAGTTGCTGAATATACTACCGATGACGGAGAACTGATCGATAAAAAGTTGTTCACCCGTACTGAAGTAGCTTTTTTCTCCGCTACACAGTCCATCGCTCGCTTAAATTTACCAATTACGTCAGCGCATCGTTCTTCATCCCCCGCCTTCACCAAGGGCAGTACAAGCAATACTTGATATATATCCGCCAATTCTGGATAAATCCCTTGCTGCTCCAATGCTTCCTGCAAGACGTATCCCGTATGACCCGTAGCACGAACCAGCAACTTCAGTTCATCGTCAGTCTCCACTACTTCGACGCACTCCATATTGCACAGACCTTGGATTAAATTATTTCGGTATATTTGAAAGCTTTTATAGTGATCTTCGCTATACGTCTCTGCATAATACCTTGCATCATCCAAAGAGGCCATCAATAAATAGGATGGACTGCTCGACTGTAGCATCTGAAGGAAGTGTGCTACTCTTTCCACCCTCACAAATTGCGATCGAACATGTAAAAAAGAGGCCATCGTCATGGCGGGTAATGTTTTATGCGCAGACTGAACGACCAGATCTGCTCCGAGTTCAAGTGCGCTCGTTGGAAATGCATCATTCACTATAAAATGTGCACCATGCGCTTCATCAATGAGAATCGGTATACTGTAGCTATGACATACTTCTATAATCTGTTTTAAATCTTTATTTATTATTCCGTAATAAGTAGGTGTGGTGAGAACGGCTGCTTTCACATTCGGATACTGCTTGAGTGCTTCTTTTACTGTCTTCAATGATACCGTTCCAGCCGTCTGCGTCTGTTCATCCCAATCCGGAGATAGAAACACTGGATTGGCACCTGTCAGTTCCAGTGCATTGAATATCGATTTATGTGCATTACGTTGCACAATTACCAAGTCTCCCCGCTGAACTGTTGCATACAGCATAGCCAGGTTTCCCACAGTCGAACCATTCACTAGAAAGAAACTCCGTTCACTTTTATAAAGATGTGCCAATTTGTCTTCTGCTTCTCTAATCGCTCCTGTCGGTTCATGCAAGTCATCTAGTCCTGTCAGCTCCGTCAGATCATAAGCAAGTGCTTGACGCACAGCGGACGGCAAATCAGATAATGTGCCCCCTTTATGTCCCGGCACGTGGAATGAAACAGGTTTTCGGTTATGAAAATTCTGCAATGCTTGCACAAGTGGACGATCTTGATATTTCATTTATTACGCACTCCTTTACCTTTACTCAGTATAGCAAAAAGCGACACTCCTGACTAAAGGAGTATCGCTTTCAAGTCACATTCTATTGTTTATACGCTGTTAACCTAACTTGTATTTTTTATTGTCACTTTTTTTTCGCGTAGTGTCAGCAACACTATGATAGAATTCTGTTATTTGTTGCCTGTACTAGTCGATCTACATAGAAATACGGAACGTGCGTCCAGTTCACATCATGTTGTTGTTTACGAACTCTGATATATTCCTTCAACAGTGAACCTATCGTCTCTTCTTTGATAAATAACTGAGTATAGTCATATTCTTTACTATAAACCATGGCTTCATGTAAAGAATGTGCCATTTCCAACCAGTGCTCTTGATAGGCGTAACACAAGCTTTCTAAAATTGTTGCTTCGATAAATGTCTCAATTTGCCCTTCCTGTAACGCTTCAATTTTCACATGTACTGCTTTCTTTAACGCTTCCCCCCATTGGCCTTTTTGCAACAGTAGTCTTACATCTACGAGTGTGACAAATGGATGTTGAAGATTATCCACGAAATCCTCCTTCAATTTCAAAAAGGAGATTTCTGCTTCTTCTAGACGACTTTGCTTCAAGTAAATAAATGCTTCAAATGCATATAAAAAGTCTTTCCAGTAGCTATCTTCTGTATAAAACAGGGCACTCTGCAACGTTCCATGCGCATTTTCCATTTCGCCATTTGCCATATGTAGCTTACAACTCAATACATACATAGGAATTAGCAGACCTGGATCTTGGAAGTGATGGGCTGACAGAAGTGCTTCTACTTGGTGTTCTCTAGATTCTTTCATCAAGCCTTTCATGTACAATGTTTCCGCTTGAATTCCGTGATAGTAACCGATTATAGAAAGTTTATTTGCTTGGCAAGATTGCTTTTCCAATAGGTATTTCTGTTGTTCAGGGGTTGCTGACATTTTACGTGAACCTAATGGTGTACGTGATAACGTAGGCTCGGTTTTATTGAACTGAAGTGGCAGTAAATATAGCTTAGAGCGTTTTTCTACGTTAAAATCAAATCCTTTTTGCAGCCACTCCCCTACTTCTGTCACACCGCCCATTCGGATAATTGTAATGTAGGACTTGATTAAGAAATAGTCGTAGGGAGCGGATGGGCTTCTACTGGTAAAAGCATTCCATTCTTTTCGATTCTCTTGTGTTGTCATTTTACTTATGACAAGATCCGCTGCATCTATTTGGTGCTCGGAAAGAAGAGAAAAGGCATACAGTAACTGAAGATCCAAAGCTAATGGAATATGAGCTTCTTCAAATTCACGGCACCAAGATATGAAAGTAGAGGTTTCTCGACTTTTGATAATGTCCACGCCGTGATTCATCATCCAAGTACTAGCAAGTGGATACGCCTTTCCTATCAATGCGTGTGTGATTGCACAGACAATATCACCTTGCCGGAAGTATACACCTGCTGCTTTTTTATGAAGCTCTAATACAAACTCCTTTGAGTAGGTTTGTTGCAACTTTTGCTGTAAGGCTATAGAAAAAAGGGGATGATAACGATAACATGCGTTTTTTTGCGTGTCCATTTCTATGAAAAAGCCTTTTTCCTCTAAATTCTGTAAATGGACCAGACTTTCATTATTCCCGAGTAATGCGTCGCATATTCTTTGATCCATTGTATTCAAGATGGATGTTGTTAAAAGGAAATGCTGTGCCGAGCTTGAAAATTCACCCCATAGATCATTCATTAACACATTCATAGTGTACCTTCTAGAATGCTGCAGATCATACGTATCTTGTGACTGCACAACATTTCGTAGTGCCGCAGGCCAACCTTCTGTCTGCACGAATTCTTGCCATACTGATTGTTGCTGTTCGGGTTGGTTTTTCAAATATTTTTTCATATCTACGACCGTAAAACGCAGATGCTGCATTTTCACTTCAGTAACAGTGAATAAGGATTGCCAGAGTGCAAGTGTAAAAGGAGGGAGGTGGCGACTAGCAAAGCATATCTTCAAGGATTCGGGTAAATCCATTACAAAATACTGAATCATTTCCAACAGTTCTGGAGCAGTAATATGATGAAAATCGTCAATAATTAATCGAACCCGCTTTGTCATTACATTACCTAGTTCTTTGTAGAAATTCCACATCGTGTTCAAATCGTTGCGGTCTGCATCGACAAGTTTTAGCTGTAATTTTTCTTGCGGAAGCAAATTGCACGCCGAGTAGACTGTATAGAGGATATATCGAAAAAATTGCTCTGCATCATTATCAGTTTCATCGACTGTCAACCATGCGACGTTTTCATTCAAATTACCTGACCAACTAGTCAAAAATGTTGTCTTTCCATAACCTGTTGGAGCAGTAATGAACAGTACTTTTGATTGCACTGCTTCATGTTGGACAGCAATCATATTCTCTCCGCTAATCCACTCATCACGTACGGTAGGTTTTTGTAATTTTGAGGCTAGTAATGTGGTCATGACCGTCACCTCCTAATCAATAGTAGTATATTTTGTTCTACTGCCAATCCTTGACTTGCAGTATTGCTTGAGTCCGTGAGCTAACATTGAGTTTTTTATAGACTTTCGATAAGTACACTCTAACGGTTCCTTCCGAAAGAAAAAGCTGTTCCGCAATCTCCCTGTTGGATGAGCCGGTTGCGAGTGCCTTAATCAACTCTTCCTCGCGGGGAGTTAAATTGGGTTTACTACTTTGATGAGCAGCCGCACGATGAGCGATATGATCCGTCCGTAACGACTGTGCAAAGACAAGTGGAACTGTCTTCCAATGCGGTTGTTCAAAGTTTATTCGACATTTTATATAACTCATTAGCACTGGATTCAATGCTTTTTCGTCCAAAAACATGCGTTTAAAGCCCGACTTTACCGCTAATTCCAATGCTTCATGAAGTATATTAATTGCCAGCCTTTTTTTGCTGTTATTCCACATACAGATGGATCTCAATATCTTTGCCTCAATAGTAGTTGCTATATACAATGCTTCTTTAGCTTCTTGCGTAACTTGATCTATACAATAAAGGGCTTTTCGTGTATTGCCTTTGGCCATATGCAGTCGCGCTTGTACAAGCACTCGGAACTCCATATCAAATTTCGCTTGCCGATGTGTTAAATTATATGATCTGTTCAATTCAATCTCTGCCTGGTCGAAGGATCCTTCACGAATATAGCCTAGTGCTTTCATTATAATTAAAATACATTGCCAGTTCGTATTAACCGTTGATTCCATCGCGTGGTTTAATATGGCCTGAGCTTTAACGAACTGCTGATTAGCCAGATACATTTTAGCCTGTAGAATGTACATGGGTATAGACAAGCCTGCATCACTATGACGATCAGTATATTCCATAGCTTTTTTCATATAATGTGTGGATTCGGATAATAGATTCATTTCATAGAAGGCTTCCGCTTGTAGACCCTGACTGTATCCTGCCAAATTATGAACAAGGAATTTATCAGTACGTAAGACGTTATTCAGTGTTGACAGTCGTTTGACAGATTGTAGTCCACCTCTATTGCCTAAACAAGTTCTCAGCAATTGAGGTTGATAGTGGTTATACGTCATCGATACGTTTTTCCATCGTAAATCAGTGGAAAATGAATGATTGTTAATTCGCTCTTGCGAACCTAAGTCTTTTTTCTCTGTCAGACCACCCTGTGTAAACAACATAAACACTTTTACAATGTCTAAAATTAGTGTGGCATCTTCTAACGAGTCTTCCTTTTTCCAACCTGTTTTTTGATCCCTACGGTCAAGCTCTCGAATAATCAATCCCGCTTTTTCCATTTCAAACTGAATGGCTAGATTGAACGCATATACTGCAAGCGTTTCCGCATGGAGTTCGAAAGAGCTTTTACGTAGTATCAACATCCATCGCATGAATGTCTCGGTCTGTTTGGATAAAATGATGTTTACCAGATTCTCTTTAATCCAACGATCAGCTACATCAAATAACTCCCCTTTAATCGCCAACTCAATTCCTGTTGCATAATCGCCTTGTCCATAGCGGATATGTGCTGCTTTAACATACACCTCATTTATACAGTCATTCGAAAAATATCGACGTCTTTCATTCTGTAAGGCAATTGAAAATAGACTATGGTACGTGTACGTCAGTTGACTGTCGGTTAACTGATTAAGAAACAAACCTCTCTTTTCTATTTCTCTCAAGACTTCTTCACTATCATTACGATTCAATAACTGATTACAACTTTCGGGTGTTACATATTGTAATACCGATGTACGCATGAGAAAGTCTTGCATGAAGGGAGTGAGACTGCACAATACTTCATACACTAAGTAATTTGCTACGACAGGTGATAGGACGGAAGATTCCTCCACATTCCATTGGGGATCTTCTGCTAATCCGATGAGACTTATCAATTGAATACCTAAAGGCCAACCTTCTGTAATACGTAATACTTGCTCGTAGAAAAATATTGAATATCTCGATAGTGAAGGACGCTTGTCGAAAAACTCTCGGACTTCCTTCAATTGAAATTGCAGTTGTTGGATACCGATTTCGTATACCCAGCCCTTTGTCCGCCACTTGGAAACGGATAACGGCACTTCATTTCGGCTTGTTATGAAAACCTTTATATGACGCGATAAAGAATCGATGAATTGGTTCATCATGTTATGAATGACAGGATTCGTGATCATATGATAATCATCTAGAATCAGTGTAACTCTTCTTCGTTGAGCATTTAGTTCATTCAACAGCATATCGACAATCATGTAATAGGGCGGACTTGTTTTGATGAAAGACAATACCTTTTCTGCATCAATCATATTGCCGCTTTTCTCTAATGACGTAATCACATAGGTCCAAAAACGAATGGGGTCGTTATCCATTTCGTCTAATGTGAGCCAAGCCGTCGAATCTGTTATTTGGGAGAATGATTTACTTAGCAACATGGTCTTTCCATATCCCTCCGGTGCGCGAACAATAGTAAGTCGCACCAACTTCGAGTGAATAGGAATTTCTATATCTTTTCTACTGATTACTTCTTCGTTTGCTATAGGCATTTTAATCTTTTCATTAGCTATATATACTTTCACAAATCTTCACTCCCTTCGATTGCATTACGACTCTCACTAGAACTCAACTATACGTACTAGTTTTACGCACCTTTACGAAATGTCAGTGTTGAAAAATATTTCGCCAATTGGCTTATTGAGCACATCCGATATTTTCTTCATGGTCTTAGCACTTGGATAGTAAGCGCCATTCTCTATTTTGGATAAAGCTGTACGGCCGATGCCCACCCGCTCAGCCAATTCAGCTTGCGTCAGGTTCATTTGTTTCCTGAGTTCCTTTATATGATTGGCAAACATCTCGTTTTCTCCTTTCACTTTCGCTTTATAATTGACTGCGTTATTTAGGAATTTCAATGTGGTGTCTTCCATGCCACCCATTCGCCATAAGGAAACTCTCATTTGTCCCTCTTCAGCCGCAACTTTCATCCATTGATACAAGGTTTGCTGGTCTCCGTACCAAACTGTGTACGTATCACTGTGTTCATCTTGATAATCAAAGTACATACCGCCACTAGATGGATCTCGTATGGGCTTCACCTCATATTTTCTAGCAAGTTCTTCTGCCTCTTTTTCAGTGAGGGTTTTCGTTTCATCCTTTCCATGTTGCCAACTAAAACCGCCAGCCGACAATGCGATAACTGGTTGCCCAGGAAGGGTATTCATTTTACCCACTACTTTGCGGATGAATTCATCGTCTGCTTTTGGCCCTGGACCTGAATGGCCGCCAAATAAGTTATAGGCCATCATGACGTAGACTGGTCCTACAGGAAAATTGTATTGTTCGACGTCTAAGTTGGGTTCCAATATAATACGCAATGGCTTTCCTTGTGCTAACAGAGCATCATATAGTTCTTTATAAAATTGAAGCAAGTTTGGCAGATCTTCCCCATCTACATTTTCATAGTCTAGTTCTAACCCTTCAAATTGATAGGCGTTGATGTATTCCAAAATATTATCAATATGCCGTTTTCGACTTTCCGGCGTTTCTACCAAGCGTCCAATTAGTTCGGAGTCTTTGTGAACGACCGTTCCATCAGACAGAAACTGATCATTAACAATGGTTAAATCGAGTGGGATATCACGTTCCTTTGATAGTACTTTCATAGCACCAATGGCATCGTCCATTTTGTCCCGTAAATATATGTGATCCTCCCCGTCAAAATAGGCTGCAAAAACCTGTGCCCTATCTAGACCTTGAACTTGTCGGAGGTCTCCCACTCCATTTTGCCACTGCCACTCAGTCACCCAAGCCGAAAGTTCCAATTCATCTAGAATGGATAAATCTACGGTTTGCTGTTTTTTATCCTGACATCCACTAAAAAAGAGGCAGGAAATCATCATGAATAGTATTTTTTTATTGGTAAGCATTGAAATCCCGCCTTTTCAACTGATGCCGGTTATTAGAAGTTATCGACTACCCAGTTCATTGCTGACTTGATAGAACCAACAAATGTATACATCAGTTGCTGTGGCTTTTGTATTTCATTTGTGAACAAGATCGTCTGCTCAACACCACTGTCTGCTAATGAAGCAATCGTCACTTCACTAAACTGTGCATCATGAATTGGATCACTGAAGCCTCCCGGTACCCAGGTAGAACCCAGTGCTAGCTTTCCAGCTTGAATGTCTTGATTGACTTCTAGATTACTTACAATTTTTTTGTTATTTAACCTGATGTTTAATGTATTATTCTGAAGTTTGATGTCTATGCTTTTTTCATTAGGCAGTCCCTCGCTCCGTGCTTTATCTTCTTTTCGTGAAGTGGGGTTTTCATTATTTGTTGTTTGGACGATTTCAACTTTTGGTATGGACTTTTTTACAAGTAGTTCTTTCAATTGTCCCTCTGCCTTTTCCTCGATCACTAAATAATCATTTTCAACTGTAATTTTCACGTAAGAGTCGCCATTATCGCTATGTCGTAAGAAAATGGATTGTTGGCCCTCGATACTCCCCCCCACTTTTCCTGTAAACTGTATATTCTTTGCGGTATTCTCCTTCAGTACCAGTTTTCCAGCCTCTTTTGATTTTGAAGTAAGGGTGATCAGACCATCACGAAATTCCGCTGCGCTTTCAATTGCTTTCCATTGGTTGGCTTGTTTTTCGTCACCTTTTACGAAATCTACTTTTTGATTTGTATCATTTTGTATTTTCATGAGTAAATGATTCGTAGACCAAGATGGTTTTGGCTGAACGCGGGTTAGGTTATATAATTCTCTTCTTTTAGTGTTAAGTGCATTTCCTTCTTGATTAAAGTGCATGTCAAATGTTTTTCTAATCTCATTGTCATTGACGTCTGTAACCAATTTGTTTGCTGTATTATACAAACTATTTGCATGCATAATCATGTAGACCCCAGGAATAGCACCCAATTTCTCTTGATAGATTTTGCGCATCGCTTTGTAATCATTTGTGATGCGCTTCTCCATCTCCAATCGATTCTCACTTGGAATCAAATATTGATCGCGGATGAAGTCCATCGAAAAGTGATTGTACGATTCGATTTTATCTTTACTTAGCACTTCTTCATCATCACGAATATTCAAGAACGTGCCTTCCTTATTAAAGATATTGATGTATGTTAAGCGGTTACCGTTACTACCTAATTCCCAAAACCCACTTTTTTGCATTTGCTTTAGGTGTGAAGGTTGAAGAAAACGTTTATCGTTCTCATCTAACTTGTTGGCGAAAGAGAGCAATGTCGCTTTGTAGTTATACTTCTTCAACAGTGGATTGACGTAAACGCTCGTGTCTGTACGTCCATCTTCAAATGCAAGAAATAATGCTTTCTCAGGTAATGGTTTCTTGTTTTTGTAGAAATTCAGTATATCTTGTTGAGAAATCGTCTCATATCCTTGGTCTCTCAATGCTTCCAACTGCCGTTGCAATTGCTTTTTTGCAAACAGAGAATCTGATCCATCCCTTGATACACCTGGATATGAAAGGGCTATAAAACCTTGCCTGTTCTTCCATTTTTCATTATTCAATGCATCATAACGATTCATTTCAACAAACGCTTGGAACACAAGAAATACAATGACCAATAAAATACCTACTTGAAGAATTGACCGTCTGACTTTCCGTCGGTTTTTCTTTTGATAATCTAATATTTCATCACTTTTTCGTTTCATACGTCATTCTCCTTATCTACAAACTCATATAGTTATGATTTAATAGTTAGAGGATCTTTTTTCAACTTCTTGCCCAACTTCTTATCGCGCGCTTCAATATCTTGTGGCGTATCGCGTGTTCCCCAAGTAGATTTCCAGAATGTCACCCATGCAATAGGCATCTGCCATAATAGAACGGCTTCATACATCAAAACGAAGACAAATCCGAAGACCCACAGACTGCTTTTCTTAAAGAACAAGTAGGCGGCACTCATCATGAAGGCCATAAGAAATAGTCCCAGCAAGAAGGTGGTGGGGAATATACCGTAAAACAGCGGCACATAGAGTAAGTTGTACAATACGACGACTGGTGCAGCAATTGGTACAATCAATCCTACGTAAAAGAACAAAGCCATAAATACTTCTTTCCTCCAAATAAATGTTCCTGCTCGTAGTGATTCACGTAACCAAGAGCGTTTCCAGCGCATTTGTTGCTTTAAAAACACGCCAAATTTATCCGGGACAACTGTTGAACAGATGGCCCTATCTTGGTATGCGGTGCGGTGTGTTTGTAGAATATAGTTGGTCATACTGCGATCGTCGCCGAAAGTCGCTGGCTGACCTAAGAAAGTTTGATTAAGCCAATCCTCTTGGTGGTCTAGAATCAGAGACTTTCTATAACAAGATAATGGACCCGATAAACAAGTGACACAATCGAAGTAAGATTCTGCTGCTTTCATGACACGAAAAGCGATATAGTAACGGACAACTTGTAATTTTGTAATACTATTTACATATTTATTTTCCACATCTGTGCGTCCTGCAACGCCACCCATTTTAGGATCTTGAAATGGTTGGACTAAATTCAGAATGGCATTTGGTTCTAAGAAACTATCTGAATCGACAAAAACAACAAGATCATGTTTGGCCATTGCCACGCCATCTACTAATGCTTTGCGTTTCCCGCCGTTTTGCGGCATTACGTATACTTGTAAACGTTCTTTGATTTTGTATACTTCATCTTCTTGTTCTAACCTTTCTACTGCTTTCCAGATATTCTCGACTGTGAGATCTGTAGACTGGTCATCTACGACGATTACTTCCAACTTATCGATTGGATAGTTTTGATTCAGGCAACCATATATCGTTTTATGAATCCACTCTTCTTCATTAAAGACCGGAATAATAATGGAGACACCTGGACGATAATTAGAATTGATTGGTACATTCCTATAGAAAGCTCCAAATATATATCGAGTGAGCAAAAATGTAGCTGCAATCAAACTATAAAAGTAAATAAACTTATTAAATTTAAAATAGACTAGACTTTCAATGCGCATCAATACAATAAAGAATGCAACAAGTAAGAGACTGGCAAGGGTGAAGGTTGTGATAAACTTCCACTTCGTTCTCCGGAAGTAGGAATCTAGTGACTCGACGAATGTAAAGACCATCTTCCAAGTGATTTCGTCATTTGGCATTTTCACTTCCTGCCAACTAACTGTTCCACGGATCCTCACTGTCGACTCGTATCCTTCTTCCATCGTTCCTCTAGGAATTTTAAAACGTAGGTTTACTACATCGCCGGCTTTCAGTGAATTCATAGATGGGTCGAAGTCGACAAGTAGGTCTGTCTTGGATAATTCAATCGCTTTTGTTTTCATTTTTTTACCAACATTTTTATTTTTCATTGTGATAGTAAAATTACATGAGTAGGAATTATTTAACAGGCGATTTGTTTCGACCATTTTACCTTCGTCATCTCTTTGCAGTATTGGGACGTTTGGAAGAAGGGTCGATTCACTAGTGTGTCTAATTACTGTTTTGGCATTTGATTTTTCTTTCACCATAATTCCACACCTTTCTTATAGACTCCAATACCGGATATTCTGATCTTCAAATTCTTTTTTCTCGTAGATTCCTTTAACATCCACCAGTAGTTGAGTAGTATCCGTTTCGAACATTTGCTGGAAGTCCTCCAACGTGAGTCCTCTATATGCTTCATGTGGTACTGCTACAATGACTGCATGCAATCCTTTGAATTCCTCTGTGGAGACAAGCGTGATACCACACTCTTCTTTAACGGCTTGGGGATCCGCCAATGCATCTGCGACAATTGGCTCGATTCCGTACTCTTTTAATTCCTTAATAATATCGAGTACTTTTGTGTTACGAAAGTCAGGACAATCTTCTTTAAAAGTAAGACCTAATACACCTACTTTGATATTTTTCAGATTCACTTTCTGCTGTACAAGGATCTTAAGGATTTGCTGGGAAATATATGCCGCCATCGAATCATTGATATGGCGACCCGCAAGTAATATTTTAGATCGGTATCCGCAATCTTCTGCTTTAAACGTTAAATAATAGGGATCGATCCCTATACAGTGACCACCTACTAATCCCGGAGAAAAGGGTAGGAAGTTCCACTTTGTTTTTGCTGCACGCAATACCGCTTGTGTGTCAATTTTCATTTGATTGAACAACATGGAGAGTTCATTCATGAATGCGATGTTAATATCCCGCTGCGCATTCTCGATAACCTTTGCCGCTTCTGCTACCTTTATGCATTCCGCTCGGTATACACCAGCTTCGATAATCATTTCATAGACACTTGCGATAGTATTTAGTGTTTCCTCATCACTGCCAGAAACAATTTTTACAATGTTCTCTAGTCGGTGGACTTGATCACCTGGATTAATACGCTCTGGCGAATAACCTACTGTAAAGTCTGTACCGAATTTCAGGTTAGATGCTGCCTCTAGTTCGAGAATGCACACTTCCTCTGTAACTCCGGGATATACAGTTGACTCATAGACTACGACTGACCCCTTCTTCAAATTTCGACCTACCACTTGGCTGGCCAACTGAAGGGCTTTCAAGTCGGGAAGGTTTCCAGACTGAATAGGTGTTGGGACGGCGACAATGAAAAACTTTGCGTCCTGCAAATCCGTTTCATTTGATGTAAAGAGCATACTCGTATTGCGGACTCGTTCATCCCCAATATCACCTGTTACGTCAATACCAGCAAATAACTGATCAATCTTTTTTTCACTAACATCAAAGCCAATGACATCAGCTACTTCAGAAAAAGCTATAGCTACCGGTAGTCCGACGTAACCTAATCCAACTACTGCAATCTTTTCTTGTCTATACATGATTCGCTCGTATAATGAATTCACCATTCATACCACCTCTGTCATTTAGTTATTCTTCATTCGCATTAACTCCGTCATATGTTTAAATGTGTAGCCTTCTTCGCGTAAAGTATGGATAACTTTGGGTAGGGCTTCGATAGTGTGCGTGCCGTCTAGGATGTGAAGTACAATGACACTTCCATCTCCGCGTTTGTTGATGATACGTTTAACGATTTCATCGGCATCATTTTCTATATCCCAGTCAAATGGCGTGACATCGTACAATGCAATGCTTTTGTAACCTGTTGCCATAGCTATTTTTGCTGTCTTTTCATCTATTTCACCTGTAGCTGGACGGAATAGCATGGTCGGTTTTGCTTGAATCGCTTCAGTAATGACTTTATGCGCTTTAACCAAATCCTCTTGCAGTTCTTCAGGTGTGATTTTTGTCACTACTTCATGACCGTATGAGTGACTAGCCACTTCATGACCTTGCTCATAAATTGCTCTAGCTAAGTTTGGATTTTTCTCTACCCCTTTACCAATCAAGAAGAAGGTGGAGGGAACTTTCTCTTCTTTCAAGATCTCAAGAATCTTTGTAACTGTGTAATCACTTGCCCAGTCATCAAATGTCAGTGCGATCACTTTTTCTTCTGTAGGTGCTTCGTAAAAGATATTTGGTTTAATATCGCTATAGTTTGGATTGATTTTGATTCGATCATAGCCGGCTATTTGTTCGAATGGTTTATGCTTGGTACCTTTATTAACTAGTTCATTTAACGGGATTAATTTATAACCTGTATTTTCAACAGCCTTCGCGATATACGGTATGGCTCCAACCACCTCGGGATTAATATCCGTATGCATGGAGATAATTGATCCACGCGTTATATACCTTTCAATATATTTGCCGATTGTCTTAGCTCCTTGCATCTCCCCTTCACGTGGGTTGATTGTGTAATTAATAACGGCATCCATACCAAGTTGTGCAGTAACGGCTTGAAGATCCTCATTGTATTCACCCGATCGTGTTCTGACATAACGGGGCGTTATACCAGTTTCTTTTCGAATTACTTCATTGCTGAGTTTGACTTCTTTATACAATTCCTCATAACTCATATTCTGAAGATCCAATTGATTTAGTGTGTTGTTTTCTATTTCATGACCGCGATCCAAAATCATTTTGGCAATTTCGGGCTCTTCTGCTACTCGTATACCTGGTAAAAAGAATGTAGCTGGAATATTGTTTTCCTCTAGTGCATCCAAAAGCTCCACCATTGTCTTTTTGTCAGCCATACCATTAAACGTAAGGGATAACTCCTTCCTAGTAGTCCATACATAAGAAAGAACTTCACTTTTCCCTTCCACGTATGGAGCGACCTTTTCACTAGCTAGAGCAACGGCTGCTGAATCACCACTCTTTTTACCTTCAAACAATGGAGAACATCCACCTACTACCAATAAAGAACTTAGAAGTAATAAAAGAGAGGTAGATTTCAATTTGTTAAGATTATGAGATTCCCGATATTCATAACGCATTCTCAACACCTACACTTTCCGTATCATCATAATTTTTATACTTTTATGCGTAATTCTTGAAAACAAACGCATTCCTTGTATGTGTATTCTGATCAACCAATGTTAATAGAGAATTTAGAGCAGCTGTTATGCTAATTTATTAGTACATTTTCTTTACTTAACAACTTTTACACTATCTTTTTATCGTAATAATGTAGTTTATGTCTTTCACCACTGGCGCTGTTGTTAGTAAGTAGAAAACCTTGTAAATACGGATAAAAGTCAGGGCAGACATTTGCATATTACAAGAGCGTGTTCAATTATAATCAAGTTTTTTACCACCTCCTTTTTACCATTAACTTTCGTGTTGTTTTTCTAAACAAACAGGTTAAAAAAACCATTTGTTTAGCGTTACAACACATATTAAATTGGTTTGTTCTTTTTGTCAACACATTTGTTAGTTAATTCTGCCAATTACTTTTGGAATACCACGGACATCTATTTTTTAGTCCTAGTTTATTCTCAATGCACTGAACATTACACTAAAGGTCATTAAACTTGGGGCTTTGGAGGATAGTTGCACTTAAACAAGTTGTAAAATGATAATGCCGCTCACAATATAATGTGTTAGTGATAGAATATACAACTTTTTTCTCAGATTCTATCCACTAGTAATATAGACTTTTAAATTAAATTCAAAAACTGCTTTACGATTTTTCATTTAAAGTCTTTCTACCTAAAAGTGTTAGGTAAGTATTTTCTGCTTTTTATAAGTAAATAGGTTATGATAGAAGTACATACTTTGCAATATTAGTCATGAAGAAGTTAAGGAGGGAATATGTTTGAACAAATTTGGAATTCGCCTACGAAAATTACGTGAACAAAGACAAATGACTTTACGTTATTTAGCTGATCTAGCTAATCTGAGTTACTCCTTCATCGCTTCATTGGAAAAAGGTAGATACAATCCTTCTCGTGAAACGATTTGTGCACTAGCAGCTGCCTTGGAGGCAGATAAGAATGAGTTACTAATATTGGCAGGTTACCTACCGAATGAAACAGTAGATCAAGCCATTTCATCTTCAAAAAGTGATGAGGCGTCCAAAGAAATTGAGCTAGAGAAATTATTGCAAAAGCCAGTATCCTTTAATGGTATAAAGTTATCCAACGCTGATAAAAATGCTTTGTTGGCATTCATGCAAACTATGTATAATTTTAAAAATTAATCTTTTTTACCATTTTAAATTTTTCGACAATACTCAATAGTATTTTGTAACATTTTACTATATAATAACTGTACAAAGATTCTTCTATTCGCAAGTATAATTTCAGCTTTATATTTGAAGCCTTTTCTAAAATACTTGCTGAATAGGCAATCGTTTACTCTCCTTCTCCCGTCGCTCAAGTCTTCATTCTATTTGTTTAGGAGATGAGCAGTATGCCGGCTTATATGGTCAATGAGTATTACGTTTTTACGTCGTACGAGGAAATGTCTTCGCTTATTCATGATATTATCCACTATTCTCTTTTGCCTCCACAACAAGATCGCCATTCATTTTCTATTCTAACTGGTTATCTGGACACAACTACACTTAAATTCAAGTCAGACAATGGACTATCCATTGCATTACGCTATGAAAGCGAAGACGATATTTACTACCCCGTATGATTAGTTAGCCAGCTTCAATCATCTCGAATAGAAACATACGCTGTCTAATCCATGGGCTTTCCGACATGGATTTTTTTATCGTCTCGCTACGGGGAATGATTGATTGGTGCTTGGTTCGCAAGGTTTATAGTGGGTAAGTGGCAAGGCGATAGTGTGCCTGGTGTGTTTCATTGAGCGGTTAGGCAGGGTGATAGAGCGCTTAGCACGACTCATTGAGCAGATATGCGAGACAATAGAGCGCTTAACAAGATTTATTGAGCAACTAACTAAAATCTACAATCACTCAACTCTAAATTTAGCTCATATTCATAATTAAACACAAAAAAGCCACTCCCCAAAGGGAATGGCTTCGCATGCCTAGCAACGTCCTACTCTCACAGGGGGAAACCCCCAACTACCATCGGCGCTGAAGAGCTTAACTTCCGTGTTCGGTATGGGAAC
>NZ_PDZF01000014.1:0-86197 GCF_002743425.1 Sporosarcina sp. P7 | reverse complement strand
CGATTGTGCATTTCTGTTCAAAAGATAATATTCTCTTTCTGCCCTTTTTTATGAATTCCAAAATGAACCCCTCCCGTGACAGTATGTTCCTACAACTATAACATCTTCTGTGTCCATTTTAAGGGGGGCGACTAAAAAGTAGTAAACAGTAGGCCACAAAAGGGGAATCATTGTGAAGAAAAAACCTGTCGTGATAGGTATTACCGGTGGCTCTGGCTCCGGTAAGACAAGTGTCACAAAGAAGATACATGAAGTATTCCAAGGTCATTCAGTCGTCGTCATTGAACAAGACGATTATTATAAAGACCAATCACATCTAGTATTTGAAGAAAGATTAACAACAAATTATGATCATCCATTAGCATTCGATACCGACCTTCTGATCCAACATATTCATCAGCTGATTAACAGACAGGCAATCGAAAAGCCCACGTATGATTACACATTGCATACACGTTCTACTGAAAAAGTAACTGTGGATTCACAAGATGTCATCATTCTTGAAGGAATCTTAGTGTTGGAAGATGAACGATTGCGAGATCTCATGGATATCAAGCTGTTTGTTGATACGGATTCTGATATTCGCATTATTCGTCGTATTTTACGGGATATTCATGACCGTGGACGTACAGTAGATTCAGTCGTCGAGCAATACGTAAAGGTTGTGCGTCCGATGCATAATCAGTTTATTGAACCGACAAAAAAGTATGCTGATATAATTATTCCGGAAGGCGGCGAAAACGCGGTCGCAATCGATTTGATGGTAACGAAGATAAAAACAATTCTTGCTTCTGTTGACGAAGTATAATATGATGATGACATAATTTTAAATTAATTCAGCATCCGCGAGAGTTTCTATAGAAAAACTAGGATGCATGCAAGGCTAGCAAGAGTTTGTTTCATCTAGATCAGAATACGAAACAGAAAAAAAGTATAGTCAAAACTAAAATAGTTCCGCTATGTCACATAATTGAAGTTAGTGTGACATAGTATTTTTATGAACAGACATTTAAGGAGTGTTATTACATGGTTTCAGAAAAGAAATTTCCAATGACGGCCGCAGGTAAAGCGAAGTTAGAAGAAGAACTAGAGCATTTGAAAACAGTTAAACGTGTGGAAGTAGTAGAACGCATCAAAATTGCACGGAGCTACGGTGATTTATCGGAAAACTCCGAGTACGATTCAGCGAAAGAAGATCAAGCATTTGTCGAAGGGAAAATTTCTTCTATTGAAGGAATGATTCGTAATGCGGTCATTATTACTGAAGATGAATTGAATACAGATGAAGTCCAATTAGGTAAAACAGTTACATTTAAAGAAATTCCTGATGGTGAAAAAGAGACCTATACGATTGTTGGTTCAGCTGAAGCTAATCCACTAGAAGGTTTGATCTCAAACGACTCGCCAATTGCGAAAGCGTTAATTGGTCGAAAAAAAGATGACAAAGTAAAGATCCAGACTCCCGGCGGTGAAATGTCAGTAGAAATACTTGAGATAAAATGATACACGTACCGTCTTCTGGCTAACAGAAGACGGTATTGCTAATTTTTATTCCCACCGCGGTATACGTTTTTCATTTCATAGTGAAGGAGATGTCTGAAATGGCGGATCAAGATCCAAAATATTCGAGAACGTCAAGAAAACAAGGCAATAAAGCGAGCAAAGTGAATAAAGCATTGAATATTTCAATTGGTGTAGTAGTTTTCCTCATTGCGGTCGTTGCCATAATTTTCATCAACGGTAATGACGATCAACAAGAAATGGCGATTGATGAGCCCAAGCAATCCACACAGTCCGAAACAGCTCCAATTGAACCTATCGTTTTAGACGATGAGGACGAGTTGGACAAGCCTGAAGCAAAAGAGCCGAATGAGGCAGAGGAGCCAGAAGCTCAGACCCAAGAAGAAGAAAACGAAGTGATAAATGAAGTGGTTGAAGAACCGGAAGCGCCAGTAGTTGAAGCGCCTAAAGTAGAAGAACCGAAAAAGGTAGAACCTAAAAAGGAAAAACCGAAGAGAGAAACTTCATCGGATTCGGGCAAGAAAGTTGTTGTGAATCCTGACTGGAAACCTATTGGAACAAAACAAACAGGCGAGCACGTCTCGAAATACGATGGTCAGTCCGATGACTGGTTTGAGAAAAAGAAAGCCATAGCCTATGCAACCGGCATGTCTGAAGATCAAATGTATTTTGAGCGTATTCAAAATGGTGGTAGTCCTCAAAAATCAGAAGGTATTGTAAGAAGCAAGGACAATTCCAAAAAATACAAAGTATATCTTGAATGGGTTGATGGGCAAGGTTGGAAACCTGTGAGAATGGAAATATTGAAGTAAGTTTATCGAACTATCAATGTGCTGCCTTCCGTGCAGCACATTCTAGTAAGTAGAAAAGAGGAGAGGACATAAATGAAAATAGCAATCGTTGGTGCGATGGAGGAAGAAGTTAAAATCCTACGCAGAGAAATTGGACTTGGAAAAATCACGGCTATTGGAAACTGTGAGTTTATTGAAGGGAAAGTAGGCAAGCATCAAGTGATTGTGACGAAGAGTGGTATCGGAAAAGTAAACGCTGCCATGGCAACCGCAATCCTTTTGCAAAACTTTAAACCTGACATAGTGTTGAATACAGGTTCTGCGGGTGGAACTAATCCTGAACTTGAAGTAGGAACGATTGTAATATCTGATTATGTCCTACATCATGATGTCGATGTAACTGCATTCGGCTATGAGCTTGGCCAAGTACCTCAACTTCCTGCAAGCTTTCCTTCAGATCCTAAACTAATCGAATTTGCTAGAGAAGCTGTTATTGAGTTAGATACATATGAACATGCTGTGGGAACCATCGCTTCAGCTGATACTTTCATGGCCGACGCTGAAAAAGTTCTACAAGTTAAAAATAGATTTCCACGCGTAATTGCTGTAGAGATGGAAGCAGCTGCTGTTGCGCAAGTATGTTATCAGTTTAACACGCCATGTGTTGTCATCCGCGCACTTTCTGATATTGCCGGAAAAGAATCAACAGTTAGTTTCGATGAATTTTTACCGCTAGCTGCCAAACACTCTTCACAGATTGTTTTGCGTGTCATCTCGAAACTTTGATCGTTCTATGATAAAATGTCTAAGTAAACAGACTAGCAGTTCATTTGGTTGATAGGAGGGATATTCAATGGGATTCTTAATGGGTGGAGTGTTTATTGTCACAGCATTATTAGCAGCAGTTATTTTACGCGAGGTTAAAGCTGACTGAGAAAAGAAACAAAGCGTTTCCGTTGTGCGGGGGCTGTGGGCCTCTGTTGCACAATCGGAAACGCTTTTTGTATTATTGATACTCATGTTTGAATGATTGATATAATTTGACGATTGCCCGTTTCTCGATACGTGAAACATAGCTCCTGGAAATATTCAGTTGCTCGGCAATTTCTTTTTGTGTCATCGGCTGATCATCCAGCAAGCCATAGCGTCTTTGAATGATTTCCAACTCGCGTGAGTCTAGTTTATCCAAATGACGGTAGAGTCGCTCTTTTTGTTCGTTTTGTTCTACGGTTGTTTGTGGAGGTATGTCGTTTGTTTGAAGGAGGTCCGCAATTTCCAGGGATTGGCCATCTTTATCCATGCCGATTGGTTCGTAGAGGGAAACATCTTTTTGCACCTTTTTCTGTGTTCGTAAATACATAAGAATTTCATTTTCTATACAGCGAGCAGCGTACGTTGCGAGCTTGGTTTTTCGATCTGGTGTAAAGCTGTTGACAGCTTTCATCAGACCGATCGCTCCTATGGAAATATAATCATCAAGAAGTTCATGCTTCGGCTGGAACTTCTTGACGATATGGGCGACCAAACGCATATTGTGTTCAATAAGTTCATTACGTGCACTTTCATCACCTTCAGCTAATCGTCTCAGGCACTCTGCTTCTTCTTTCTTGGACAATGGACGAAGGAAAGCTTGCCCTCTGATATAACCGATTAGCGCGGGGATCTCTAACCATAATTGCATGACGGCCAGGAAAAACCCGCTCATGTGACCACCTCCGATTATTAGTAGTTTACTCTATGCAAACGACGGAAGGTCTATCACTGACAAGAAATGCGATAAAATCAGACATAGTTGTGCGTGCATGCCGCACAACTATGTTATAATCAGACAAGAATTTGTTGTAGGGCGGAGAGGATAATGTGTTAAATCATTTTTTACCGAGTGCTTATGTAAAATCCGTTTTGTTGATTAAACCGGAAGACCTTCTTGAAAAAGGTTTTAAAGGGATCATTACAGATTTAGATAACACACTCGTTGAATGGGATCGTGCGGATGCTACGCAAGATATTATGGCGTGGTTCAAGTCCATGCGCGATGCCGGCTTGCAAATTACAGTTGTTTCCAATAACCATATTGAACGCGTCAGTCACTTTTGTGATCCCTTAGGCATTCCGTATATTTGCGAAGCGCGTAAGCCGATGAAAAAATCATTTCATCAGGCACTTGCTACATTGGGCTTGCCCAAAAAAGAAGTCGTCATGATTGGCGATCAATTGTTAACGGATATCTTGGGTGCAAATCGAGTGGGACTGCAGTCGATATTAGTTGTCCCTGTCGCAAGTTCCGATGCGACGATTACGAAGTTCAACCGTGCGATTGAACGACGGATTATGGCAAGGTTTAAAAGAAAAGGATTACTTACGTGGGAGGACTAAATTTGGAATTGATTAAGTGTATTGGATGCGGTATTACGATCCAAACGACGGATAAAACAATGGAAGGCTATGCGCCACCGGCTTCATTGGAAAAAGAAGATGTCATATGCCAACGTTGTTTTAAATTACGAAACTATAACGAATTACAGCCAGTATCCTTATCAGGAGACGACTTTTTAGCGATTTTAAACGGAATCGGTGAAAAACAGGGCTTGATCGTGAAAGTGGTGGATATTTTTGATTTCAACGGTAGTTGGATCAATGGATTACACCGCTTTGTAGGTAAGAAAGATATTTTATTAATTGGCAACAAGGCAGATATCCTACCGAAAGCGATCAATCCGCAACGAGTGAAAAATTGGATGAAGACAGAAGCTGCAAAGTTAGGTCTCAGACCAATTGACGTATTGCTTGTGTCCGCTGTAAAAGGCAACGGCATGAGTGAAGCACTTGACGCGATTGAGAACTATCGTAAGGGTAAGGACGTTTATGTAGTTGGCTGTACGAATGTAGGCAAATCTACTTTTATTAACCGGATCATCAAAGATGCGACAGGCATGGACGATGTAATTACGACGTCTTATTTCCCAGGAACCACTCTGGATGTAGTGGAAATTCCCTTGGATGACGGAAAAATGCTGATGGATACACCGGGTATTATCAATGATCATCAAATGGCCCATCACTTGGATCCTCATGATTTGAAGTTGATTACACCGAAGAAAGAACTCAAACCGAAAGTCTATCAGTTGAATGCTGAACAAACATTATTCATTGGCGGACTTGCACGTTTTGACTTCATTCAAGGTGGTCGATCTTCTTTCAACATTTATGCAGCAAACAGTTTGCCAATTCACCGGACGAAGTTGGAAAATGCTGATGAATTGTACAAAAACCATCTCGGTGACATGCTATCTCCACCAGGACCTGCATCACTTGAGAAGTTGCCGTCACTTGTACGTCATGAATTTTCGATTAAGGAAGCGAAGACGGACATAGTGATTTCAGGCCTTGGCTGGATTACGATTCAGCACGCTGATGTAAAAGTGGCTGTACACGCACCAAAAGGTGTGAATGTTGTAATCAGACCTTCATTGATTTAAGAGGGACAGGAGGAAGACCAGATGAAAAAATGGTATGCGGTTATAGGCGATCCAATCGCGCAATCGATGTCACCGGTCATGCATGATCAGTGGTTTAAAGAAAACGCCTTGGACGCAACGTATATACCGATTCATGCAACAGCGGGAAGCCTAGAGCAAACGATAAACAGCTTGCGTTCACTTGGATGCAGTGGCTTCAATGTGACAGTACCCCATAAGCAGGCGATTCTCCCTTTCCTTGACGAAGTGGACGAATCGGCAATGGTCATGAATGCGGTCAACACAGTATATCAAACAGATGATGGTAAACTAATTGGTGCCAATACGGACGGAGCGGGGTTCGTGAAGTCGCTAGAAGAGTTTTCAGATTCGGTAAAAGGCCCGGCATTACTTATTGGAGCTGGCGGCGCGGCTAGAGGTATCGCCTTTGCGTTGCAATCAGCTGGCTACGGACCTCTTTATTTCACGAATCGTACCGCTTTACGAGCTGCGGAACTAGCGGCAGATATGAAGGATGGTCATGCGCTTTCCATAGAAGACGCCAGAGATCGTCTCGGCGAGTTTGGACTTGTAGTGCAAACGACATCCGTCGGTATGAACTTTGCACAAGAAGGACTACCGCTCGATCCGAAGAATGTTGCAAACGGTGCAATAGTAGCGGACATCATTTACAATCCGCTTGAAACAGAATTTTTACGACAAGCAAAACAAGCAGGTGCGAAGACGATGAACGGTATAGGAATGTTCGTTCATCAAGGCGCTCTTGCTTTTGAAAAGTGGACAGGCGTCTATCCTGACACGAAAAAGATGAACGATATGATTACAATGAAAGTTGGCGGGTAAACATGTTAACAGGTAAACAAAAAAGATTTTTACGTAGCGAAGCACATCATTTGGACGCATTATTCCAAATTGGAAAAAGTGGTTTGACTGACGCAATCCTCTTGCAAATCGACGAAGCACTCGAAGCACGTGAATTACTAAAAGTGAGTGTCCTTCAAAATTGCGAGGAAGATAAAAAGGAAATTGCCGAAAAGATTGGCGCGTACAAAGGTATCCACGTAGTCCAAATCATCGGTAACACCATTGTTTTATACAGAGAATCGACAGAGAAGAAGCGCATACAATTACCGTAAGGAGAATCAGATGAAACAAATCGGCATTTTGGGCGGAACTTTCAATCCGCCACACACTGGACATTTATTAATTGCCAATGAAGTGCGCTATGCACTACAGTTAGATGAAGTATGGTTGATGCCTACTGCAGTCCCGCCTCATAAGATTGCGACAGGTGATGCGTCAGCTGAACAGCGCTTGCAAATGGTGAAACTGGCGGTAGATGAAGTGGAAGGCTTGCGTGCGTCATCATTTGAAATTGAGCGCGGTGGAGTATCTTTTACGTATGATACGATGTCGCAGTTAATACAAGATGAAACAAATGTTCATTTTCATTTCATTATTGGCGGAGATATGATTGATCAGTTACCGACATGGTACCGAATTGAGGATTTACTCGAAATGGTTACGTTTATCGGTGTAAAACGTCCAGGTGCTGATAATACTTCTGCAATCCCGGTACAATTAGTAGAAACACCACAACTTGATTTGTCATCCACATTGATCCGCCAACGTTTTGTAGAAGGTGGAACCGTGCAACTTTTGATTCCCCCGGCTGTCGAAGCTTACATTCGAGAGGAGAGATTATATGGATCTTCAACAAGTTCGAAATGACTTAGAACAACGCTTACCTAAAGCGCGGTATGAACACGTACTGCGAGTCACGGAAACCGCAATGAAATTAGCTGAAGAAGTGGGTGTATCAGTAGAAAAGGCTGAAATTGCTGGCCTATTTCATGATTATGCCAAATTTATGGATAAAGATGAATTACTCGAATTACTGAAACGAGATGAAGAGTATGAACTCTATGCGCAATATCACTCCGAATTATGGCATGCGCCGGTTGGAGCTATGCTTGCGAAAGAGCGTTATGGTGTAGAAGACCAAGATATCTTGCAGGCTATTCGTTTTCATACGACGGGACGTGCAGAAATGAGTGAGCTTGAGAAAGTGATCTATATCGCTGATTTAATCGAACCAGGAAGAAAGTTTCCGGGTATCGAAGAGCTACGCCAACGTATAGACGGAGAACCGCTGGAAGATCAAATGACAGAATGCATCCAGCATACATTTAAATTTTTAGTTCAGCGATACGCAGTCATTTTTCCACATTCATTTGATTGCTATAATGAACAGGTACGTAGAAGAAAGGAACAGTGAAATATGTCAACATTATTGGAATTAGCTTATGAAGCAGTAGATAGTAAGAAAGCAGAAGACATCGTAGTATTAAACATGGAGGGCATTTCACTAATTGCTGATCAATTCATCATTTGTCATGCTAACTCTGAAAGACAAGTACAAGCCATCGCGCGCGAAGTAGCGGATGCGGCTTCAAAAGAAGGTTACACAGTGAAACGTTTGGAAGGATTCGATGCGGGTCGTTGGATTCTAGTCGATCTTCTCGATGTAGTCGTGCATGTATTCCATAGAGATGAACGCGGATTCTATAACTTGGAAAAGCTATGGGGAGACGCACAGCTACTAAACGTTGAGGATGAAGTATGAGTTCTTCCTATTCAGCGTTCGCATCAATTTATGACGAACTAATGAATGATATCCCGTATGACGCCTATGTCGAGTTACTCGATTTGGCGTCTGCTGGCGTTTTCGGGAAAAAAGTATTGGATATAGGGTGCGGAACGGGTGTACTTTCTGCGAAACTTGCAAAAAAAGGGGCATACGTAACGGGTATTGATCTCTCTGCTGAAATGCTCGAGGTTGCTTCACATCGTGCGCAGTCACTATCACTAGATGTTCAGTTTATCGAACAACCTATGCAGCGACTAGAGGTGGAAGATACATTTGATGCTGCCATCATCTCAATTGATTCATTGAATTATGTCATCCAGCAGCAAGATGTCGTGGAAACATTTCGCCGAATTTATGGTGCGCTTGCTACAGGTGGCGTGTTACTGTTTGACGTACATTCATTATACAAAATGGATGAGATTTTCCTTGAAGGACCGTTTGTCTATGATAATCGACGTATTGCATATATTTGGCAAACTACCCCGGGAGAAGAGAATCACTCGATTTATTCTGAACTGGCGTTTTTCGTAAAACAAGAAGATGATTCCTATCAGCGTTTTGACGAAGTACATATGCAACGAACGTTCGCAGTGCCGGAATACGTTCGAATGCTTGAAGAAGTTGGATTTCGTATTGAACGGGTTTTTGCGGATTGGGAAGATGAAGCACCTGAAGAGGAGAGCGAAAGAATATTCTTCCAAGTTCGAAAATAGGACTACCATAGTATTTCGGAATCAGGTATAGTTAATAAGACTCCATACGGTGCTGAAAGAAAGGATGGTTGCTTATCCGTTCATTCCTTACCGAAAAATGGCGTACATTGATCATTCCTATTGCAGCATTCGCTGTACTTTCCACTGTTTTGTTCTTTCCCCGAGAACAGCCGGATCAACTTTCCGAAGAACATGGACAACCCCTATTTGAACCAATCGAATCTATGGAAACTACTGTGCAAAATAAAGAACTGGAAGCGCCTATTGAATTAGTCGCGGAAGCTGTCTCTGTTGCGATTCTGGTAGATGTTAAAGGTGCTGTAAAACATCCCGGACTTTATTCGATGCAAGACGGTGACCGATTACTTGATGCGGTCGATAAAGCAGGAGGCTACACAGAGGCCGCTGACACTAGGTTGTTGAATCACGCCCAAAGATTGCAGGATGAATCTGTCATCTATGTGCCAATCGCGGGAGAAGAGCCACCTGTATACGAGCAACCGGCGTCATCTTCCTCAACGGACAGTTCCACAGCAAAAGTAAATATCAATACCGCAAATGAAAGCGATTTTCAGACGCTTCCTGGCATTGGCCCAGCCAAAGCTATGGCGATTGTCCAATACCGGGAAGAACATGGACCTTTTTCGCAATTGGACGGAATAAAAAGCGTTTCAGGTATTGGTGACAAGACATTTGAAAAATTAGAACCACTTATTATTCTTAATTGATGGAGGCAACCGTATGGAGCGAATTACTTGGGATCAGTTTTTCATGGCGCAAAGTCATTTGCTGGCGATGCGCAGCACGTGCACGCGACTCTCGGTAGGATCCATTTTAGTACGCGATCAACGCATTATTGCTGGCGGCTACAATGGCTCGATATCGGGCGGAGATCACTGTATTGAACACGGCTGTTACGTCGTAGATAATCATTGTGTTCGAACGATACACTCGGAAATGAATGCATTACTACAATGTGCTAAATATGGTATACCGGTTGCAAAGGCGACCATTTATGTCACTCACTTCCCGTGTTTACAGTGTAGTAAAGCATTGATTCAAGCGGGTATTGAACGCGTTAAATATGCCGCAGATTATCGAAACAGTGAGTATGCACTTGAGCTATTTGCGCAAGCGGGTGTGGAGATTGAAAAAGTGCCGTTTGACGAGCGTTCTATTGACTTCGCGAGTGAAGAGAAATTTTCATTATTCAACGAAATGTTGACGAAAATGCAGGAACTTGGCGCTGAACCTGAAGAACTGGATACCCTTTTGCAAAGGGTGAATCATTTATTTGGCAATTAATCCGATCGATACGATGGATGTATATAGCGATTCCTGTTGCGATATCTGCGTTTGCAGCTGAGCTTTCAGGATCGCTTTTATTTTTGAATGTAGTATTCCTCATACCGTTCTACTTTTTACGCAAAGATTATCTACAACTTCTTCTTTGCTCACTTATTGCAAGTCTCTCCTTTTTCTATTTCTCAAGTCAATTTACATCACTTCCTAAGGACTCAGTCGTGACCTTTCATTGGAAAGATCAAGTGAAAATCGATGGCGCTAAAGTGAAAGGTTTCGCTACTCTGACTGATGGCACGGTCGTCTATATGATGTATTCATTCGCTTCCGAACTACAAAAGAGTCAATTTCAGTCTGCGCGATTAGCAACATATCAGTTCACGGCTGAAGTGGAGCCGAAAGAACTGGAACCAGCGGCCCATGACTATTCATTCGATATGGCACGCTATTTACGAATGAATGGCGCGGCGGGAATTCTAGAAGCCACCCGGATCACGTCGAGCGTACCCCTCACAACACTGCGTTCGCGACTCTCTCACTATCGTTCTGCGATCAAACAACATATTCATGATCAATTTCCACCTTCACTTGTTACAGAAGCTGAAGCATTATTGATTGGTGACCGTTCGGGAATGGATCGTATCTTGCAAAAAGAGTATCAGACGCTTGGTATTACGCATCTCTTTGCGATATCGGGGTTGCATGTCGGCCTATTGACGTTTTTCATTCGCGCGATTTTGTTGCGTATCGGTTTTCGCAAAGAGTGGGTGACTTACGGATTACTCATGTTCTTACCAATCTACGCATGTATTGCGGGCGGAGCGCCGTCTGTCTGGCGTGCATCAACGGTGACAATGATTGTATTGCTTGCTGTTTCAGGCAATTTTAAATTGCGCCTGGACGATGCTCTTGCTTTGAGTGCGTTACTTTTTATCGTCATGCAACCTTATATCGTCTTTCAACCGGGATTTCAGCTCTCGTATTTAGCTGCGTGTTCTTTATTGTATTCGTCAGCTATTCTTAGCCAAGCGAAAAATGGAATGGTCGTTTCGTTTTTTGTTACGGTCATTACGCAAGTCGCGCTTTATCCTATTTTGCTGTATCACTTCTACGAGTTATCGATATCTTCTTTTATTGCGAATTTGTTCTATGTTCCGTTGTATTCCATATGTATTTTGCCAGCTAATTTACTGTTGCTGATCTGCACGTTTGTCGCACCACCACTGGCAACACTCCTTTTTATAATCTATGAGCCTGTGAGGCAGTGCATTGGTAGTATGACAACTTGGTTTGCTTCCTTCCCCTACCAAATGTGGACGCCCGGACAACCGGATAGAGTGGGCTCAGCGCTTGCCGTTCTGGGTATTCTCATTTTCCTAGTCTGTCTGGAAAGAAAGAAGTTCGTCATGGTCGGCGTTATTTGCTTATTACTCCCAGCGCTCTACTTGGAAATTAAGCCGATACTTCACCGTGATGCGGTCATTTCCTATGTTGACGTCGGGCAAGGGGACAGTACGATAATCGAAATGCCCTATCGGAAAGCAGTGTATATGATAGATACAGGTGGAGTGGTTCGTTTTGGCGAAACGGATTGGAAGACACCCGAGCAGCCTTTTGAAATTGGACGAAATATCGTTGTGCCGTACTTAAAAGCGAAAGGGATCACGAAAATCGACCGGCTGATCATATCCCATGCTGATCTAGATCATATGGAAGGTGCCGATGAAGTATTGGAAGAGTTAAAAGTAAAGGTAATTCATTTGCCGCCTGGGAGTGAACAGGAGAATGTGATGGATGAAGTGTTGAGATTGGCAAAAAAACAGAACATTCCAGTGCAATTAGTTAGGGATGGGGTTAATTGGAAAGAGGAAGGCTATCAATTCCAATATGTAGCACCTGAAGAGCGAATATATGACGGTAATGATAGTTCACTAGTACTTGTAATGAAGCAAAAAGATCTTCATTTCATCTTTCCAGGAGATCTAGAAAAAGAGGGGGAGCAGCGGTTTTTGCAACGATATAGTTTTGCTGATTTTCAACGTGTCGTATTGAAAGCCGGCCATCATGGAAGCAAGACGTCGAGCACAGAGTCATTTATCAACTTTCTTCAACCTGAGTTTATTATTGTATCGGCAGGGAGAAATAGTCGCTATGGACATCCACATGAAGAAGTAATCGACCGCTTCCGTGAACATGGTATTCCTTTTTGGTCAACAGCTGAGCAGGGAACTATTGAAGTGCGTGTGAAAGACGGAGTGTATTCCGCCACTTCGAGTAGAATACAAATTCTCGACGAGGGGATAGATAAAAGAAAAGTAGATCACCGCGTCCAGTTTCCGTACTAGATGTTCTTGTGGCACCAACTACTTGATAGTGAGCAACTCCAACTGTTCGCGTTCATTATTCTGATTTTTCGTCATCATATCTATCCCCTCAATAAGTGTTTAACAGGAATCCAGTTGATTGGAGCGGAGGATGGCGACTCCTGCGGGAACAGCACGAGCTGAAGACCCTGGACTGAGCGTAGCGAGGGAAGCGGCTGAGGCCGTGCCCGCGGAAAGCGTCCATCCGCAGCGGAAATCAACTTTTCCATGCGTTTACTTTATTGTAAAGGAAAAAAGACTGTAGACAAATAGACACATCCACCAATTTAGTGGATGTGTCTATTTTATACAACAGTTGATTAGAGAGCGACGATATCGATGATCGTAGCAACAACAAAAATTGCAGAAAAACCGATAAACGCTACTATAAAGCCGATGCCGCTGTCAATCGCATCATTACGTTTGGATTGGACATCATGTTCAAATTCATTCATTGCTACACCTCCTAATTCCATACTAAGTATAGATGAAAGTGAAAGAAAAATCCATTAAAATCGCAGTTTTTAGGAGTTGCAACGAACGTTGACACAAATTGTTCATAGAGTAACTACGTTATAAGTTACAAGAGCGGAGTTGCTTATAGCAAATTCCGCTCTGTCTTTTTGGAATCAATAATATTTATCCTTTTCTGCTGTCTCCCGATGGTTCGGAGTCATCGGTTCCTGTTTCGGCGCTAAATGTTCGAGCTCTGTTAACTCTAGGGATATTTCTTCTTTTACTACAGGCTTCGAATGTTTTCGGGAATTTACTTGTGGACGGTCAGACTTTTTCATCAAAAAACCTCCTTTACATGCTAGTATGGAGAAATGATTCATTTTCATGTATAGTTATCACAGGTTTTTAATAGCAAGCAATCGGTAATTGAGGTGAAGAAAGTGGTTACAAAAATTTGGAGTCAAATTGAAAAAGGCGATGTGCAGCCAGTTTATCTTCTGACAGGCACCGAGCAACACTTACTGGACGAAACAATTAAGAGATTAATTAAAGCAGTGCCTGGTATGACATCATCTGACGTGAATCGTTTTGATTTAGAGGAGATTCCAGTCCAGGCTGTACTCGAAGTGGCGGATGAATTTCCGTTTTTAGTAGACTATAAATTGATCGTCGCAAAAAACTGTTCATTCTTAAAAGCGACGGATCATTCGAAGGAAAAGCAAAATCATCAACTTGAACTGTTGGAAAAGTGGCTAGAAAATCCATCTCCTACGGCTACAGTAGTGTTTGTCGCACCTTATGAAAAGCTTGATGCACGAAAGAAAATCACGAAAAAAATAAAGAAACATGCTGTTGTCGTAGAAGCGGTTGCGTTACAAGGGCAAGATGTATCTACGTGGATTATGCAGCAAGGTAAAGATAAAGGTATTGAATTCGATAAAAGAACAGCTGAATTTCTTATGGAGATGTCTGGAACCGACTTACTGACATTGTCAACTGAAATCGATAAGCTAGCTGGTTACTTAGCGTTTAAGGGCACCGTGGATATCAATACAATTGAGCAACTAGTAACTAGGACACCTGAGATGGACGTATTTCGCCTAACGGATTTATTTGTCAATAATAAACGGGCAGAATCCATCGCTGTCTATCATGACTTAATACGTAATGGGGAAGAGCCGATCATGCTGGCGTCACTCGTTGCGAGTCAAGTGCGTTTAATGATTCATGTGTCAAATTTACGGAAAAAAGGTTATCAACAACAACAAATCGCTACAACGCTTCGGATCCATCCATATCGTGTTAAATTGATGATGCAACGAAAGCTACCCTCTTTGGAAGTGTTGCTTAAAGCATTGGATAATTTGGCGACTATTGATCTGCAACTTAAAACGACGAGTGGTAATCGTCAGCGTAAATTGGAATTATTTTTAATGAATGGACTATAGGAACGCAAAAAAAGACTGCCGTCACGAGGAGGCAGTCTTTTAACATATCATTATTGAGCTTTTTTAGTTAGACGTGATTTTTGACGAGCGGCAGTGTTTCTTGGGATAAGACCTTTACGGGCAGCAGTATCCAATTGTTTCACAGCATCTCTCAAAAGTTCTTCAGCGTTCTCTTCTTTATTAGTAAGAGCCGCATCCGCTTTACGGATTGCAGTACGCATAGAAGCTTTTACGTGAGAGTTTTGCTCGTTAGCAGCAGCACTTTGCTTCACGCGTTTAATAGCACCTTTAATGTTTGGCATTTCATTCACCTCCAGCTTTCAGGTATAGCAAGAGTGTTTCCACAATCATCCGGATATCTCTTTACAACAAGCATAATTTTATCAAAGCTACCGACAGATTGCAAGAAAAAAAGTAAAGTGATTCAACTTTACAGTAATCTATTCGAGAATAAACACCGGTAAATTGCACAAACTTGTTAGTAGAGGTGAAGAAAATGAGCGAAATCAATTTTTACCGTACGGATTTAATTGATGAAAGTGATGAGTTTGTCAGACATCAGACCGAGCAAGAAGAAAAGAAATTGAAGGAAATGTCCGGAATACATGTCGAAGAACAAACAATCGGTCGAATTAAAGCGACCACTGTAAAAGTGACAGCGGAAGGGGAAGAAGAAATCGGAAAAGCGAAAGGTACATATATCACGCTGACGATTCCGACACTTGCTGTTCACGAAATCGAGGAGCTTCAAGTATTATGTAAACTTGTGGTAGAGAAAATGGACACATTGATTCAAGAAAAGTTACCGGGCGGCGTAAAAAAAGTGTTGTGTGTTGGTCTTGGCAACCGAGAAATTACGCCAGACGCTGTGGGACCCGCTGTTATGGATTATGTGAAGGAAGTTATTCCAGATTATTACGAAGCAGATGAGAGTGGTGTCATGGTGTATGCGCCGGGTGTAACCATTCAGACTGGTTTGGAAACTGCTTCTTTTGTTAAAGCGATTGTAGATCAAAGTAAGCCGGATCTATTGCTTGTCGTTGATGCGCTTGCTGCAAGGAGTAGCGCAAGGCTTTGCCGCACGGTTCAGCTGACGGATACCGGTATTCATCCGGGCTCAGGTGTAGGTAATAGCCGCAAAGAGTTATCGGAAAAAAGTCTCGGCATCCCTGTGATTGCCATAGGTGTACCGACAGTGGTGGATGGACCTGTACTAGTGGCGGATGCTATTGACACGATGTTCGGCTATATCGCAGCGAAAATAGAAGAAGATGGCATGCCTTCGTCAAAACTTTCAACAGGTCGGTTCCCCCAACGTTCAACAAAAGATGCGGATCGCACAGCGCTTGGCCCCATATTTGGTGATTGGTCATCGTGGACGCATGAAGAACGAATTCAATTATTTGAAGAAGTGCTGACAAATCAGGAATTGGCGACATTTATTTCACCAAAAGAAATTGATTCATGGGTCGCAAATTACGCTATTGCATTATCTTCTTCATTAATTACCTGGATTCACAAAGTAAATGAATGAACTAGTCATTGACCTTTTTTCTTCCGCATAGTGTGGAAGATGGAGGGATTACTATGAAAAAAACTTTGCAAATCTGGATGAGCGTTATTTTTGTATTGTTCATCTTTCCTGTCGTCTTGCAGTACATTCCCAAACAGCCAACCATTTCCACTGCCCTCTCGTTAAAGGAACCGAGCACAATTGTCTATGCATCCAATGTATTGGAGGAAGATATTCGACCGAAGATAGAAGGGAATGTGTTGATTTATTCGACCCACTCACATGAAGCGTATGAACCTATTACGCAAGCAGCGAACGGAAAAGTGGCGGTATCCCATCATTCGGAGAATATTTTAAAAGTGGGCGAGCGGCTAAAAGAAAATTTAATTTCACATGGCCTAGCAGCAGAACAGCTCGATATCGATATTGTGAAAATCATGCAACAAAAGAAGATACCGTATCACCGTTCGTATGCTGCGATTAGACCCTATGTGGAAAAGAAGGTTAACGAGCAATCTTATGATTTAGTCATCGATATGCACAGAGATTCGCTCGGCCCTTCAAAAACGACGATCACACATGCCGGTCAACGCTATGCAAAAGTGGCATTTGTCATTGGAAGAGACCATCCGTATTACGAACGGAACTTGGCCAAAGCGAAGCAATTGAAAAATGAGATGGAAAAATTAGTGCCTGGCATTACGCGGGAAATCATTATTAAAGGTGGCCGTGGAGTAGATGGTAAATACAATCAAGATCTAAATACCAGCATTATATTAATCGAAATGGGCGGTGTGGGTAATACGGAAATGGAGCTCAATCAAACGATCTCTGTCGTTGGTGAATCTATTTCCGCTATGATGATTGTGCAATAATCTTTCAAATATTGAAGTCTGAACCGTTCACTGCTATAATTCAAGTAGCTTAAATAGGTACGTACATGTAGGAGTGAACAGTGATGAATCAAGAGCAGAGAGCAACACGTCAAAAAAACATTCGAAATTTTTCTATCATTGCCCATATCGACCACGGGAAATCAACGCTGGCGGATCGGATACTAGAAAAAACAGAAATAGTGAAAACACGTAACATGAAGGCCCAATCATTGGATTCGATGGATCTAGAACGTGAGCGCGGTATCACCATTAAATTGAATGCCGTTCAGTTAGTCTATACAGCAAAGAATGGTGAAGACTATACGTTCCACTTGATCGATACACCAGGACACGTCGACTTCACATATGAAGTTTCAAGAAGTTTAGCTGCTTGTGAAGGCGCTATTCTTGTAGTAGATTCTGCGCAAGGCATCGAAGCGCAAACATTGGCGAACGTTTATCTAGCGCTAGACAATGATTTGGAAATATTACCTGTTATTAATAAAATCGACCTACCGGCGGCTGATCCAGACCGTGTGAAAAAAGAAATTGAAGATGTGATTGGATTAGACGCATCCGAAGCAGTATTAGCTTCCGCGAAAGCCGGAATTGGGATTGATGAAATCCTGGAACAGATCGTAGAAAAAGTTCCAGCACCACAAGGAGATCCGGATGCGCCACTAAAAGCGTTGATCTTTGACTCTCACTATGATCAATATAAAGGTGTTATCGTCAATATTCGTATCGTAGAAGGAAAAGTAAAGCCTGGCGATATGATTCGCATGATGGCAACGGGTAAAGAATTTGAAGTACTGGAACTAGGTGTCTTCACTCCAGGTATTTCTCCACGTGATGAATTGACTGTAGGAGATGTAGGATTCTTATCTGCCTCCATTAAAACAGTAGGCGATACACAAGTAGGGGATACGATTACACTTGTCAATGATCCTGCCGAGGAAGCATTGCCAGGTTACCGTCGTATGAATCCGATGGTGTTCTGCGGACTGTATCCAATCGATACATCCAAATACAACGATTTGCGTGAAGCGCTTGAAAAGCTCGAACTAAATGACTCTGCACTTGAATATGAGCCAGAGACATCACAAGCGCTAGGCTTCGGTTATCGTTGTGGTTTCCTAGGACTGTTACACATGGAGATCATTCAGGAGCGAATCGAACGTGAATTCAAGATCGATTTGATCACGACAGCACCTAGCGTTATTTATAAAGTAAACTTAACGGACGGGTCGACGATGAACGTCGATAACCCATCGATGATGCCTAGTGCACAAAAAGTAGACTTTGTCGAAGAACCATATGTTAAAGCTTCGATTATGGTACCAAATGATTACGTAGGGTCTGTTATGGAGCTCTGTCAGCGTAAACGTGGAGATTTCTTGACGATGGATTATATGGACGCATCCCGTGTCAATATTATCTATGAACTGCCATTAGCTGAGATCGTTTATGACTTCTTTGACCAATTAAAGTCTAGTACAAAAGGGTACGCATCACTGGATTATGAATTGATTGGCTATAAACGATCGAAACTCGTTAAAATGGATATTTTGTTAAATGGTGAAACTGTCGATGCGTTAAGCTTTATCGTGCACAGTGACTTTAGCTACGAACGTGGGAAGGCGATTGTTGAGAAACTGAAGTCGTTAATTCCAAGGCAACAGTTCGAAGTGCCTGTCCAAGCGGCAATCGGGCAGAAAATCGTTGCACGTTCAACCATTAAATCTATGGGTAAAAACGTCTTAGCAAAATGTTACGGTGGAGATATTTCTCGTAAACGTAAATTGCTTGAGAAACAAAAAGAAGGTAAGAAAAAGATGAAGCAAGTTGGCTCTGTGGAAGTTCCACAAGAAGCGTTCATGGCTGTTCTTAAGATGGATGAAGAATAATTGAATTCAGCGAAAAGGGGGCAAAGCGCCCTCTTTTTGCTGTTTACATACTCAAACAAAGGATGTGACAGCATGCGGGGAGTGTATATCCATATACCGTTTTGCCAGCAAATTTGTCATTATTGCGATTTCAATAAAGTATTTCTGAAAAATCAACCCGTCGATCAATACATCGAATCGATTGGCAAAGAATTTTATTATATGAAAGAAGCCGGCTTTTCATTTCAAGAAGTGGAAACTGTCTTTTTAGGCGGTGGCACACCGACGGCACTCAACGTTCCTCAGCTCGATCGGTTACTGACAATTGTTTCACAGTATATCGACGTCACGGCATTGAAAGAATTCACAACAGAAGCAAACCCTGATGATTTATCGGAAGGACAACTTTCTATACTGAAGGAAAGTGGCGTAAATCGCTTGTCGATCGGCGTGCAAACTTTTAATGAACGATTACTGAAACAAATTGGGCGAACACATTCTAATGAAGACGTGGAGAATGTTATTCAGGCGGCACGTAAAGTCGGCTTCGAAAACATTAGCATTGATTTAATGTACAGCCTACCGACACAAACATTGAAAGAATGGGAAGAGACACTTGATCGTGCATTGACGCTAGATCTGCCTCATTACTCCGCCTATTCATTGATCGTAGAACCGAAAACCGTCTTTTATAATCGAATGGTCAAAGGGAATTTGCCCTTGCCAGGAGAAGACATGGAAGCAGAGATGTTCTCCATGGTGATGGATCGCATGAGTGCAGCAGGTCGCGATCAATATGAAATCAGTAATTTTGCTAAACCTGAACATCCTTCGTTTCATAACCTGATTTATTGGGAAAACTCCAACTATGCAGGTATTGGTGCAGGCGCCCATGGTTATATTGGCAACGAGCGTTATGCGAACGTCGGACCGTTGACACATTACATTAATCTATTGGAGGAAGGAAAGTTACCTCGTAAAGATGTGCATGAAGTAACTCTTGCCGAATCGATGGAGGAAGAAATGTTTCTTGGTCTACGAATCATTGAAGGAATATCGATGCAAGAATTCGAGCAGAAATTCCAGCGCCCTATTCATCAAGTATTCGGTAAACCGATAGAAAAAATGCAACAACAAGGACTTTTAGAAATCGATGGAGACCATCTCCGCTTAACTAGAAAAGGTGTTTTTCAAGGGAATTCGGTATTTCAGGAATTTTTATTGGGAGATTGAGTTTGATTCGTTGACATATAAAATAGAATTTGATAAATTATGAGTAGTATTAGCACTCGAGGTTAATGAGTGCTAACAGGAGTGATGATCATGTTGACAAACAGACAATTGCTCATACTACAATTGACAGTGAAAGATTTCATCGAGTCTGCTCAACCGGTTGGTTCGAGACAACTGTCGAAAAAGCCGGAAGCGCCATTTAGTTCGGCAACGATTCGGAATGACATGGCGGATCTGGAGGATATGGGTTATTTAGAGAAGACTCACACATCATCTGGAAGAGTGCCTTCCGAAAAAGGCTATCGATTCTTTGTGGACCACTTATTGCAACCACAAGCTTTAGGCCTGGAAGACAGCTTGCAGTTACGTACGATGTTTCAGGAGAAAGTGGGAGAATCAGAAGAATTAATTCGGAAATCCGCAACCATTCTATCTGACTTAACGAATTATACGTCCATCCTACTTGGACCTGATACCTCTACGCATGCCGTCAAGAAATTCTCTATTGTTCCACTAGATCAACAACGGGCAGTGGCGATTATCGTAACGGATAACGGACATGTGGAAAATCGGATCTTTGATGTGCCACCTGGTCTCACTGCTTCGGAAATTGAGAAGACGGTAAATATTTTAAATGAACGCCTAATCGGCACATCGCTAGTGCAGTTGCAGCAAAAATTACAACTCGAAGCGAAGCATGTATTTGAACAACATATTCACCAAGCTGAACAACTATTCAGCTCCTTGCAGCAAGCAATGGCAGTGGAGCCGGAAGAACGATTGTATTTTGGCGGGAAGTTGAATATGTGGAAACAACCGGAATTTCACGACTTCCAGAAGATGCAATCATTTTTCGAACTAATAGAGAAAGGTAATCCTGCCATGGGGCTTTTCCAAAAAAACGAACAAGGGATTCAAGTTCGTATTGGTTCTGAAAATAATGTGATTGAAATGGAAGACTACAGCGTGATTACTTCCACGTACTCGGCAGGAGAGAATATGGAAGGTTCCATCGCAATTATCGGTCCGAAGCGGATGGATTACGGAAGAGTTATTACATTGCTCGATATACTAAGCAGTGATTTATCTTCCGCTCTTCATCAGTTAACAATCGGAAAAGACGGAAACGGGAGGCAAGACACGTGAAAGAAAATCAAGAGTTTGAAGAGCAACTAGATGAAAATCTTTCCGAAGATGAGCAAGAGCAAACTAAAGCGACAGAACAGCAAGATGCTGAAGAAATCGTCGAAGAGCTCACTTTAGAACAAGAGCTTGAGAAAAAGATAGATGAGTTAACAAAAGCTCTTGAAGAAGAAGAAGGTAAGAAATTACGCATAATGGCAGATATGGAAAACGTTAAGAGACGAGCTTCACTCGACTATCAAACGTTGCAAACATACCGTTCACAAAATGTAATGGTTAATGTTCTGCCTGTACTTGATAACTTCGAACGTGCACTTTCTGTTGAAGCAAAAGAGGAAGAGACGAAGGCCCTCTTAACAGGGATGGAAATGGTTTATCGTTCATTACTAGAAGCTTTAAAGTCTGACGGCCTGGAAGAAATCGAAGCGCTTGATCAAGAGTTTGATCCAAACTTCCATCAAGCAGTAATGACAGGCAATGAAGAAGGAAAAGATTCTGGAATTGTTTTGGAAGAACTGCAAAAAGGATATAAACTGAAAGAACGTGTACTACGACCATCCATGGTTAAAGTAAACGAGTAAAAAATTACAGCATTCACATTATAGGAGGAAAATTACACATGAGCAAAATTATCGGTATTGATTTAGGTACAACAAACTCAGTAGTAGCAGTATATGAAGGCGGAGAAGCGAAAGTAATTCCGAATCCTGAAGGCAACAGAACATCACCGTCCGTAGTTGCATTCAAAAACGGCGAACGTCAAGTAGGGGAAGTTGCAAAACGTCAATCCATCACAAACCCTAACACGATCATGTCTGTTAAAAGACATATGGGTACGGACTACAAAGTAGAAGTGGATGGCCAAGAATATTCTCCACAAGAAGTTTCTGCTATGATTCTTCAATACATGAAGGGTTATGCTGAAGAATACTTGGGCGAAAAAGTAACGAAGGCTGTTGTTACAGTTCCTGCGTACTTTAACGATGCACAGCGTCAAGCAACAAAAGATGCTGGTACAATCGCTGGTCTTGAAGTAGAGCGTATCATCAACGAGCCAACAGCGGCAGCACTAGCTTATGGTATGGATAAAACGGATGAAGATCAAACCATTCTAGTATATGACCTAGGTGGCGGTACATTTGACGTATCCATTCTAGAACTTGGCGACGGAGTATTCCAAGTACGTTCAACAGCAGGTGACAATAAACTTGGTGGAGACGACTTTGACGACATTATCATTGATTACTTGGTACAAGAATTCCGTAAAGAAAACTCCATTGATCTTTCGAAAGATAAAATGGCTATGCAACGTCTAAAAGATGCAGCTGAAAAAGCGAAGAAAGATTTGTCTGGTGTAACATCCACTTCCATCTCACTTCCGTTCATCACGGCTGGAGAAGCAGGACCACTACACTTGGAAATCACATTGACTCGCGCTAAATTCGATGAGTTAACAGCAAGCCTTGTAGAACGTTCCATGATTCCAACTCGTCAAGCATTAAAAGACGCAGATCTAACAGCTTCTGACATCGACCGTGTCATCTTAGTTGGTGGTTCTACACGTATTCCAGCAGTACAAGAAGCAATCAAAAATGTAACGGGCAAAGAGCCGTTCAAAGGCGTAAACCCAGACGAAGTAGTAGCGATGGGTGCGGCAGTTCAAGGTTCAATCTTAACTGGAGACGTAAAAGACGTTGTACTTCTTGACGTAACACCTCTATCATTAGGTATTGAAACAATGGGCTCTGTTTTCACAAAACTAATTGACCGCAACACGACAATCCCTACGAGCAAGTCACAAGTGTTCTCTACAGCAGCTGACAACCAGCCGGCAGTAGACATCCATGTATTGCAAGGTGAGCGTCCGATGGCAACTGACAATAAAACATTAGGCCGTTTCCAATTGACGGACATTCCACCAGCACCACGTGGCGTTCCTCAAATCGAAGTAACATTCGACATCGACAAAAACGGTATCGTCAATGTTAAAGCGAAAGATATGGGTACACAAAAAGAACAGAACATCACGATCCAATCTAGTTCAGGTCTTTCCGATGAAGAAATTGATCAAATGGTGAAAGATGCGGAAGCACACGCTGAAGAAGATAAAAAGCGTAAAGAAGAAGCAGAACTTCGCAACGAAGCGGATCAGTTAGTATTTATGGCTGAAAAGACACTTAAAGATATAGAAGGCAAAGTGGACGAAGCGGAAGTTAAAGAAGCAGAGGCAGCGTTGGAAGAATTGAAAGCTGCTAATGAATCTGGAGACCTTGAGGAAATTCGTTCGAAGAAAGAAAAACTTGACGAATTGGTACAAGCTCTATCTGTAAAACTATATGAGCAAGCTACTGCAGAAGCGCAAGCGGCTCAAGGCGATGCACAACCTGGTCAAGAAGACGACAGTGTAGTGGACGCAGATTTCGAAGAAGTAGAAGATGACAAAGATAATAAATAAGTAAATTAAAATAGCTATTGACGGAAAAGTCAAAGTCCGAATTCCGGCTTTGACTTTTTCGTTTGTTAACTTAACAAAATTCGATATTAACGTGTTACAATGAACAACAGGTAAAATGCGATGAGGGGTGCAATGATGAGTAAACGAGATTACTATGAGGTGCTGGGCGTTTCTAAATCCGCTACGAAGGAAGAGATCCGCAAAGCATACCGTACACTTTCTAAAAAGTACCATCCAGACTTGAACAAAGAAGCGGATGCGGAAGTAAAATTTAAAGAAGTAACAGAAGCATTTGAAGTGTTGAGCGATGAGAACAAAAGAGCCGAATATGATCAATACGGTCACAATGGGCCAGGTGCAGGCTTCGGTGGATTTGGCGGCGGAGGTGCAGATGGCTTTGGCTTTGAAGATATTTTCAGCACGTTCTTCGGTGGCAGTGCAAGAAGAAGAGATCCAAATGCTCCACAAAAAGGTAATGACTTGCAATATACAATGACAGTCGACTTTATGGATGCCATTTTCGGTAAAGAAACAGAAATTGATATTCCTCGTGAGGAAGAATGTGATACATGTGATGGCACGGGTGCTAAAAAAGGCACAAGCGTTAAAACATGTACGGAATGTCATGGTTCAGGTGAGGTTTCATTCGCTCAAAACACACCATTTGGTCAAGTTGTGAACCGCAGAACATGTCCTACATGTCAGGGGACAGGAAAAATTATTCCTGAAAAATGTGAAGTTTGTCGTGGTAAAGGTCGCGTAACGAAAAACAAAGTCATCAAAATAACGATTCCGGCTGGAGTAGACCAAGGACAACGTCTACGGGTAGGTGGACAAGGTGAAGCAGGAATTAATGGAGGACCTCCTGGAGACTTGTACATCGTCTTTAATGTCCGTCCACATAAACGTTTCATTCGTGAAGAGGATGATATTATACTGGAATTGAACTTGACGTTCCCGCAAGCATCATTAGGAGACGAACTCGAAGTGCAAACGGTGCATGGAAAAGTAAAATTGAAGATTCCAGCCGGTACACAAAACGGTACAACTTTCCGCCTTCGTGGCAAAGGGGTTCCAAATGTACACGGTCATGGAACAGGCGACCAACATGTGATCGTCAAAGTGACGACTCCGAAAAAAATGACGGAGCGACAAAAAGAATTATTGCGTGAGTTTGCATCAATTGAAGGGGAATCACCTGATGAGTATTCCAGCTCATTCTTCGATAAAATCAAACGCACTTTTAAAGGTGAATGAAAGGATTGACTAACTGTGAAATGGTCTGAAGTTTCCGTGCACACGACACATGAAGCAACCGAGGCAGTAGCGAACATCTTGCATGAAGCAGGCGCGAGCGGAGTCGTAATTGAAGATTCCGAAGAACCTGGAAAAGAACGAGTAGACCAATACGGTGAAATATATGCATTAGATAGAGATGACTTCCCAATCGAGGGTGTTATTATAAAAGCTTATTTGCCTGTCACTAGTTTCATCAATGAAACAGTTGAAAATCTTGAATTAGAAATTGAAAGCCTTCGTCAGTTTTCATTAAATCCTGGACGCTTTACTATAGGCATTACAGAAGTGGATGAAGAAGATTGGGCTAACTCGTGGAAACAATACTTCCATCCGGTAAAGATCTCAAAGCGTTTCACCATTGTTCCTACATGGGAAGAGTATACACCAGTGGAATCTGATGAATTGATCATCGAATTGGATCCAGGGATGGCATTCGGTACGGGCACACATCCTACGACAGTCCTCTGTTTACAAGCGTTGGAAAAATACCTTCAACCTGATCAAATGATTGTGGATGTAGGAACAGGTTCTGGAGTCCTAGCAATCGGCGCTGCTTTACTTGGGGCAAAACATATTACCGCGCTTGACTTGGATGAAGTGGCTGTACGCGCTGCACAGGAAAATGTGACGTATAACGATGCAGATGATCGCATTACCGTCTTGAAAGGTAATCTTCTCGATTCGATAGAAGAACCGCCCGACATGATTATTGCGAATATATTGGCGGAAGTGATCATGTCGTTTTCCCAAGATGCATATCAACTCGTTAAACCAGGTGGATTATTTATTACATCCGGTATCATCGGTGCGAAACGGGACGAAGTGCGCAACGACTTGATGGCGCAAGGTTTTGAGATTTTGGAAACGGTTCTCATGGAAGATTGGGTAGCGATCATTGCGCGTAAGGGTAGTGAATAATCATGCAACGTTATTTTCTAAATCAACCATTTAATGAGCAGCGTCAAGTAGCAATCGGTGGGGATGATTATAAGCATATCGTCAAAGTAATGCGCATGACGCCAGGTCAGGAAATACTGACTGTCTATGATGGCGTAGCTTCGGTAGCGATGATCGACAGTATTTCTGAAGACATCGTTACCGTTTCTCAGCAGAGACAACTGGACAAAAATAACGAGTTACCGATAGCTGTAACGATTGCCTGCGGATTGCCTAAAGGCGATAAACTGGATTTGATAACGCAAAAAAGTACCGAACTCGGTATGAGTCGATTGATTCCTTTTGCTGCCAGTCGATCCATCGTCAAATGGGATGCTAAAAAAGGCGATAAACGTATCGAACGTTTGCAAAAAATTGCTAAGGAAGCCGCTGAACAAAGTCATCGTAACCAGATACCCGAGATTTTATCCGTCCAAAGCGTCAAGCAATTGATTACGTATACAGATTCCTTTGATGTCAAATTGTTTGCGGATGAAGAAGATGCGAAAAGTGATATGCCGCATAAGATTGCGGACCGTCTGAAAAACGTTTATCATGGACAATCGATAGTAGTTGTTTTTGGACCGGAAGGCGGATTAGCGCGGGAAGAAGCCGCTTTACTTCAAGATGCAGGTTTCCTCCCTGTGTCGTTGGGGCCTAGAATCCTACGCACGGAAACAGCACCTTTATATGTATTGTCCGCTATGTCTTATGAATTTGAATGAAAGAACTGAACAACTTATGTCTTCAGTTGCTATTCATACACTAGGCTGTGGGTTGTACATTTAAATATGATTGCGTCCTTACCCTGTGGCAACGTAGGGTAACGCGCTTGGCAAAAACCACTTAAAATCACCATTTTAAGTGGTTTTTTCATTGTAATGATAGCGTGTCAGTGTAGAGTGACTTTGAAAAAGTATCCTATACGCAGATGTGTGCGTGACACCGTTTATAAAAGTAATGGATTGCGCGCGCTTATCTAAAACAATGATATTATCAATTATCGTATGAACAAAATCAGATAATGACTCGCTGCCGACTATATCCGATAAGGCTTGATGATCAACGTGGCTAGCTTGCTGTATCTCTTTGGTGATAAAAAATGCAGAGCATTACCAACAAATACCGGACTAACGCGTTTCCTCGTTTCCCAGTTCGAAGTTTTATAAACAGCGCTTCATCACAACATGATGCCAAATTGTTTTCGATTAAGCACGTGTAAAGCTGGCTAATATGTTTGATGTTAAAGAATGATAGTTAGTGTACTTAACGCAAAATTTGGTTAGGAAGAATGAATACCCTTTAAGTCAATAGGAAATAAGCGCGACTCATAATCTATAAAGAAGTGAAGAGTTATATTCCCATTCCTCTGACCTCGAAAGTTACTTTGCTTTCTACTTCTATTACAGAAAGATTTCTTTTGGAGCGCAATATTACACGAAACTTCAGATTTGTCACAAAACTTCTTTGTTTATTCCCGAATGTAACAGAGTTGGTTAGGTCTTAAGATCTCACTAGAAATATACTGAAAAAGTAACACATGCCACAAATGGAAGACTTTATCGACTTTTTTACAAAATATAAAACGAGACTCCACGGCGCTTCTGCTAGTAAGGTCCCTTGTTTTCATCTTTTTCCTTTTTAGAACTAGGACTCTGGGAACGCTTTTCAATTATGACAAAGGATAGTTTTTCCATTGAAATTTGTCACATAATTGTTATCCGCTTATTTTTTTACTTTGTTATTGTTGTAGATGCAGACGGGACATTGATAAATGATTCGTCGGAGAGCTTCATTTCGGACGAACCTGTCTTGCCTTCAAGGAGGTAGATGTACATAGCAACTTAATAGAATGCATGTTGAATGTACGGTTAGAGTGGTTGAAATTTTAATTTTTAAAAATCGAAGGGAGTTTGATGGTATTGGTTAAGGATATAAAAAATCAAAACGAAAAAAACACGAACAAGAAATTGTTGCCGTTTGTAATGTCAACTTCAATGGTAACTGCTGCATTATTCGGAGCAGGAGCCGCGTCAGCCGACGAAAAGAGTGAGGTTACACAATTTAAAAATCATGGTGAAGAAGTTTCATCTTATGCAACGAGCATTCCGGGTTCACCCGAAAAAGGAAAAATAATGCGCACCATTGCAAGTAAAAAGTGGCAAGAAAAAGCAAAAGGCGAAGATGAAACGGATGATCCTTTAGAGGAGGACGAATCAGATGACATTCCTGTAGATGGTGAAGTACCAACTGAAGATCCGGTCGATGAAGATGAAAACGCTGAACCTCCAGTTGACGAAGAGGAAGCAGATGAAGATGCGATTGATGAAGACGAAAACGCTGAACTTCCAGTTGACGAAGAGGAAGTAGATGAAGATGCGATCGATGAAGATGAAAACGCTGAACTTCCAGTTGACGAAGAGGAAGCAGATGAAGATGCGATTGATGAAGACGAAAACGCTGAACTTCCAGTTGACGAAGAGGAAGTAGATGAAGATCCGGTCGATGAAGACGAAAACGCTGAACTTCCAGTTGACGAAGAGGAAGTAGATGAAGATCCGGTCGATGAAGACGAAAACGCTGAACTTCCAGTTGACGAAGAGGAAGTAGATGTGGATGCGATCGATGAAGACGAAAACGCTGAAATTCCAATTGACGAAGAGGAAGTAGATGAGGATTCGATTGATGAAGATGAAAACGCTGAACTTCCAGTTGACGAAGAGGAAGTAGATGTGGATGCGATCGATGAAGACGAAAACGCTGAACTTCCAATTGACGAAGAGGAAGTAGATGAGGATTCGATTGATGAAGATGAAAACGCTGAACTTCCAGTTGACGAAGAGGAAGCAGATGAGGATGCGATCGATGAAAACGAAAACGCTGAACTTCCAGTTGACGAAGAGGAAGTAGATGTGGATGCAACCGATGAAGACGAAACGGAAATCGTAGAAGATTCATTAGAGGAAATAGAAGAGCCAGCTGACGAGAATATCATTGGGGATACGCCGTCAACTGACCAAATTACTGATGATACGATTATAACAGAAAATCTAGCGAATGAATATAGGTCTGTCATACAGAACTATAATAGTTTAATTGAATATTATGATTACCTCATCCAAGATCGTCTTGGTGGGATCTTGCCTCTTGAAGATGATATTGTAATCGAAGCACCTACTGAAGGCGACGACCTTGTGGCACTTCCCATTGAAGGTGAAGATGTAGAGGATGAAACAACAGACGAGGGTAATGACACACCAGAAGTTCCTGTTGGGGATGAAGAAGTAGCTGAAGACGCGACTACTAGCGATGACACTCCAGAAGTTCCTGCTGGGGATGAAGAAGTAGCTGAAGATGCGACTACTAGCGATGACACTCCAGAAGTTTCTGCTGGGGACGAAGAAGTAGCTGAAGATGCGACTACTAGCGATGTCACTCCAGAAGTTCCAGCTGAGGACGAGGAACTAGCTGAAGATGTGACTAATAGCGATGACGCTTTAGAAGTTCCTGCTGGGGACGAAGAAGTAGCTGAAGATGCGACTAATAGAGATGATACTCTAGAAGTTCCTGCTGAGAATGATGAAGCAATTCAATCAACGGTTTGGGACAAGTTAGTCGGTTATTACCAGGAAGTCGTTATAGCTTACGATTCTTTATTTAGTTCATTAAAGAAATAAAGCACGTATAATAAATTAGACTGACATAGCGATATGAGACACATATAAAACACATGATTAGGCTACCTGACACCATATTTTATGGGTGTCAGGTAGCCTAATTTTGCTTGGATACGTTCTTCATTATAATCTATTCCGGTTAAAGTACTCACCAGAGGAAGAACAATCTAATGTTGTGTATTTTACCATACTCGGACAAGTACGCCGTCTCGTTTTTCACACTAAGAGATCATCATGTTTTTGCACATGATTCATACCACACCGGGGTCAAATTTAACCAATTTCCCATTCCTGATAATTGGATTCTTTACGACTACCCTCAGGTAGTTTTTTAATAAGTTATAACTTTACTCTTTAGGAAAGCCGTGTTCGTACGTTCGCCAATTTCTTATCGTATCGACTAACAAGCAGGACTTTTTTGAAGTTTACAGACCGTTTTTACTTTCTATATAAATTGAATTAAAGATTTAGGATACACTAAGTTGATTGGAGAGGAAGGCGGCGACTCCAGCGGGAACAGCACGAGCTGAAAGCCCCGCAGGTAGCGTAGCGGACGAGGAGATTGAGGCCGTGCCCGCGGAACGCGTCCGCCTGGAACGGAAATCAACGGTTCCCATGAGATGATTACTTCTTAAGTTCAACTTATATAGTAAGGTTGCGTTATGCCCATTATGCACGATTGTGATATTATAGTTTAAGTCGTGTTTTTTATTGATTGTAATGAAAGGATGAAAAATAAATATGAGTAACAATGAGCTTACGAAAACCGTAGCTTTTCATACGCTAGGTTGTAAAGTGAATCATTATGAAACAGAAGCTATTTGGCAACTGTTCCAAGAAGCAAACTATGAAAGAGTAGAGTTTGATCAGAATTCTGATGTCTATGTTATTAATACATGTACAGTAACGAATACCGGTGATAAAAAGAGCCGACAAGTGATCCGTCGTGCCATTCGTAAAAATCCAGACGCAGTCATCTGTGTAACGGGTTGTTATGCGCAAACATCGCCAGCAGAAATTATGGCGATTCCAGGTGTGGATATTGTAGTAGGTACACAAGATCGTTCAAAACTACTTGGGCTGATCGACCAATTCCGTGAAGAGCGCCAACCGATTAATGCGGTGCGCAACATTATGAAAAACCGTGTCTACGAAGAACTCGACGTACCGTCATTCACTGATCGCACACGTGCTTCGTTAAAAATACAAGAAGGTTGTAATAACTTCTGTACATTCTGTATCATTCCGTGGGCTAGAGGGTTAATGCGCTCACGTGATCCTGAAGAAGTGATTCATCAAGCACAGCAACTTGTCGATGCAGGCTATCTTGAAATCGTCTTAACAGGTATTCATACAGGTGGTTACGGTGAAGATCTAAAAGGCTATAACTTAGCTCGTCTGTTACGTGACCTAGAACAGCAAGTAAAAGGATTGAAGCGTCTACGTATTAGTTCAATCGAAGCGAGCCAATTAACAGACGAAGTAATCGATGTATTACGCGACTCTACTATTATTGTACGCCACTTGCATATTCCTATTCAGTCAGGTTCAGATACTGTACTTAAACGGATGCGCCGTAAATATACAATGGAATTTTTCTCTGATCGTCTACAGCGCCTGAACGAAGCGTTGCCGGATCTCGCTATTACATCTGACGTCATCGTAGGTTTCCCGGGTGAAACAGAAGAAGAGTTTATGGAAACTTATAACTTTATTCGTGACCATAAGTTTTCTGAGCTCCATGTGTTCCCTTATTCGAAGAGAACTGGCACACCTGCTGCTCGCATGGAAGATCAAGTCGACGAAAGTGTGAAAAACGAACGCGTCCACCGTTTATTAACATTGAACGATCAATTAGCAAAAAATTACGCTTCTCGTTTTGAAGGCGAAGTACTCGAAGTTATTCCGGAAGAAAGCTTTAAAGACGACACTGATCAGGATCTCTATGTAGGCTATACAGATAATTATTTGAAAGTAATCTTGCCTGCAGACGAAACGATGATCGGACAAATTATAAAAGTGAAAATTACGAAAGCAGGCTATCCTTACAGTGAAGGTCAACCTGTCCGTGTACTTACAGAAGAAAAAATAACGATTTAATATGGACCACCTGTAATGGGTGGTCTTTTTCGTGCAACGAAATGTAAGCTTTGTTATACTGAAAAAAACGGTACGTAAAAAAGGAGCGCTTTCATTGACTACAAACTATGCCGCTTATATCGATCATACGCTGTTAAAGGCAGAGGCAACAAAACAGCAAGTACTGGAATTATGTGAAGAGGCTAAGAAATATTCTTTCGCTTCAGTATGTATTAATCCGACTTGGGTCAAAACAGCTGCAGAAGCTTTACAAAGCACGGAAGTAAAAGTCTGCACTGTGATTGGCTTTCCTTTAGGTGCAAGCACATCTGAAGTTAAAGCGTTTGAGACAAAAGACGCGATTGCTAACGGGGCCACGGAAGTAGATATGGTCATTAATATTGGTGCATTACAAAGTGGATTGCTTGAACAAGTACAAAATGACATTGCAGCCGTTGTAGAAGCCGCAAGAGGTAAGGCTTTAGTAAAAGTGATAATTGAAACCTCCTTGCTGGACGATATCCAAAAACGTACAGCATGTGAACTAGCAGTGCTCGCAGGAGCGGACTTCGTCAAAACATCGACTGGATTTTCTACTGGCGGTGCAACTCCAGAAGACGTGAAGCTGATGCGTGCTGTAGTAGGACCGGCAATTGGAGTCAAGGCGAGTGGCGGTGTGCGCAGTGCGGAAGACGTAGATCGTATGATGGAGTCGGGTGCAACACGCATTGGTGCGAGTTCAGGTGTTTCCATCATGCAAGGCCTATCATCATCAGCCGATTATTGATTACGGTATAAGAGTAATTCGTAAAACTTCTCATGATATTCTAATAGTTTTTATTGACCAAACAGAAAATATACGATATAATTTTATAGTACATAGCAAAGTGCTATGTTTCGAAGTGTGTGTTTGGAGGGAGGGACAAGAGATATGACTAAGACAGTCGTTCGCAAAAATGAATCACTTGAAGACGCTCTTCGCCGCTTCAAACGTACTGTATCCAAGAGTGGTACAATACAAGAGAGTAGAAAGCGTGAATTCTATGATAAGCCAAGTGTAAAACGTAAAAAGAAATCTGAAGCTGCACGTAAGCGCAAGTTCTAATTTCTGCCTACATTGAATTTTGATATTACCTACTAATGTAATTTCTTATAAACCGAAAATCCTTCCATGGATTTTCGGTTTATTTTATTGTCTGGAATTTACTAAGCCATTTATAGGAGTAGTTGGCGAAGGTCTAGGGGTGGGGATTGGCACTTTGGAGGGGACGCTTTTGAGGGTTCGCGGCGAGCCAACCAGTCGCAAGCTCCCTTGGTTGTCTCGCCTGTCGAACTGATCCTCTGGGAGTCGCCCCTCCTACGCGCCAATCCCTTGCAATGTAAATGGATGATACTTTTTGTTGTGCATTGAAGTTATGTTTATAATCTATTTTGAACTTGAACTTAATTAAGTTTAAGCACAAAAATAATTCACTCACTAGCTCCGATGAATGTTCCAAGTATCTCCACTTAATGAGTAGGATGGAAGCGGAAGCTGGCGGTGAGTGCAAAGATGTGTTCCTAACGCTTCGCTTTTACTCGCAAAAGCCGTTCTTCGTTACGGCTCTTCCCGATAGATCAGCCTGATCAAGTGAGACAACTAAGAGAGCGCAGCGATCAGTTGATTCACCGAAGGCCCATGGGAAAGCATCCGCCATCTGGAGCTTCCATCCCTTCATAGACACTAATTTAGTCTTCTAATTCAAACCTCATCCTCTACAACTTTAAACAAGGCTTCAACTATTTGCTCATTTTTATCCATATATAATCCATATACTAACAAGCAATGACACACAGAAAGAAATACTTTTATTTAATTGCGATTAAATGAAACCAAATGCTTCTTCAAACGTAAATAGTAAGTATAATAGGCAGTAGAGAGAGGTGAGAAAATAATGTCTAAAATGATTAGGTCAGTTTTTCTGCTCATTTTATTCATCGGTACAATCGCGTTGCCTTTTATACACTCAGACGCAGCTGAAACAAAAGTATATCGCGTACCCCTTCACCAAGAAGTAGAAAAGGGGCTGCATGCATTCCTACAGCGTTCATTCAAAGAAGCCAAAGCTGAAGGTGCAGAGACGATTGTGTTAGATATAGACACTCCTGGAGGGTTTGTAGACGCTGCTGACCAAATCGCCAAGCTGATGAAAACGACTGATGATGTAAAAATTATTGCTTTCATCAACGATCGGGCGCTATCCGCGGGAGCTTTCCTTGCGCTCTATGCAGATGAAATCTACATGACACCAAACGGTTCGATCGGTGCTGCACAAGTCATCGATGGATCGGGAAATGCAGCAGAAACGAAAGCCAATAGTTATTGGTTGGCGCAAATGAAAAATGCCGCAAAGCACTCAGGCCGTGATCCACAATATGCACTAGCCATGGCAAATCCCGATATCGATCTGCCAGACTTACGTGCACAAAAAGGGGAACTTCTGACTCTCACTGCTGACGAAGCTGAACAAGTGAAGTACAGTGAAGGTACAGTGGCTACATTTGATGAGTTACTTAAGAAGCTAGATTTGGAAGGAGCGCAAGTTATTTCTACAACGGAAACGTTTACAGAGAAAATGGCGCGATTCATCACCCATCCGGTCGTAGTCCCGATTTTACTTTCCGTTGCAAGTCTCGGTCTGATTGTTGAATTATATTCACCAGGCTTTGGTGTGCCGGGAAGCATGGGGTTAACCGCTCTGTTTTTATTCTTCTACGGACACACAGTAGCGGGTCTTGCGGGTTATGAAACATTGTTATTATTCCTGCTCGGCGTCGCCCTTATAATTGCCGAATTCTTTGTTGCAGGGGGGATAGCGGGGATCTTCGGAATCTTAGCTATCATAGGAAGTATTTTATTGGCAGGCACAAACTTGGCATTCATGGCAATTTCGGTGCTAATTGCGATAGCCGTAGCATGTATAGGAGTAGTGGTTATTATGAAATTCTTCGGTAAAAAACTTCATCTGTTGAACAAAATCATTTTAATGGATACGATGGATACGGAAAGCGGTTACGTCTCCAACAAAAATCGTAATGAATTGTTGCAGAAAGTTGCCACAACCATTACACCACTTTATCCATCAGGTGTCGCCGAGTTGGACGGTGAACGAATCGATGTAGTATCAGAAGGTCGTTATATCGAGAGTGGTAAACAAGTAGTTGTCGTAGCAGTAGAAGGTTTCAGAATTGTAGTAAGAGAGAAGAAAGAGGAGGAACAAGGCTTATGATGGGACTAGGAACAATCGGACTGGTAGCTGCAGTCTTCATTATCATCATCGTACTGGCGGTATTCTTTACATTTGTGCCAGTCACGCTATGGATTTCCGCAATGGCGGCAGGCGTACGGGTAAGTATCTTCACGTTAGTCGGTATGCGTTTACGTCGGGTTATCCCGAGCAGGGTAGTTAACCCGTTAATCAAAGCACATAAAGCGGGTCTAACAGTATCAATCAACCAGTTGGAAAGCCATTACTTGGCAGGTGGTAACGTAGACCGCGTTGTAAATGCATTGATTGCTGCGCAACGTGCGAACATCGACTTGACTTTCGAAAGAGCACAAGCAATTGACTTGGCAGGACGTGATGTTTTGGAAGCAGTTCAAATGTCCGTTAACCCGAAAGTAATCGAAACACCATTTATCGCAGGTGTTGCGATGAACGGTATCGAAGTTAAAGCGAAAGCTCGAATCACAGTCCGTGCAAACATCGACCGTCTAGTCGGTGGTGCAGGTGAAGAAACTGTAGTTGCTCGTGTTGGTGAAGGTATCGTATCGACAATCGGTTCTTCTATCAGCCACGCAAAAGTACTGGAAAATCCGGATATGATTTCCCAAACTGTTCTGAAAAAAGGTTTAGATTCAGGTACAGCGTTTGAAATTCTCTCGATTGATATTGCCGATGTGGATATCGGTAAAAACATCGGAGCGGAACTTCAGACTGAACAAGCGATGGCGGATAAAAACATTGCCCAAGCAAAAGCGGAAGAACGCCGTGCGATGGCTGTTGCAAGTGAACAAGAGATGAAGGCGAAGACTCAAGAGATGCGCTCGAAAGTTGTGGGTGCAGAAGCCGAAGTACCTTTAGCTATGGCAGAAGCTTTGCGTTCAGGAAATATCGGAATCATGGATTATATGAATTATAAAAATATCCAAGCAGATACAAGCATGCGGGATTCTATCAGCAAAACAGGTTCGGATCAACAACCAAAGAAAGATTAATTATAACGAGATGAATTCCCGGGAAGGGGATGCATAATGGAACAACTGATAATTTTAGTCATTATGCTGGCTCTCGGATCTTTATTCGGTAAAAAGAAAGACCAAGAAAAACCAGGTCAAAAACCGAAACGACCGCCAAGTCAGCAATGGCCAGCACAACCAACTCAACGTCAAATGAATCAGAGAGAAACTCAGCGGACCCATGCAACTCCTGAAGAGAAGCCGCGTTCGTTGAAGGAATTATCTAGGAACCTATTCGAAGATATTCAAAAGGAATTCCAAGATCTTCAACAAGAAACGAAAGATCCTGAACAGCCTGTAAAGACGCAGGCGCCTCAGTCAGAAATCTTCTATGCAGAACCTAAAAAGCCAGCTAAGTCTGCTTCTGCGTCACGTCCGGAACGTCAAACGGGCAGAGGAAGACTACATGGAGGTAAGATCATGTTAGAAGACGAACCCATTTTGCAGGAAGACTTGATTCCGAAAACTCCACAGCAGATCATGCAAGGGATTGTCTATGCAGAAATTTTAGGTCCACCAAAATCAAAACGGTAATCATGCCGCCCCCTGTCTTTTCATAGGATGAGACAGGGGGTTTTTTCATGAAAAAATTATTCGCACTTCATCCATCCATTATTTTAGATGAATTCAACTCATTGCGGATTACTGGCAACTATCGCTTGCTTGCATTAAGCGAACAATCCGTATCCTTTCAAACGAATGACTATGTCATGACTGTCAAAGGAGAAGATGTAACGGTTCTAATGCTGACTGAACAACACGCCCATATATCGATCGACGAACTGCAGGAAGTGACGGTGCGTTTTACGCCTGAAGAAGGAAACAGCCATGAGTACTAAACGATTTGAAGTTCAGGTGAAAGATGTTCGTAACGGTTCTGTTTTTCTAAGTAGGTTACAAAGAGAGCATGTCAAGATCAGCAGCTTGTATGTCTCTGGAAGTGCAATGTTTTTTGAGACGGATTCAAAAGGAATTCATATTATCCGTCGTTATAGAAGGAAATACCGTGTGAAAGTACAAATCAGGCGTAAAGGTCAGGATACAGTTCAGCATCGATTATTCGCATCTTTATTGTTCTTAATCGTCTGTCTCATCCCGCTAGTTGCCTCGTTGTTTCTGTGGAACATCACAGTGGAAAGTGATGTACCGGAAATTGCGCAACGAATGGAAACCAAGATGCAGAAAGCGCGAATTACTGCGCCTACTTTATTATCCAAATTACCGGAAGAAGATGAAATTCGTCGACTGCTGATGCAAGATGAACCCTCTCTATCGTGGATCCGGTTCTCAAAGACAGGTACTTCGTTAACTGTTTCACCGATGCTTGCTCCACTGTCCACTGAAGTGAAAGAAGAAGTGAAGGAAAAGCCATCCCATCTAGTAGCAAAAACAGGAGGAGTCATTACACGCTTTGCATTAACGAGAGGAGAAAGAGCGAGTATCATTCATCAAACCGTAAAAAAAGGTGATATGCTAGCAACAGGTATTCTAGAACAAGGAGAGAAAACGACAGTAGTAGGGGCAGATGGGGAAGTATTTGCTGACTACTGGTTAGAATGTCATTTTGAATTACCTCGTACGATTAGTTATTCGATTCAAGGAGAAGAGAATTTGGATATCAGTTGGCAAAAGCCCTGGACAGGTAAGCAGATAAAAGATATACGTTTTAGAAACCCTATTGTGATGGATAAGCTGAAAGAAACGCATATTCAGGAAGTGTTTTTGAAAAAAGGAATGGAAGAGACCATCATATTGCCATTGATCAAGTATGATTTATTGTCAAAGAAAACAAATGAGCGCATAATTAAAGAAGAAAACATTTTACATGTATCCTTTACTAATGATAAAGTGAGTGGGACTATACTATTTTTACTTAATGAAAACATTGCTGAAAAACGACCTATAACTCAAGGAGACTGAAAATATTGAGCGAACATTTACTTCAACTTCATATTGAAGAACCGAACGAAGCGATTATGCTTCTTGGCATTTCCGATCAGAACATGAACTTAATTGAAGAGGAATTGAAAGTTTCAATCCACACTAGAGGTGAAAATATCTCGATCAGTGGAGCAGAAGAACAAGCGGTAGCTGCGAAAATATTGCTCGAGCAGTTACTGAAAGTGATCCGTAAAGGTATTAATATTAATTTACGCGATGTGGCAACAGCAATAGAGATGGCAAAAAACGGCACGATTGAATATTTCTCTTCTTTATACGATGAAGAAATTGCACGCAATACAAAGGGGAAAGTCATTCGTGCAAAGACCATTGGACAAAGAGAATATGTCCAGGCAATTCGTTCAAGAGATCTCATATTTTGTATCGGACCTGCTGGAACAGGAAAGACGTATCTCGCTGTCGTGATGGCGGTGCAGGCAATGAAAACGGGTTCAGTAAAGCGAATTGTGTTGACCCGACCTGCTGTTGAAGCTGGAGAGAGCTTAGGATTCCTTCCAGGCGATTTGAAAGAAAAAGTTGATCCGTACCTTCGCCCACTTTACGACGCGTTACACGATGTGCTAGGAGCTGAACATACAGAACGTCTTATGGAACGTGGAGTCATTGAAATTGCACCACTTGCGTACATGCGTGGAAGAACGCTTGACGATGCATTCGTTATTTTGGACGAAGCACAAAACACTACGAAAGCTCAGATGAAAATGTTTTTGACTCGTCTCGGTTTTGGATCGAAAATGGTCATCACAGGTGATAAAACGCAAATTGATTTACCTCGTGGTGTAGATTCTGGTCTAAATGTTGCAGAACATATTTTGAAGAACGTGCAAGATATCCAATTCATGTATTTGGAACAAGGTGACGTAGTCCGACATCCGATTGTTGCGAAGATCATTGATGCATATGAGAAAGAGCAGTCAACTAATTAATTGACTGCTTTTTTTTGAATGATGAATATACATAGTTAGACATTCATGTGCGGAACATTTGCCGAAAAGGAGGCAACTGCATGACAGCTTTAAAGGAACTATTTTCACAACTAAGAAAAGTGAAATTTACCTTTCTTTTGCTTCTTGTCGTCTCTCTTTCCAGTATCCCATTGTTTTTTCTAATGTATGGCAGTACACAAAACGAAACGTACGAAATTTCAGCTTTTGAAATTTCACCGAAAACTATACGTTCACCTAAAACAATAGAAGATATCGAAAAAACCGAACTTGAACGTGTACGGGCAGAACAGGCGGTACCTAATTCCTATCGTTTTTCAGAGGATGTTATGAAAAACCGCCAAGCGATCCTCGGTTCCATCTTTACTGCAGTCAGTGATGTCAAAGTCGAAGCGACAGAAGATCCTGGCATGACGTCAAGTTCTAAAATGAAGTTACTTCAAGAGAAGTTGGAAGGACTGCAAAAAGAACAAGCTTTATTACCCGTTACACATGACCAACTTAAGCAGCTGCTTACGGCTGAACAAAATGATCTAAATAATTTGCATGAATTACTGACACTTGTAGTGGGAAGAGAGTTATCGAAGCCGTTTAAAGCTGAACAAGTGCCGATTCATCGCTATGAAGTGGAGCGCAGAATTCGTGAAACTACTACACTACCGAGAGATTTGCTTGATGTTGCGCTATCCCTCGGGCGAATGGCAGTAGTGGAAACAGAGGTAGTCGATGAAGAATTGACTGTTAAGAATCAGACGGATGCGCGGGCTTCAGTTGAAGCCATTCGTATTTTACAAGGACAAGTCATCGTACGTGAAGGACAGTTGATCGATCGTGATGTGTATCACCAGCTCAAGCTTTCAGGAGTCCTAACTAATCAGTCTTCTCTTAAACCGATGTTCGGCATTGTTTTGTTTGTTTTGTTCGTATCGGGTTTGATTGCCATACACTTCGGCAAGTCCAAAAGAGATGAGGCATTCAAAAAGAAAGCACTAGGTATTTTCTATAGTATTTTCCTGCTATCCGTCGTTTTAATGAAAATCGTCGGCTACATCGATCGTGAGTTTGATGTCCTCATTGCGTTTTTATTTCCGACGGCTCTCGTGCCGATGCTGATCAAGCTATTAATTAACGAGCGTTCAGCAGTACTTGCGACGATAATTACGTCTGCGACAGCCGGTATCATGATGCAAGAAGGCTTGGCCGCAATTATGCAAATGGAAGTAGCGCTGTATATTCTATTCGGTGGGATTGTGAGTATTTATTTACTAAGTGAACATGGTAGACGCTCAACGATTTTACAGACAAGTCTCGGTGTGGCGGGATCAAACATGATGTTCATCATATTTTATTTATTGATGACACAGACTAGTTATACAACACCCGAGCTGATTTTCTATGCGGTGGCAGCCATCTCATCAGGTTTGTTGTCTGGGGCTTTGACGATGGGGTTATTACCATTTTTCGAGTCGAGTTTTCACTTGCTTTCTAATATGCGTTTAGTGGAGCTTTCGAATCCTAATCATCCGCTACTAAAGAAAATCTTAGTGGAGACACCGGGGACATATCATCACAGCATTATGGTTGCGAATATAGCGGATGCGGCGTGTGAGGCAATTGGAGCCAATGGGTTGCTCGCGCGTGTTGGCAGCTATTATCACGATATCGGGAAGACTATACATCCAGGATTCTTCATTGAAAATCAACATAATGGCCGTAATCTACATGATGCACTGACACCCGAGAAAAGTCGTGATATGATTATAGCCCACGCGGAAGATGGAGCGGAAATTTTGGAGAAGCATCGTATGCCAAAAGAGCTTATAGCTATTGCAAGACAGCATCATGGAACGAGTAGCGTCAGATTCTTTTATCAGAAAGCGAAAGAAACCAATCCCGATGTGAATGAAGACGAGTTCCGTTATCCTGGTCCAAAACCGCAAACGAAAGAAAATGCAGTGATCATGATTGCAGACAGTGTGGAAGCTGCGGTGCGTTCTATGAAAGAACCGACACCTGAAAAAATTGCCACGCTCGTCAACGCGATTGTGCGGGGGAAATTAGAAGATGATCAATTTGATGAATGTGATTTGTCGTTAAAAGAAATTAAACTAGTGAAACAAGCCATTAATGAAACGTTAAATGGGATCTTCCATAATCGGATTGAATATCCCGATAAGTAAAGGAGCAGAGCAACTATGATAGATTTTTATTTCGAAGATGAAACAGAAATCGTGGAACCGAGTTCGGAAGCTTTGATCAAGGATTTGTTGACTCACGCGTCAAGAATGGAGAAAATGGAAGGTCTGTATGAGTTGTCTATTACGTTTATGGATGATGAATCCATTCAAGCTGTGAATGCTGAGTACAGAGGCAAAGACCGTCCAACCGACGTTATTTCATTTGCGCTAGAAGAGTTGTCGGAAGGAGAAGTGGCAATTGTTCAAGAAAGCGATATGCCTGTTGTATTGGGGGATATCGTGATTTCCATCGATACAGCAAAACGTCAGGCTATTGAATATAATCACTCGTTCGAGCGGGAACTCGGGTTTCTTGCATTACACGGATTCTTGCATTTACTCGGATATGATCATCTCGATGAAGAGGAAGAACGTGAGATGTTCGGCAGACAGACAGAGATTTTAACTGCATTCGGTTTGGATCGGCAGTGAGTCTATGCAGAAATTCTTGAAATCATTCCTCTATGCGTGGCAAGGCATTAAAGACGGCTTTAGGCAAGGTCGGAATATGAAATCTCATGGGTTATCCGCAATGATCGTGTTGATTGCGGGTTGGTTCACCGGTCTGTCACAAATAGAATGGATGATCATTTTTATCGTCATTGCAGGGGTGATGGCGCTTGAATTAATGAATACAGCAGTGGAATATGTAGTGGATCTTGTCACAACGGAATTCCATCCACTAGCGAAAAAAGCAAAAGATATTGCAGCTGGATCAGTTTTCGTGTTTGCCATAGCCAGCGCGATTATCGGCTGTATAATTTTCTTTCCGAAATGGTTTGGTTAAATTTATCGAATGAAGGGATGGTATGTAGATGCAAGTAGAACAATTAATGAATGAAGCAAAGCAAGCGATGAAAACGGCCTATGTGCCCTATTCAAAATTTCCAGTAGGTGCTGCATTAGAGGCTAGTGACGGTACCATATATCGTGGATGCAATATTGAAAACTCTGCGTATGGTTTATCCAATTGTGCAGAGAGAACAGCTATTTTTAAAGCGATATCTGAAGGTGTTACATCGTTCAAGTCAATCACAGTAATTGGCGATACGGAAGGTCCAATCGCGCCGTGCGGTTCTTGCCGTCAAGTCATTGCGGAATTTTGCGCACCGAACATGCCTGTATACTTGACGAATTTGAAAGGTGATATACACGAAACAACAGTAGACCAGCTATTGCCGGGTGCTTTTTCCAAGGAGGATTTAGATTATGCAGAAGAACAACTTTAAGTCAGGCTTTATTTCCATTATCGGACGTCCCAATGTAGGAAAATCTACATTTATCAACCGCATGGTCGGTCAAAAAATTGCGATCATGAGCGACAAGCCGCAAACTACACGAAACAAAGTACAGGGAATTGTGACAACCGATACATCTCAGATGATTTTCATCGATACACCAGGCGTTCACAAACCGAAACACCGCCTAGGCGACTTCATGTTGAAAGTGACACGCAGTACGCTAAGCGAAGTCGACGTCATCATGTTTATGGTCAATGCGGATGAAAAAATCGGTACAGGTGATAGATTTATTATGGAATGGCTCGAGAAATCCAAGACTCCTGTATTTTTGGTCATCAATAAAATCGACCTTGTGCATCCTGATCAATTATTCGAGATCATTACATCGTATACAAATGAAATGAAATTTGCGGAAGTAGTTCCAATCTCTGCGCTAAACGGCAATAATATTGAACGATTGGTGGAAACGCTAGAAAGTTATCTAGAAGAAGGCCCACAATTTTATGATGCAGAGCAAGTGACGGATCACCCAGAACGTTTCATCATTTCCGAAATGATTCGTGAAAAAGTGTTGCATACTACACGCGAAGAAATACCGCACTCGATTGCGGTGGCGATTGAAAGCATTGAGCAAGACCCGGCAACTGACAAAACGCATATCCGTGCGACCATCATAGTGGAACGTGATTCACAAAAAGGGATTGTCATCGGTAAAGGTGGAAAGCTCTTAAAAGAAGTCGGTGTGAAGGCAAGAAAAGATATCGAAATGTTGCTTGGACATAAAGTGTATTTGGAGCTATGGGTGAAAGTCCAAAAAGACTGGCGTAACCGTCCAAGTCGTTTGAAAGAATTCGGATTTAACGAGGAAGACTACTAAGCTGTCTGTCCTGCTAAAGGAGAGAGCGTGTTGCTGAATAAGTTGGAAGGCTATATTATCAAGAGTATTCCTTACGGAGAATCCAATAAAATCGTGACGATCTATACGAAAGAAGCGGGGAAGATCACGACGATGGCAAGAGGTGCGAAAAAGCCCGCGAGTCGCTTAGCGGCTATTACACAAACCTTTACGCACGGCTATTTTCTTGTTCGGGCAAGCAGGGGCATGGGATCGCTTGAGCAAGGCGAGCTTATCAGCAGCGTCCGTCACATTCGCTCTGATTTAGAGACGACTGCATATGCGGGCTTGATTGTAGAGTTGCTTGATCGCCTAACGGAATCTGAACAGCCGAATGCAAGCATATTTCGTTTGCTTGACGAGTCATTTAATGCTATGGAAGAAGGCTATGACGCAGAAGCTATCACACTGTTCGTTCAGTGGAAGATGCTACCGGTTGCTGGAATACACCCTATACTTCACGAGTGTGCCAGCTGTGGCGCTACAGAAGGTGAATTCGCATTTTCTTTCCAGCAGATAGGTTTTCTCTGTCATCGCTGCTTTCATGTCGATCCGTATATCATTCGGCTGTCACCTACACAAATTAAATTGATTCGAATGTTTTATACTGTTCCGCTCGATCAGATTGGTAAGCTGACGTTGAAGAAACCGACGAAAACATTTATGGCGAAGCTTGTTTCGACGATTTATCAGGAGCAAACCGGAATCTATCTAAAATCCAGAAAGTTCATTGAACAATTGGAACGTACACCTGAATTGCAAAAACCAAAAGAACGAACTAAAGAAAGCCCAGAAGAGGAAGGCTGATGCCAACTTCTCCTGGGCTTTCCTATGATTAGAATTGTAGGTGTTTCTGAATATATGCTGTAACGTCTGCAATAGGCATGCGTTCTTGTTCCATGGAATCACGGTGACGAACAGTCACTTGTTGGTCTTCTAGTGAATCAAAGTCAAATGTAATACAGAATGGAGTTCCGATTTCATCTTGACGACGGTAACGACGTCCGATGGATTGGGAATCATCATATTGTACTGGGAAATGCTTTGAAAGCTCTGCATATACTTTTTCTGCATCATCCGCAAGTTTTTTGGACAATGGAAGGACTGCTGCTTTGATTGGTGCTAATGCTGGGTGGAAACGAAGAACTGTACGTGTATCGCCGTCTTCAAGTTCCTCCGTATCGAATGCGTCACATAGGAAAGCCAACGTTACGCGGTCCGCCCCAACGGAAGGCTCGATACAGTACGGTACGTATTTTTCATTCGTAATTGGATCTTGGTAATGGAAGTCCTCGCCTGAATATTCCATATGACGCTTCAAGTCGAAGTCTGTACGGTTAGCGATTCCCCATAGCTCTCCCCAGCCAAATGGGAATTTGTATTCGATGTCCACAGTTCCTTTAGAATAGTGGGATAGCTCATCTTCATTGTGTTCGCGAAGACGAATATTATCTTTCTTCAAACCAAGTTTCAATAATAATCCTTCAGACTGGTCAATCCAGTACTTATACCACTGCTCATCGTCGCCTGGCTTACAGAAGAATTCAAGTTCCATTTGTTCAAATTCACGAGTACGGAATGTGAAGTTACCCGGTGTGATTTCGTTACGGAAACTTTTTCCTACTTGTGCAATACCAAAAGGTACTTTCTTTCTCATAGAGCGTTGAACATTTTTGAAGTTCACGAAGATACCTTGTGCTGTTTCAGGACGTAGGAAGATTTCGTTAGCAGAGGAATCTGTTACACCTTGACTTGTTTTGAACATTAAGTTGAATTGACGGATTTCAGTATAATCCAACGCACCACATGTAGGACATTTGATTTCGTGTTCTTGAATCAAATCGAACATTTTATCAAACGGTAGGCCATCTACGACCATTTCAATTCCTTTCGCATCCAAAGCTTCTTCAATTAATTTATCTGCACGGTGGCGGGTTTTACATTTTTTACAATCGATCATCGGATCGTTGAAGTTTCCAATATGACCGGATGCTTCCCAAACTCTTGGGTTCATCAAGATTGCGGAATCAAGACCTACGTTATAAGGTGATTCCTGGATGAATTTCTGCCACCAGGCACGCTTGATATTGTTTTTCAGTTCGACACCTAGTGGACCGTAATCCCAAGTGTTCGCTAAACCACCATAAATATCAGACCCTGGGAATACGAATCCCCGTTGTTTTGAAAGATTGACTACTTGTTCCATAGATAACATTCTAAACGCCTCCAATTAAAATAAGCACACGTCTCCGGACATAGATCATGTCCGGGGACGAGTGCATGATAACCCGCGGTTCCACCCCGATTGGTTTTTCAACCCACTTTCATAATGAACGTTTCAACTCCCGGCTGCCGTTTCGTGTAGGTACAGGCTTTCACTATCCCTGCTCGCTCAAAATATACACTACTTATTGACCGTTCTTCGTTTACTTGATTCAAAATTAGTTTAGCATGCTTCTCCTTTCTTCGCAATAGCGAGCGTGTTGATATATAATTAGATAGTAAATACAACTTTGAAGTCTGAAGGCGGTGACATGTTTGGAATTAAATACACGTCAGAATGAAATCCTCGACATCGTCAAAGGAAACGGTCCGATTACAGGAGAGCAAATTGCTGAACGTTTACATTTAGCACGCGCTACGATCCGGCCAGATTTAGCAATCTTGACGATGGCTGGATTTTTGGATGCACGACCGCGTGTAGGTTATTTCTATTCAGGTAAGAAACCTATTAAATCCGTTGCGGATGGCATGGTGGATATGATTGTAGCTAATTATCAATCGAGGCCAGTCGTCATCACTGAAAATCTATCAGTATATGACGCGATTTGCCAACTGTTTTTAGAGGATGTTGGAACACTATTCGTAGTGGACCAGCAGTCGTTATTGACAGGCGTTGTATCACGTAAGGATCTGTTGAGAACGAGCATCGGAAGAACAGAACTAGAAAAGATACCCGTGCATGTCATTATGACAAGAATGCCGAATGTCACATATTGCAAAAAAGAAGATACACTCATTTCCGTTGCCAAAAAAATGATGGACAGCCAAATCGATTCATTACCTATAGTTCAAGAGCGTAAAAACGGACTTGAAGTAATGGGACGAGTGACAAAAACAAATATTACTGCCGCTTTTCTTTCATTAGTGGAAGATCAAGATGTGTGAGGAGTGACTACATGACAAAATTCACATTATTCATTGTCTCCGATTCCGTCGGGGAAACTGCAGGTCTTGTGACGAAAGCGGCTGCGAGTCAGTTTCGTCATGATTTAGAGACGGTTTCAATAAAAAGGTTTTCGTATATAGAAGAGAATTCACAATTAGAAGAAATTGTTTTCTTGGCAAAGCAACAGCAAGCGTTGATTGTCTTTACTTTGGTCAAAAGCCAGATGAGGGAACAGCTATATGTACTTTGTGAAGAATTGGAAGTCCCTTTCGTAGACTTACTCGGTCCATTGATTGAGAAGATGGGGGACCAATTGAAACAAGAACCATTTGAAGAGCCGGGTCTTGTCAGGAAGTTAGATGATGACTATTTCAAAAAAATCGAAGCCATCGAGTTTGCAGTTCGCTATGATGACGGAAGAGACACGCGTGGTATATTGGAAGCAGACATGGTTCTAATCGGTGTGTCGCGAACATCCAAAACTCCTTTATCTCAATATCTTGCGAATAAAGGTTTTAAAGTGGCCAACGTGCCCCTTATGCCAGAAGTAGACCCACCATCAGAACTTTTCTCCATTGACCCTACAAAGTGCTTTGGCCTATGTATTTCCGTTGAGCAATTAAATTCGATTCGGAAATCTCGCTTGGAGGCATTAGGCTTGAAAGATGATGCAAACTATGCGAAAATAGCACGTATTCAACAAGAGATGGACTATTTCAATGAAATTACTACACGTGTCGGTTGTGAAGTCATCGATGTGACGAATCGCGCGGTAGAAGAGACAGCCAATACGATTCTTAAAGCATTTTCAGCAAGGAAGGCCAACTGAACGAACTAGTTGGGTCTTCTTTTTTCTGTGTGTGTGTGTGTCTACTCGGCTAACATGTCATAAATGTGACATAATTGCAGATACTGAAAATAGTTATAGCAAAAAATGTCGATAAAGAAGGATTTTTGGAAAACGTCTAGAATTTATGTATATAGAGTGGAAATGGTGATAGAATGACAAGAATATCTGACGAAACAATTGAGGAAATCCGTTCAGGAACTGACATTGTCGATTTGATCAGCGAATATGTCCAATTAGCAAAAAGAGGTAAAAACTGGTTTGGACTCTGCCCATTCCATGAAGAAGGTAGCCCGTCTTTCTCTGTTTCCGAAGACAAGCAGTTATTTCATTGTTTTGGTTGCGGCGCAAGCGGTAATGCCATCACGTTCATGATGGATATGGAAAATCGATCATTCATTGACTCCATCGTCAAACTAGGCAGTCGAATGGGATTAGAGTTGGAAAGTTCCCAAACAGACAACCAAGCGTCAAAATCCTCGTCTAATCAAAAAATGCTGAAAGCCTACACACTGGCTGCTAATTTTTATAGCCATCTGCTCTTAAACACCATAGAAGGCGAAAAAGCATTAGAATATCTAGAAAAAAGAGGATTTACGCGTGATGAGATAGAACAGTATGAAATAGGATGGTCTCCCGTTCAGTCAGATGCCTTATCGGCACTGCTGAAGAGACAAGGTTTTGATATGCAAGAAATGGAAACGGCAGGACTTTGTTTCCATAAAGAAGATGGCTCAGGTTATTTTGACCGTTTCAGGGGAAGGATCATGTTTCCGATTCAGGATGATAATGGTGCAACAATCGCATTCTCCGGCAGAAGGTTGGAGGATTCTTCTTCTGACGCTAAATATATCAATAGTCCAGAAACTCCCGTCTTTGAAAAAAGTAAGGTTTTGTTTAATTTTCACCGAGCACGTCTTAATGTTCGAAAAACGGGTAAAGTAGTACTATTCGAAGGTTTCATGGATACGATTGCAGCAGATCGTGGCGGAATAGGAAATACGGTGGCTGTTATGGGTACTGCATTATCCGCGCATCATATCGTGAAATTAAAGCGAATGGCAAAAAAAATAGTCATTTGCTGTGATGGTGACTCAGCTGGCTGGGGGGCTGCCAAACGATTTGCTGACCAATTAATGGATAGCGCAATGGATGTACTCGTTGCCACTTTGCCAGACAAAATGGATCCTGATGATTATATCAGTCAGCATAGTTCAGAAGTATTTTCGGAAAAGGTGCTTGATCAAGCGTTGTCCTATATTTCTTTCGTAGCGGCCTACTATAGAAGAGATAAGAATCTATCTGTCGATCATGATATCAAGCAATACGTACATGAAGTATTTGACGAACTGGCTCACCGTTGTTCTCCTATTGAGAAAGATTTATTGATCCAGCAACTCCACAATGAAACACATGCTTCAAAAGAGTCACTTGAACAAGAATTTACTAAGTCGATTGCAAAAAAGGCGAAACAATCGAAACAATCGCATGATTCAAGTCCTGATGAAAGCAGAACTGTACAAGTTACGAGGGTCCCGGCGAATCGTGCAGAAACAGATCGCGCGGAACAATTACTTCTTGCACATCTGCTGATGGACGCAGATCTATTCGAGGAAAAACGACTGGAACTTCAAGATTTATTTGTAAGAGATGATGTCATCAAAATATTCTTTAAGTTGGCAGCGTTTTATGAACAATATGATTTGCCAAACTATCAGCGATTTGCAGAAATGTTGGAAGACAGGCAACTGAAGAAAGTCGTCATGGAAGCCATCTTAACTGAACGTTCAAAGGAGCATACCACACAAGAAGTAAATGACTGCATCCGTCATTTAAAAAGAAATCAAATGAAACGTCTAATTGATCAAAAGCGACACGAATCTAAAGAAGCAGAAAAAAGGAACGACCTACTGAAAGCAATGGAGTTGGCCTCGGAAGTAATCCAGCTTGTGAGATCGTTAAAGGTTCTGTAAGGAGGTATAGTCACTATGACAAAAGAAGAACAAACGGGAGAAGTAGAATTGACTCTTGAAGAAGCAAAAGCAGCAATTATTGAAGCAGGTAAAAAAACAGGTGAACTAACATTAGAGGATGTAACAGAAAAACTGGCATCTTTTGAAATGGAGCCAGACCAATTTGAGGAGTTTTTAGATCAGATTGAAGCGCAAGAAATCGAAATGGATAGAAAAGAAGAAGCTGATCCCAAGGCTGAAAAAGAAGAGCAATTTGATTTAAATGATTTAAGTGTGCCACCTGGCGTAAGAATCAACGATCCAGTCCGTATGTATTTAAAAGAAATAGGACGAGTAGATTTATTGACAGGTAAAGAAGAAGTAGAATTAGCGATTCGGATTATCGATGGTTTAGCTGCTGAAACAGAGCTTGAGGAAACAGGGAAAATGACACCTGCATTAGATGCTACTATTATTCGTGGTGAGAATGCCAAAAAGAAATTGGCTGAAGCGAACTTACGTTTAGTTGTCAGTATTGCAAAACGCTATGTCGGTCGCGGTATGCTATTCCTAGATTTGATTCAAGAAGGAAATATGGGTCTTATTAAAGCTGTTGAGAAATTTGACCATACGAAAGGCTTTAAATTCAGTACGTATGCAACTTGGTGGATCCGCCAGGCAATCACACGCGCAATTGCGGATCAGGCACGTACCATTCGTATTCCTGTGCATATGGTGGAAACGATCAATAAATTGATTCGTGTTCAGCGTCAATTGCTCCAAGATTTAGGACGAGAGCCTTCCCCGGAAGAAATCGGAGAAGAAATGGACTTGACTCCAGAAAAAGTTCGTGAAATATTGAAGATTGCTCAAGAGCCCGTTTCATTGGAAACGCCAATTGGTGAAGAAGACGACTCCCACCTTGGTGATTTTATCGAAGACTCAGAAGCGCAGTCTCCTTCAGACCATGCAGCGTATGAATTGTTAAAGGAACAACTTGAAGATGTTTTAGATACATTAACAGATCGTGAAGAAAATGTATTACGTTTACGTTTTGGTCTAGACGATGGCCGCACACGTACGCTTGAAGAAGTGGGCAAAGTATTTGGTGTTACGCGTGAGCGTATTCGTCAGATCGAAGCAAAAGCACTTAGAAAGTTACGCCACCCATCACGCAGCAAACGACTTAAAGACTTCTTAGAATAATAGGTGCATCGGCTGGAAATAGCCGATGCTTTTTATTCTTTATTTTAAAAAAGAAGATTGATACTATTGGAGGAGAAAGGATGGCTATAGATAAGAAACAGATCATCATTTCTGAAATCCGGTATTGGAAAGCCAATAAACTCCTGCCTGAGCATTATTGTGATTTCCTGATAACCTTGTATGCACAAGGAGAAGATCCCGACGAAGTGGCAGAGAAAGAATCTTCCACAATTCAAATGGAACGCAGAAAGTTGCGAGCCAAACAATTTATGATTTTGCTTATTAGCCTATTGCTTGCAGGTGTAGCATCAGTTGCTATGTTTGTACTGACGGAATATCCAGTCGCCACATTGACTGTTGCAGCTGTATTGGCTATGACTTTCCTAACGTTCGTATCGGGAAAAACATTCAGTAAGAAAGGTTTTGCACCATTTCTCTACATATCGATGGCTTTTCTTTTATTGATGATGTCATTGAAGATTTGGACTGCATTTTTTGATGGGGACACGACATTATTGATCGGACTCCTCGTGTTGAATTGCGGTTTATGGTTATTTACTGGAAGAATATTAAAGTTACTATACTTCACTATTTCAGGCTCACTAGGTCTATTGACAGTAGTCGCATTTTTACTATTATCTATATAAACGGACGGAATGTAATGAGGTATTGTTATATTCCGTTCTTTTTCTATATACTAGAATGTAAGGGCTTACAAGTGTAATAGAATGGTATAAGTGGAGAGAGGATGATCATGGTGAACTCTGATTTAACTCAAGAACAGCAAATGGTGAAAAAACTGATGAGAGATTTTTCAAATGAGGAAGTAGCGCCAGGTGCAGTAGATCGTGATCGCTCGGGAAAGTTCCCGGTGGAAATTTTTCAAAAGCTTTCAGAAATGGGCATGATGGGCTTACCATTTCCCGAGAAATACGGGGGTGGTGAGGCAGACACGATCAGTTTTGCTATCGTTACGGAAGAATTGAGCCGTGCATGTGCATCGACGGGTATTACGTATTCCGCTCATATTTCACTAGGTGGTGCACCTCTCAACTTATTTGGAACAAAAGAGCAAAAGCAGAAGTATCTAACGCCGATCTGTACTGGCGAATCCTTTGGGGCTTTCGGTTTGACAGAGCCTAATGCTGGATCTGATGCTGGTGGAACAGAGACGTCTGCTGTGCTTTCTAACGGGCAGTATACGATCAACGGCTCAAAGGTCTATATTACCAATGCAAGCTACGCTAAACACCTAGCATTGACTGCTGTGACGGGTCGTGAAGACGGCAAGAAAGAGATTAGCGCAATTATCGTACCGACAGATTTAAAAGGCTTTAAAATTATCGATAACTATGAAAAAATGGGCTTGCATGCTTCCAATACAACAGAATTGTTGCTTGAAGATGTAGTAGTTCCAGAAGAGAATCTACTTGGCGAGAGTGGAAAAGGGCTTCAGCAATTCCTTGTAACGCTTGACGGTGGTCGTATCGGGATCGGTGCTATGGCAGTAGGTATTGCACAGGCAGCTTATGAGAGGGCTTTGAAGTATTCAAAAGAACGTAAGCAATTCGGAAAGACGTTATCCTCTTTCCAAATTACACAATTCAAACTGGCTGATATGGCGATGAAGATCGAACTTGCACGGACTATGATGTATAAAGCGGCCTGGCTGAAAGACCAAGGTAGAATGTTTACAAAAGAAGCCTCGATGTGTAAATTATATGCTTCCGAAATTGCTATGGAAGTTGCCGATGAAGCGATCCAAATACACGGTGGCTATGGCTATATGCGCGAGTACGAAGTCGAACGTTATTTACGTGATGCCAAGCTCCTTGAAATTGGAGAAGGTACTTCAGAAGTACAGCGGATGGTCATCGCTAGACAACTAGGTTGCTAAATTGCGAATTATGGCGATTCTGTCACAAAAGACGAAAAGTCGTCCAATAACACTTTCAGTTTTCTTATAGATACAGTACAATGTTAATTGTATACTGTATCTTTTACAGAATAGATTCTGGTGAAGGAGGGTAATCCAATGACTAAAAATCCTGTTGTACCATTTTTCCTAATTTTCGCGCTCGGAATTGGACTGGTTTTCTTCATGTCACTTTATGGCCTAGATCAAAAAAAGGAAATTGCTGGGGCTAACGAAGAAGGCACTGAGCAAACAACTGAAGAAAGTGCAAACACTGGCGAATTTGATGCAGAAGCAGTTGCTCAGCAGAAGTGTATTAGTTGTCACGGCGATGGCTTGGCTGGCGGAATGGGGCCGGCTTTAAATAGCTCACTTGACGCAAAACAAGCACATGATGCAATCAAAAACGGTGTTGCTGGAACTGCAATGCCAGCTGGACTAGTTCCTGATGAGAACATAGATGAAATGGTTGATTACATTTTATCATTAGACTGATTGTCTACTTAATTTAAAGAGCCAGTAAACCGGAGTAACTCTTGGTTTACTGGCTCTTTTGCATTGCACGAAATGAGTAGCGATTATACAATAGATAAGAATGAAAGGCGGGGAACCATGAATACCAATCAATTATCGGAACGTCTGGCGATGGTGGCCAGTTTTGTACCGAATCATACTGTGCTTGCGGATATTGGTAGTGATCATGCCTATCTTCCGTGCTATTTAATGAACAAAGGCAAGATACGTAAGGCTATCGCAGGAGAAGTAGTGACAGGTCCCTTTGAAGCGGCGACGCGCAATGTAGATCTTCATGGTTTTGCGGACCGTATTGAAGTGCGTCTAGCAAATGGTTTACAAGCGATAGAAGATGCTGATCATGTCGAGACCGTAACGATTGCCGGTATGGGTGGAACATTGATTACTTCCATCCTAGAAGCGGGTAAGGATCGTCTGAAGCATGTACAGCGGATCATCGCACAACCTAATCTGCATGCGATCGCGATTCGGGAATGGGCTGTAGCAAATGGATTTATTATTGTAGACGAAGAGATTCTACAAGAAGACAATAAAATTTATGAAGTCCTAGTGTTAGAAAGAGGAACGGCTGATTACACGAGAACGGATTTGCTCGTCGGGCCGGTTTTACGACGTAAACTATCTACCGTGTTCCGCGTGAAATGGGAACGGGAAATGCTGGAATGGCGGCGGGTCATAAAAGCCCTTGATAACGCAGAACAAACAGAAGAAATTAAGCAAAAAAAAGCAAATATACAAGAAAATATAGAATTAGTCAGGAAGGTGTTAGCACATGAAGAAAAGTAATGGATATCAGATCATTGAACTATTTGAAAAGTGGTCACCGAAGCGACTTGCATTTGAAGGAGATCCAATTGGATTGCACATCGGCCAATTGAATCGTCCCGTAGATAAAGTTCTAGTTACGCTAGACGTCAACGAACAAGTGATTGATGAGGCAATTGAAAATGGGGCAACTCTCGTGATTGCCCACCACCCTCCATTGTTCCGTCCCGTTAAATCTATTTTGACCGATACACCACAAGGGAAAATGATTGAGAAATGTATCAAGCATAATATTGCGGTCTACGCTGCTCATACCAATCTAGATATTGCAGCAGGTGGTGTCAATGATATGCTAGCGGAACGTCTTGGCATACAGCAGACGGAGCCGATCGATATGACGAATTCTGAACATTTGATGAAACTCGCGGTATTTTGCCCGTTAGAAAATGCTGATGCATTGCGTCAGAAATTGGCATCTGCGGGAGCGGGTGCGATTGGCGATTACCAGGCATGCAGTTTTAGCACACAGGGTATTGGACGATTTACACCGGTTGCGGGAGCAAATCCGGCAATCGGAGAAGTAGGCGAGCCGACGCTGGTAGATGAAGAGCGAATTGAAGTCGTTTTTGCGGAAAGTCAGCAAGTTAAAGTCATCAAAGCAATGTTTGCCGCGCATCCTTATGAAGAACCGGCATTTGATTTGGTAAAAATGCAGCAGAAAACGAATGAGCAAGGGATCGGGCGTATCGGACAAATCGCTAATGAGATGACGTTAAAGGAATTCGCACAACATGTAAAAGATGTATTCGAAGTTCCCGCATTACGTTTCGTAGGTGATCCGGAGAGAAAAATTCGTAAAGTGGCGGTTCTTGGTGGTGATGGAAATAAGTACATTACGGCTGCGAAGAGAAAAGGAGCCGATGTATTCGTGACAGGGGATATGTATTATCACGTCGCGCAAGAAGCGCAAGCACTCGATCTTGCCATTGTAGACCCAGGTCATAATATCGAAAAAATTATGATTGCTGGCGTTGCGAATAAAATGACAGAACTGTGTAAAGAAAATAAATTACCTGTTGAATTTATTGAATCGAAAGTCATTACTGAGCCTTTTCAATTCCTATCGTAAATAAAACCGTCGAGCACAAACTCGACGGTTTTTTCGTTGCTTATGGCTCGATCCGGATAACAGGAGTCGGGTTCTTGACTTTCGGCAAGATTTTTTCAAGCTTAAACTTTCTCTCCGGATGATGTGTTGTAGGATCTTCTTGGTCAAATTCGTTTAGGAACGCTATAACTTCTCTAACGATTATTGTAGGTGTAGAAGCGCCTGCCGTGACCGCTACTGTCTCAATGTCCATTAACCATGCAGGATCAATTTCTGAGACGTCTGAGACGCGGTATGAAGGTGTGTTTGCAATTTCTACCGATACTTGCGTTAAACGGTTGGAGTTATTACTTTTCGGATCTCCGACAACGATCAGCAACTCTGCCTCGCCGGCTTGTTCTGCTACAGCTTCTTGACGAACTTGTGTAGCTAGACAAATTTCTTGATGAACTTCGATGTGAGGGAATTTACGTTGCAACTCTTCCATAAGATGTGCAACATCCCATTGACTCATGGTTGTTTGATTTGTAACCAGTAGTTTGTCATTGGTAATCTCTAAGTTATCAATATCTTCAAGACGCTCAATTAAGTGAACAGAATCGGGGGCAACGCCAATCGCGCCTTCGGGTTCCGGATGGTGCTTTTTGCCGATATAAAGAATGTCATAGCCTTCAGCTACTTTTTCTTCAATTAAGTCGTGTGTAACGGAAACGTCAGGACATGTTGCATCGATTGCGACCAATCCTTTTTCTTTCGCTAATTGGCGAACTTCAGGTGAAACACCGTGTGCTGTGTAGATTACAGTTCCCTTATCTACTTTGCGTAAAATTTCCAGGCGGTTTTCGCCGTCCAACGTTATAATTCCGTCTTCTTCGAATGCATCTGTAACGTGTTTGTTGTGGACGATCATGCCTAATATATAAATGGGTCTCGGCAGGGTAGGATCTAGCGCAGCATTCCTCGCAATGACCATCGCATCAACTACACCGTAACAATAACCTCTTGGTGATATCTTGAGTACTTTCATTTATTCCACTCCACTCCTCTACTAACTTCTCTTTCATTATAGCGGAGATTCGTGAACGATTCAAAGAGTTCAGAAGGGAGGTTGAAAAATTCGCGGTAAAGATGGCTGATTAGTGGCTTGAGGAGGTACAGGACTAGACGTTCGCGGACCACTTGGACGTGGAGCGGAAGAGGCTGTCGGTGCGTCCGGCATAGATTGTACCCCTTTATATAATCGCCACATAGCCGGTAAATTCTGGACAAGTGGTGCAAACTGCTGAACTAATGGTGCAAATTGTTGGGCGGTATTGAAAAAACGATTGGCGGTTTGCATATATTGTTCAGCCCGTGAAGGACCGTTTTCTTGCATGCCTGCTTGCTGTTGCGGAGCACTACCACGCATTTCCCGCGGACCCCTGGGATTCCCTTGCATGCCTTGGGGGAAAGGCATGGGCGCCCGTTGTTGAATAGGCGGAGTGTTAGGTGTCATCCTAGACTGAGGTGGCTGATTGCTGAACGGATAAAATGATTGATATCTCATCACGAACTCCTTTCTAATTTTTTAGTTGTTTCCCCTATATCCTATGCGAAAAAAACCACTGATGGCACCGAATCATGGTACAATAAGATTTATCTAGAGGAGGAACGATATGTCTAAATTTACTGATTATCAATTCAAACCATTTTTGAGGGAAGCCATTCAAAAATTAGGGTTTGAAGAACCAACACCCATTCAAAAAGAAATGATTCCGTTGATCATGAAAAATACAAGTGCAATCGGGCAAGCTCATACAGGAACAGGGAAATCCCATAGTTTTCTCATTCCACTTGTTGAAAAGCTTAAGCCGGAGCAGGATGAACTGCAGACGGTCATTACAGCACCGACACGTGAATTAGCTGTTCAGCTTCATGATGAATTAAAAAAGCTAATCGAAGGAACGGATATTAAAAGTGCGATCCTGATTGGCGGTACAGATAAAAAACGCTCTGCTGAACGATTGAAGAGCATACCGCACATCATCGTCGGTACACCAGGGCGTATCCAAGATATGTCGGAAACCGGCGCATTACCGATCCACACTGCCACGCAGCTCGTAATTGATGAAGCGGACCTAGCATTCGACATGGGCTTCATTGAAGACATTGATAAGTTTGCTTCCAGAATGCCGGAGAAGATCAGCATGTATGTATTCTCTGCAACGATTCCTGAAAAATTGAAGCCCTTCTTATCGAAGTATATGAACTCACCTGTTCATGTGCGTATGGATGATAAAAAACCGTTGACGGAGAATATGCATTATTCATTAGTTCCTGTTAGAAGTATGGATAAAAACAAGAAATTACTTCACGTGATGGATGCCCTTCAGCCATATCTTGCGATTATCTTCATGAACACTAAGCAAAATGCCGATCAACTAGCTACCTATTTAGCAGAGCATGGCCATAAGCCTGGGAAAATCCATGGTGATTTAACACCTCGTGAACGTACACGTGTTATGAAGAAAGTACGCGATCTAGAGTATCAATACATTGTGGCAACTGATTTAGCAGCAAGAGGGATCGATATTCCCGGTGTCAGTCACGTCATTAACTTTGAATTGCCAGATGATCTGGAATTCTTCGTTCACCGCGTAGGACGTACTGCACGTGCGGGCATGCAAGGTCATGCAATTACGTTATACGAACCGTCTGATGAAGACGCAATTAATCAAATTGAAAAGCTTGGAATTCCTTTCATACACGAAGATGTGAAAAACGGTGAATGGATTGAAGTGAAAGAGCGTCAAGCGCGTAAGAAGCGCGTGCGTGAAGTAGATGAAATTGATAAAAAAGCGGATTCCTATATTCGAAAACCAGATAAAGTAAAGCCAGGCTACAAAAAGAAGATGGCTGAACAAAAAGAAAACTTTAAAAGAAGACAAAGGAGAATAAAGAAGAAATCATGACACAAAATGATGTCCTTCTAGGTTCTCACGTATCCATGAGTGGTAAAAAGATGTTGCTTGGTTCAAGTGAAGAAGCTCTAAGTTATGGAGCCAATACATTCATGATCTATACGGGAGCACCTCAGAACACGAGACGTAAACCAATTGAAGAATTGAATATTGAAAGTGGTACACAGAGCATGGAGGCAAATGGTCAATCAAATCTCGTCATCCATGCACCATATATTATCAATCTTGCGAATACCACGAAGCCTGAAACGTTCCGCCTAGGCGTAGACTTTTTGCAACAGGAAATTCAGCGCACTGAAGCACTGGGTGCCAATCAAATCGTTCTTCATCCAGGAGCTCATGTGGGCGCCGGGACAGAAATAGGTATCGAAAAAATTATTGAAGGCTTGAATGAAGTATTATCTGAAGACGCAAATGTTCGCATTGCACTTGAAACGATGGCTGGTAAAGGAACAGAATGTGGGAGAAGTTTTGACGAAATTGCGAAGATCATCGACGGCGTGAAGTATAATGAACGGCTATCCGTTTGTTTTGATACATGCCACGTCCATGATGCGGGCTATGACATTGTTAATGACTTCTCAGGTGTCTTGGATCAATTTAACGACATTATCGGATTAGACCGAATTTCCGTCATTCATGTGAACGACAGTAAAAACATTTGTGGCGCTGGAAAAGACCGCCACGAAAATATTGGCATGGGACATATTGGCTTTGAACCGTTAGCTTATATCGTTCATCATCCGGTGTTTAAGGACGTTCCAAAAATTTTGGAAACACCATTCATCGGATTGGATAAAGCGAGTAAAAAAGCACCTTATGCTGTGGAGATTGACATGTTAAAAAACCATCAATTCACTCCTGCTCGATTGGAAGAATTGCATAACTAAAAAAGCTTTAAGCGTTGCGTAACCGCAACGCTTTTTCTATTGTAGTTTATAGTATTCCAAATACAGCATCGTCTTCTCATATCCAATGATCGAAGTGACTTTTTCGATAAATGCGGATGGAATGCCTGTAAATAGCCAAGTGAATGAAACTTCATCCAGCAAAGGACGTAACTGCCGCACTTCTTTAGTAGACAACTCTACACCATAACTTGCCGCGTAATCTACAGCTTCCTGATCGGGCAACTGTTTAATTTCCTGAATTAACTGAAGTAAATCCATCTTCATCAATTCCTTTCAATTGGTTGTATCCCTCCGCATCTTACTATATAATTCATAAAGTAATCGGAATGATTCCGAATTAAAGGAAGGGATATGTATATGACAAATTCCATTATTAACTTAGAGCATATAACGCATAAATTTAACCATTCCGTTGCGCTTTCTGATGTCAGTCTAGAAGTGAAACAAGGGGAGTTTTGGGCATTAATTGGACCAAATGGTTCGGGTAAATCCACATTGTTAAAGATCATACTAGGGTTGCTAAAACCGTCACAAGGAACTATTGAACTGTTTGGCGGTCCGATTGATTCGTTTAACCAACAACAAAGAATCGGCTACGTCTCTCAAAAGTCCAACGCATTTACGACGAAGTTCCCTGCAACTGTATTGGAAGTCGTAAAAAGTGGTTTGACTGCCAAAAAGGGACTGTTTAAGCGATTCGATAAAGAGGATGAACAGCAAGCCATTGATGCGTTACATATAGTGAAAATGGCAGACCGTAAAGATGAAAGTATAGGTGATCTGTCAGGTGGTCAGCAACAGCGTGTCTTTATTGCTAGAGCCCTCGTGAGCCATCCCGATTTGCTGATCATGGATGAGCCAACAGTCGGCATCGACAGACAAAACGTTGAATCCTTCTATTCTATGCTTAGCGAACTGAATCGTGAGTACGGAATAGCGATTTTACTCGTGACACATGAAATCGATGTCGTAACGAAGCTCGCAACGCATATTGCATGCTTGAATCGTTCTATCCATTTCCATGGCGTCCATGCTGACTATGAAAAAATGAGTGAGGCGGAATTGTCTGGTTGGTACGGTCATCCTATTCGTCGGCTCCATCAAAAAGAAACGGAGCCGGTTAAATGATTGAAGCTATTTTTACTTATGAGTTTTTACAAAATGCTATTTTATCCGGGCTGATTATCGGTCTAATCGCTCCCATGCTCGGCTTATTTATCGTAGTGCGTCGGATGTCGATGATTTCAGATGCGCTTAGTCACGTAGCACTTGCAGGGATTGCAGGCAGTCTCTATTTAAGTCAGCAAGTATTATTCTTTGCAGCGCTTAATCCAGTGTATTTAGGAATGGGCGCTGCGGTAGTCGGTTCTTTATTGATCGAGCGATTGCGCAGAGTGTATAAAAGCTTTGAGGAACTGGCGATTCCGATTATTTTATCTGCCGGAATTGGTTTTGGGGCCATATTCATTTCTCTTGCCAAAGGATTCGGCACAGATTTAGTCGGTTATTTATTTGGATCAGTATCCGCCGTGAGTCGGCAAGATTTATATATTGTTATGTTAATAGCTGTTATGGTGATCGCATTTATCTATTTCTTATATAAAGAGCTATTTTCATTGGCATTTGATCCCGAATATGCACGAGTTTCCGGAATTAATGAACGCGTCATTCAGGCAGCATTTATGATTATCACAGCGCTAGTTATTGGTGCATCGATGCGAATCGTTGGAATTTTGCTTGTCTCTTCGTTGATGACATTGCCTGTGGCGGCAGCTATCCAAGTAGCCAAAAGTTATAAAGGTGCACTGGTATATTCCATACTATTCGGGGAAATTGCGGTGGTCATCGGACTGATTTCTGCGTATTACTTAGATATCGCGCCTGGTGGGACCATTGTAGTTACATCGGTGTTCATTTTACTGTTTGTACTTTTCTGGAAAAAAGTACGGTCATGAGAAGCAGGAAAGGTGGCGTTAGGCTATGTCGATAGATGAAGCATGGGATATTCTATTGAAATATGATTATAAACGAACAAGAAATCGAGAGATATTATTGCAGTTTTTTGATCAAGCGGATCGGTATGTGACGGCTATGGAAGTCCGAGTAGCTGTGGAACAGGATAATCCAGGCATTAGTTTTGATACGATTTATCGGAATCTTGCCATGTTCTCAAAGCTTGGAATTTTAGATGAGACTGAATTGAACGGCGAACGACTTTTTCGCATGCAATGCGCAACGGATCACCATCACCATCATTTCATTTGTACGACGTGTGGTGGGACGAAATCCATTCCGATTTGCCCGATGGATAGTGTGACAGTCAATTTGTCTGATTATGAAATAGAGGGGCATAAGTTCGAGATTTATGGTAGATGTCCGAGTTGTATAGCTGGGTAGGTTAAAAAGGCAGTACATCATTTTATGTTCATGATGTACTGCCTTTTATTATGTACTAGTATTTGGATGGAAGTAAACGGTAAGATCATTCCGGTTTATTTTACCTGGATTCTCACATTATTATACATGTGAGAATCCAGGTAAGATGCAGAAATAGAAGGATACTACGAAAAAAGAGCACCGCAATATGCGATGCTCTTCCGATCACTTACTCTTTATCATTTCCGTCGCGTGAAACATCTGCCTGACGTACTGATCAGCTTGTTTCCAATTCGCTACCCGTATGACACCTTCTGGAATCGGATCCTGGTTATAAGGTGTATCAAACAAGAACACCGGAATATCCAATTCTTCATGAATCCCGACTGCATTGTCATGCTTGTCCTCGAAGAATACATCTACATTGAATTGTCTAGCTGTCTCGATTTTATGATGTGTACCAATCAACTCTACGTGGTCATAAGGTATTTGTTGCTCATGAAACCAGTTCGTTGTAGATTCGAGTACATTCCGGCTACGTGCTGAAATATAAAACAACTCGAACTGCTTCTGCCAATTCGTTAAGACTTCTTTTGCAAATTCTTGAGCAGGGGAAGTCTGATAGATCAATTCTTCCGTTTCCTTGTACCATTGCCCAAACTGTATAGGATCCACATCAAACGCTTTCGTCAAATCATACTCTTTAATATCATCGAGTGTCAGATTGGAACCGAAATGTTTGTTGATATGGGGGAGAAGGGCTGTCGGAGTAGTTACCGTTCCGTCAATATCGATCCCGAAACGAATATCCCTCATTCAGAAACGCTACCTTGTGCTGCAAGTGCTTCTTCTTGTCTCTTCTTCTCAAAATACTCCTCAGCCAAAATGTCGATTTCCTTTTTCAATTCCTCGACCATTGTCTCTTCAGGAACTTTACGTACGGTTTTACCATGCATGAAGAGTAACCCCTCACCACGAGCTCCGGCGATACCAATATCTGCTTCACGTGCTTCACCTGGGCCGTTTACTGCGCAGCCAAGAACTGCTACTTTTAACGGTGCTTTGATGTTCGAGATATATTCTTCTACTTCATCAGCAATAGAAATTAAATCAATTTCGATACGGCCACATGTAGGGCAAGAAATTAATGTTGCAGAGTTAGACGATAAACCGAATACTTTCAGCAACTCTTTCGCTACTTTGATTTCTTGGACTGGATCCGCACTTAATGATACGCGCATCGTGTTACCGATACCTGAAGATAGAAGAGAACCAAGTCCTGCTGCACTCTTAATCGAACCCGCGAATAACGTACCCGATTCTGTAATACCTAAGTGTAACGGATAATCGAATGCCGCTGCCGCTAGCTTGTACGCTTCGATCGCCAAGTTCACGTCAGAAGCTTTAAGTGACACGATAATATCGTGGAAATCCAAATCTTCGAGGATTTTGATATGATGCAATGCACTTTCTACCATACCTTGCGCTGTAGGGTAGCCGTACTTTTCAAGAATTTTTTTCTCGAGTGAACCTGCGTTGACACCGATACGAATCGGTATACCTTTCGCCTTTGCCGCGTTGACAACAGCTTCTACTTTTTCTTTACGGCCGATATTACCTGGATTGATACGAATTTTATCTGCACCTTGTTCAATTGCAATCAATGCTAATTTATAGTCAAAGTGAATATCCACTACTAACGGAATATTGATCTGCTTTTTGATTTCACCAATCGAATACGCTGCACGCTCATCGGGACATGCTACACGTACGATTTGGCAGCCTGCATCCTCCAAACGTTTAATTTCTGCAACTGTTGCTTCGACATCATGTGTTTTTGTCGTTGTCATGCTTTGCATAAACAGCTCATTGCTTCCCCCTATCGTCAAATTACCGACTTTCACGGGACGGGTATTGGAACGATGAATCATTTCAGTCATTATGTCTCTCTCCTTCAAATGAGTAAATACCATCGCAATTCGATGGAATATAAAATTATCCTTTTTCGCCTTCTTCGCAAGTCAATTCCGCTTGTTCACCGATAGGCAACTTAATTTGTTCGCCAGCTATAAATTGTTGGCGTTCGAGATGAGGGTTCATGGAATAAAATTGTTCCAACCTCTCAAGAAAGTTTTGTGTTGAATCTGGATATAATGCGAATAACGATTCTATTGTATCACCTTCAACCACTCGAATGACAATTGAATGATTTGAAGTTTCCTCTATACAGGACGATTCATCATCAAAAAAGGCTGCAAGAGGGATTGTCCCTTCCGTTAAATCCATTCGAACAAAATGAACTATGCAGAATACAGCAAGTGCGATTAGTAATATTCTCATCATGCATCCCTCCTGCACTACACTATGCAGACAAGAGGAAGTCTATTCATCGTGGGAGTTTTGGATAATAGACTGCTGCTCTCCACACAAAGAGTAGATGGACTAAAGATGCAAGCCACAAGCTATACGATTGCATGGCTGGAACAAATTCAAATGCCATCGTCAGCAAGATAGGTAATGTTGCAGCAATCGCTGCTGTTCGCCACATAAAACGGAATTCACCACGGCGACGCAATAGTTTCAATAGCAATACCCCTATGATAGCAAAAATACTGATGCGAATAAATAAATACGACGTAATAATGACCAATTGCAACACAAATGCGATTGGATAGATCAAAAAGCCGATCGTTTCGCCGATTTCCGCTAATTCAGGAGATGACTGGAACAGTGTATGATCACCTAGTACAAATTGTAAAAACGATACACCGGTGTAGAGAAAAATAAACACAAATATGTATTGAATGACTTTACCGATGGATAACATGCGAAACGCTGCAAGTTTTTTCGGTTCGTGAAATGAAGCTTTAAAGAGTTGATGAAATTTCACTGAGCCGGCCTCCCTTTCTACATACAGTCTACCATTTATTTAAAACATACTGCTTTGCAGAAATTTCGACATTCTTATGACATTTTATTGCTGCATTGTTAAGGTGATGTAAAGATTGCTGTCGGATACTTTACAATTGATGTATACAACTTGCATAATAAGTTGAAACTTCACGACAATTTGCAAGATGTGAAGGGCAGTTAGAAATCATACATAAAATGTTTAATGGAGGTTGACAATTCAATGGAAGTGAACTGGCAGGAAGTGGTGTTCCAATTTCTTGGAGGATTAGGAATTTTCCTATTTGCAATTAAGTACATGGGGGACGGATTGCAAAAGGCAGCAGGGGACAGACTTCGTGAAATCTTAGACCGTTTTACTACCAATCCATTTATGGGTGTTCTAGTTGGTATTATCGTAACCGTGTTAATCCAATCTAGTTCTGGAACAACTGTTATTACAGTCGGTCTAGTAAGTGCTGGGTTCATGACACTTCGTCAGGCGATCGGCGTCATCATGGGCGCCAATATCGGTACGACTGTGACTGCATTTATTATCGGGCTAGATGTCGGCGCGTATGCGTTACCGATCATGGCATTTGGGGCCTTCCTGATTTTCTTCGTCCGTAAAGCTAAAATCAAGAACTTGGGTGAAGTCATCTTCGGCTTCGGAGGATTGTTCCTAGGGCTTGAATTAATGAGTGACGGTATGAAACCTTTACGTTCATTAGAAGCGTTTGCTGATTTCACTCTCGCAATGAGTGAACATTCATTGTTAGGTGTCGTTGCGGGTACAATCTTTACACTGATCGTACAAAGTTCTAGTGCGACTGTTGGGATCTTGCAAGGTCTCTTTGCTGAAGATTTGGTAACTCTGAAAGCTGCCTTGCCGATTCTTTTCGGTGATAACATCGGGACGACAATCACTGCTGTACTTGCATCACTTGGTGCATCTGTTGCAGCAAGACGAGCGGCAGCTGTACACGTACTATTTAATATCGTCGGTACTATCATCTTTATGATCCTGCTCATACCATTTACGGCGTACGTTGAATGGATTTCTGGTGTTTTGAACCTCGAAAGCAAAATGCAAATCGCATTTGCGCACGGTTCGTTCAACGTCGCCAATACTATTATTCAATTTCCGTTCATTGCTGCTTGGGCTTATCTAGTCACTAAGATGATACCGGGCGAGGATGTGACGATCGAATACAAACCGAAACACCTTGATCGTCGTTTCATCGCACAATCGCCAGCTGTGGCAATAGGCCAAGCTAAAGAAGAAATTGTACGCATGGGTGACTTCAGTGTCCGTGGTCTTCAGGAATCATTCGAGTATTTGAAGACAGGCCAGAAAAAACACGCAGAAACAGCGTATCAAATTGAAGATGCCATCAACAATCTCGACCGTAAAATTACAGACTATTTAGTTGAAGTGTCTGTAGTAATCGTTTCACCAGCTGAATCCGGCCGTCATGTATTATTGATGGATTCTGTTCGGGATATCGAGCGTATTGGTGACCATTTTGAAAACATTATAGAGCTGATAGATTTACGTGAAACTAATAAGCTGAAGCTGACAGACGATGCGTTGGAAGATTTAACAGAAATGTTCACATTGACAATCGAAACTGTACAAAAAGCCATTGAATCATTGGATCAGAACGATACAGATCTAGCGCGTGTTGTTTCAGAGAAAGAAGATTTAATTGATAATATGGAACGTCGATTCCGTAAAAACCATATTGTACGTTTGAATGAAGGACATTGTAGTGCACAAGCGGGTATGGTATTCGTCGATATCGTGTCGAACCTTGAACGAATTGGTGACCATGCAGTGAATATTGCGGAAGCCATTTTAGGCAAGCACGCATAATGAATTAAAGGAGTGACGACTATGTTATGGATCGGTTGGACATTGGCAATTATCATGTTTGCGATCGCGTTTGTCGGATTGATCTATCCTGTCATTCCATCTGTTGTGTTTTTATTGGTAGGCTTCCTGCTTTATGGCGCAATCGTTTCATTTGAAGAGTTAACGTGGTTGTTTTGGGTAATCCAAGTCTTATTCGTATTGCTATTGTTTGGCGCGGATACGATCGCAAATCTCGTCGGTGTTAAACGTTTTGGCGGTAGCAAGGCAGGAATGTGGGGAAGTACGATTGGGCTACTTATTGGTCCATTCGTCATTCCGGTCGTGGGTATTTTAGCTGGACCATTTCTTGGCGCAATCCTTGCAGAACTCATTTTTACTCGTTCTGGGATTAAACAAGCTTTTCGCACAGGAATCGGCTCTGTTGTTGGTTTTCTGACATCAGTTGCTGTAAAAGGTACCATTATGGTAGTCATGATTGTCATATTCCTATTATTTCTCCGTTAACAGTCCATTTTCTTTGAATGCTGACTCATATTTTGATAATGTGAAGTGGTAGGGCAAAACAGAGATATCTTAGAGGAGGAATGGAAAATGGCTTATACATTACCAGAACTACCATACGCATATGATGCGTTGGAGCCACACATCGACAAAGAAACGATGAACATCCATCACACGAAACACCACAACACGTATGTAACGAACGTGAATAACGCACTAGAAGGTCACGATGAACTTCTTAACATGCCTATTGACGAATTAGTTGCAAACTTGGACAAAGTTCCAGAGGACAAGCGTACAGCAGTCCGTAATAACGGTGGCGGGCACTCTAACCACTCATTGTTCTGGACAATCCTTTCACCAAACGGTGGCGGCAACCCAACTGGGGAAGTTGCAGAAGCAATCGACAAAAAGTTCGGTAGCTTTGATGCTTTCAAAGAAGAGTTCGCTAAAGCTGCAACAACTCGCTTCGGTTCAGGTTGGGCTTGGCTTGTTGTAAACAACGGTGAAATTGAAGTCACATCAACTCCTAACCAAGACTCACCTTATATGGATGGTAAAACACCATTGCTAGGTTTGGACGTTTGGGAGCATGCGTACTACTTAAACTACCAAAACCGTCGTCCTGACTACATTTCAGCATTCTGGAACGTAGTAAACTGGGATGAAGTTGAAAAGCGTTACCAAGACAATAAGTAATTGAAACCTGACACACATCTAGTTCGTCTAGATGTGTGTTCTTTATTGTTTTCATGCTATAATTCTTATACATAAACTTCCTGAGAAAGGAGATTCCTGTTGAAGAGAAACCAAAAAAAGACGGAGCCGCCCAAAACGAGTCAACGTCAACATATTGCATTTCGAATGAATTTTTTATTTGTAGCGATTTTTGTCCTTTTTTCCTTACTCATATTCCGTTTAGGTTATATGCAAATCGTCAAAGGGGAGGATTATGCACGCAGTCTTGAACGAACGGAGGAAATTGCGGTCAACACGAGCACACCGCGTGGAAGAATTTTCGACCGTACCGGGAAAGTACTCGTAGACAATGAAGCGAAAAATGCTATCACGTATACGAAAACATCCTCCACGACAACAAAAGAAATGCTTGCGCTTGCTAGAAAAATTGCGAAGTTGATTGATCAAGATACAAAGCGCGTGACAATAGGCGATAAACGAGATTTCTGGATTTTATTGAATCCTGTAAAAGCAGCTGATAAAGTACCTAAGAAAGAACAAACCGAGCTCAGTAAAGATGAAAATAAATCTCAGAAAGATATTCAACGAGAGATTAACCAGCTGACGCGCGACCGGATCACGGACGAAGAGCTAGCTACATTAACAGCGGAAGATTTAGAAGTGCTCGCAATTTATCGAGAAATGATGGCAGGTTACGCCTACTCCCCACAAATCATCAAAAGCGATGGCGTTACCGATAAAGAACTTGCTGTGGTTTCTGAAAGATTGGATCAACTGCCGGGCGTCAATACGACTACGGACTGGGATCGAGTTAAGAAATCTGATAGTGCAATTCTAGGATCTACGACGAGTCCGATAGAAGGAATTCCTCGTTCTCACTTAAATTACTTCCTAGCACGAGATTATTCGCGAAATGATCGCGTCGGACGAAGTTATTTGGAATTATATTACGAAGACTTACTGAAAGGTCAAAAGACGATTGTGAAAAATGTCAAAGACCGCACGGGGAAAGTCGTTGAAACGAAAACGGTGAAAGAAGGAAAGCCTGGTAAAGATCTGATCTTAACTACAGACACCAATTTGCAAAAGGCGCTTGAAGACGTCGTATCCAATAAATTATTGCGTTTAAAACAAGGTCCGAATACAAGTGCGTTGGAATCAGCATTCCTTGTCATGTTGGACCCAAACAATGGAGAAATTCTATCTCTTGTCGGAAAGAAAGTAGTAAAAGACGAATCGACAGGCAGATGGGCAATACAAGATTACACATTTGGTACATTTACTTCTGCGTATGAAGTGGGATCTACAGTGAAATTGGCAACCATGCTTACAGGATACAATGAAGGAGCCGTTAAAATCGGTGAAGTGAAAATTGACCAACCGATCAATATTGGCGGCAGGTACAAACGGTCCTTATTTAATCCGAATGGTCGGGTTGCATTAAACGATATTTCCGCTATCGGTCGTTCTTCCAACGTGTATATGTTCCGTATTGCGATGGGGTTAGGAAACGCAACATACCGACCGGGTCAAGGATTACCAATCGACAAGAAAGCATTTGATACATTCCGTGAGAACTTTGCGGCATTTGGTTTAGGTGTAAAAACAGGCATTGATTTACCTGGCGAATATACAGGCGTTACGGGTACGGAAACGATTCCCGGAAAGCTCCTCGACTTCTCAATTGGCCAGTTTGATACGTATACTCCTCTGCAAATGGCGCAATATGTGGCAACCATTGCCGCTGATGGAAATCGTATAGCACCGAAAATTTTGAAAGAAATTCGTGAACCTTCTCCAGATGGCGAAGTACTCGGAGAATTGGTTGAAGAAACACCCGTAAAAGTGTTAAATCATCTGAAAAACTCACAAGCGGAAATCGATCAAGTGAAGAAAGGCATGCATTATGTATACTATGGCGCGAATGGTACTGCATCCGGTTTACTAGCGGGCGCGCCTTATACAGGAGCCGGAAAGACGGGTACCGCCGAATCATTCTATTACACGGGTAATAAATCCAATCCTGTTATTCCGACAATTAACTTGTCCCATGTAGGATATGCACCTGCTGATCAACCTGAAGTTGCGTATTCAGTAATCATTCCCTATATTTCAACGAATACGAAACGCTATCCATCCGCTACGGCAAGTGAGATAGCTAAGGAAGCACTCGATGTATACTTTGAACAAAAAAGACAGAGAAGTTTACAGGCTGACAACGCGTCTCCGGATGTGAAGATACAGAAATAACAAGGATTGATCAATACAAAAAAGACGAAAACCATTTGGTTTTCGTCTTTTTTATTATAAGTGTAAAAAGATTTTAGCAATCTCGGGAAAACGCATATCGGAGCGTAATTCGTATGTACCGGTTTTGATTTTTCGTGTGTAATCATTTTCAATTATATATAATTCGAATTCTTCTGCGTTTTTTATTAATTTTTCTTTTTCTAATTCACGTGATAACTCGGCAGGTGTAATGCCTGCTTTAACCGTGAAGCTCTTCGTGACAATTTCCTCCGCTTCACTTTTCTCTGGAATCGTATCTTGTTCAGATTCTGGTTGACGGATAGCATCTTTCCGCGACAATGTCTGTGCAATCGCCAGTTCTTTTTTTAGAATGGCTATTTCTTCTTTTAAATCTGCTAATTGCTTTTGCAACGAACCTTCGGATGTTTGTTGTTGTACGAAATACAGAATGCCACCAGCTATCAAACAACCAATACCTACAGCGCGCAATATTTCCTTGATCATGACAACCGCACTCCTTTGGAATGTAGCACGTCCGTTACTTCCTTTTCACTAAGTGAAGCGCGTTTTGCAATCTCGGGGACCGTGTAGCCTTGTTTGTGAAGAGAGATAATTTGATTGACTATAATTGCGTGTATCGTTTTTTGAGGTGCTGGTGCAATGGGCTCGGAAGTCGGGGATGCAACCATCAATTCCTCTTCAAGCAACCGCACTCTTTTTTTTAGATTACTCATTTCCTGATGAAGGCTAATCGAAACAGCTTCCAATTCATCATCCATCGCACGAGTCTTATTTCCGATAAAAAACGATAGTATAACAGCCAATACACCAATACTGAGTAATATTAAGGGGATATCCATAGTGTTTCCCTCCCGCATAACTAGAATTTCCTTCATAATACCATAAGCATATGATGAATGATATTTGATTTTTTTTTGCTGTACAATGATTGAATCTATGGTATAATATATTAGTCGTATAAATCATGCTCATGTTTTACTTATATCTATAGCTATTGAGTGGGAGGGACAGTAATGCGCGTAAACGTAACACTCGCTTGTACAGAATGTGCAGAGCGTAATTATATTACTAAGAAAAACAAGCGTAACAATCCAGAACGTATTGAAATGATGAAATATTGCTCACGTGAAAAAAAGCAAACTTTGCACCGTGAAACGAAATAATCATTAAAACCAAAACCTGCTTCGGTTTTGGTTTTTTCTTACGGGAGGTAGTACAGTGGAAAAGCAGCATCTTCGAAAACAGGTTATACAGCAATTACATCAATTAACTCCATCTGATCACGAACAAAAATCAGCTAGTATAGTAGAAAAAGTTCTTGCTTCGGATGAATTTAAGTATGCAGAAACAATCGGAATCACATTATCTAGATTTCCGGAAGTGGACACGCGTCGTTTGATAGAAATCGCTTGGCAAGCCGGGAAGCGAGTTGCGATTCCTCGATGTATCTCCTCTACGAGGGAAATGGATTTTCGTTTGATTGATTCATTTGATCAAACAGAAGTAGTCTATATGGACTTGAGAGAACCGAAAATAGATATAACAGAGTCTGTAAAACCAGAAGAAATTGACTTACAAATCGTGCCTGGCGTCGTGTATTCAGAGACTGGTTACCGGATTGGATTCGGTGGGGGTTACTACGATCGCTATTTGATAAATTTTCCATTTGAAACAATATCGCTGGCATTTGACTGTCAAATCCGCCATAATATAGTTAAGGAGCCGCATGACGTTCCGGTGTCCTATATTTACACAGACAAACATATTATAGATTGTCAGAAAGCTCGTGACGCGAATGAATGAATTTTATGATGTGATGAAATTGCTTAAACGGTTTGGTGTAATCATTTATACAGGAAATAAAAGACAGGACAGTATAGTAATGGAGTCCGAAGTCAAAGAACTGTATGATCATCAATTTATTGATCAACAAACATATATTCAAGCATTGCTTGTTTTGCGAAGAGAACAAACTAGCTAACAACTAGCTGATATCATACAAACTACTCATTCCTCGTATTATGTGAAACTTTTCACTCAGTCAAACGTATATATATACGCTGACAATAAAAAAACAGTATCTAAACGAAACGAAAGGAAGAGATGGAATGAGAAAATTTTCATGGCCTAAGCATTCCGTACTCATTATCGCTGTAATCGCAACTTGGTTGACTACCTACATCGGGTATTTCACCAGTTTCAATATGAAGATCGATAATGCTATGCAACAATTTATCTTACTAATTAATCCCCTAGCATTTCTATTGTTTATTTATGGGGTGGCTTTATTTATTAAAAAGACAAAAACACGTAACCGATATATTTTAGCGATTAGTTTCATTACATCTTTTGTCATGTTTGCCAATGCTGTGTTCTATCGTTTCTTTACAGATTTTATTACACTGCCTCTATTGTTCCAGACAAGTAACTTTGCAGATTTAAGTTCTTCAATTACCGAGAACTTGCGTTTCCTTGATCTATTCTTTTTCTCGGATGTTTTGATTATTTTAGTAGCTATTCGCTTCTTCAAGCAAGGTCCAGAACCAGTTCAAGAATCAAGCAGTAAAATGGGACGTAAAGTGTACTTTGCCGCCGCTGCTACGTTGATGATGTTCAATTTGGCGCTTGCAGAAACACAGCGACCACAGTTATTGACAAGAAGCTTTGATCGCGAATTACTCGTTAAAAACCTTGGTACGTACAACTACCATCTATATGATTTATTCGTTCAATCCAAATCCCATGCACAGCGTACATTTGCTGATGGTACCGAGTTGACGGAAATTGAGAACTACGTCAAAGCCAACCATGCGCAACCAGATCCGAAAATGTTTGGTACTGCAAAAGGCAAGAACGTAATTATCGTTTCACTTGAATCCTTACAAAACTTTGTTATTAACAATGATATGGATGGACATGAAATTACTCCATTCTTAAATGGATTAACAAACGATAAAGATACATTCTACTTTGACAACTTTTATCAACAAACTGGGTTAGGGAAAACATCCGATTCTGAGTTTATCGTAGAGAACTCATTATATGGACGTAACGGTAGTGCAGTATTTTTCACGCATAGTGGTAACACATATAACTCGCTGTCTGAACGTCTAGGCGAGAATGGTTATGCTACAAGTGTCATGCACGCAAACAGTAAGAGTTTCTGGAACCGTGATATTATGTATAAAGCACTTAACGTACAGAAGTTCTACGATGTGGATAGCTACACAATTGGTGAAGATGAAGCAGTCAACTGGGGAATGAAAGATATTCCGTTTTTCCACCAGTCAGTTGACTTGATGAAAGATATCAAGCAACCATTTGCTACACGAATGATTACACTAACAAACCATCATCCATTTGATTTGGATGAGCAGGATAAATTAATTCCTGAATACACATCAAATTCCAACACGTTGAATAAGTATTTCCAAACAGTTCGATATATGGACGAAGCAGTTAAGGAGTTCTTTGAGGACTTGAAGGAAAGCGGTTTGTATGAAAACTCGATCATTGTCATGTACGGAGATCACTATGGTATTTCCGAGAACCACAATAAAGCAATGGGTATGTATATGGATAAAGAAATTACACCATTTGATAATGCAGAGCTTCAAAAGGTTCCATTATTCATTCATATACCAGGTTCTGGTGAAGGTAAGAAGATGCATGAGCTTGGCGGACAGGTAGATATCCGACCTACTATTCTTCACCTACTGGGAATTGATACGAAAGCAGATATGCAATTCGGTTCCGATTTATTTTCACCAGATCATGAACCATTTGTGATTTTCCGTGACGGCCGTTTTGTCACAGACAAAAATATTTACGCTCAGGAAGTTTGCTATGACATCGAAACAGGAGAAGCAGCAATAGATGAAGCGCAATGTGAGCCGTATATTGAACGTGCGAATACTGAATTGAATTATTCAGATGCTATCATCAACGGTGACTTGCTTCGCTTTAAAGAAAGACCAGATGGCAGTCCTGAAATGAAAGAAAGTAAATAAATTGATGAGCTGCGCGGCTGCCTATGCCGCGCAGCTCTTTTTTAACCAACTGAAGAGGAAGTGAAAAAGTGAAAAGAATTCTTATCTCAATAGTGTGTGCATTGTTTTTAATGTCATGTACGCAATCTGAAGATGTTGAAACCGAAGAACAACTAGTAGAAAAAGAAGCCGAGCCAGTAGAAAAACTTACAGCTTCACAAGATGATATTCGTTTTGTTGCAGGCTGGTTGAACGAAATGACGATTTTATTCGTCAATCAAAAAGACGCTAAAGACCGTCTGCTGTCGTTTGATTTGAAGACGGGTGATATACATACCTTATTTACGGCCACTGCAACGATCTCTGAAGTGCAAGTTCATCCTACTGCTTCGCAACTGCTAGTCAAAACAGCAGACGACTCAACAGAAGCTGTCATACATATACTCGATCATGCGGGTACTCCATTAAATGAAGTGTCGGTAGAATCCTCGGAACTTGAAATTCAATGGAACGAATTCGATGCTTCACAATTACTGATCACCGCTTTCTCTGATGATTGGAGTTACGAAATCATGCGCTATGACGCGAATGACGATACATTGGTAGCGGTAGAACTACCTGATCCGTTTCCCCGTTGGCTAGGTGCGGAAGAGTTGGTGTACATGGAAGACGTAGTGGTAATAAAACAAGCGCTGTCTACGGGAGAAGAGACTATACTCGCGAATAACGCCAACCAATTCCATACCTCTTCAGATCAAGTATTGATTGAATCATTTGAAGGCGAGCAGATACGATACACTGTAATGGATGCAAACCGGAAAGAGAAACAATCCTGGTTTTCCGAAGATGATTCATTCGTGATGGGTCACGCTGTATTTTCAGATGATACTACATTGATGATGACTGTTACCAATCAAACCGAGATGAGACCAACTAGTTTTCTAGTGAAGGTACAGGACGGTAAGGAAGTAAAGCGCCAAGAGCTAGAGGGAGGCGGTTCCTTAGATTGCAAAGGCGACAAGTGTCTCATTGGATATAGTTTGGATACTTGGATGGATATAGAGACTGGTGAGACGGTAAAGTGGTTGGAGATCGAGCCGCAAGAATAAATTTGGGGAGTTACTATTTTTACGTGGGGAATGAAAGGCAAGCTAGAATGCGTTCCTCCGAAGCGCCAATACTGTCTACTATCGAATCAAAAAAATAAGGACATCCCCAATGAAAGGGTGTCCTTATTTTTTGGAACTTATTTGTGGAGTTGTGGCGGGTATCCAGAATATATAACAGTAGCGATCGTAAATCCTCCGATAACTACAACCGTTACCACATTGAATACTATACTTAACAGATTCCGCTCTTTAAAAGCTTGGACCGTTCCAAAGACTGCTAAAATTGCAATCAATCCAAAAATGATGACTAATAAATTCATTGAGTAGACACTCCTTTCAACATTGAAAAAATGAATGCCATAAAGCGATATTCCTCCTCTATTGTACTGTTAATGAATCGTTTTGTCGAGATTAAATAATGACGATTATTTGAAGTTTGTGTCCATATTCATTAATATTAGACTTAGAGGTGAGTTAAATGAGGATACATATACGTCCATTAGGTCCAATTCAGACGAATTGTTACATATTGGAAGACGAAGAGAAAAATTGTTTAGTTTTCGACCCAGGTGAGGATGGAGAGGCATTACTATCGGAATTACGAAAGTTATCTTTGAAGCCAGTTGCCATTTTGCTGACGCATGCACACTTTGACCATATCGGAGCGGTGGAAAAGATTCGAACTGCTTTTGATATTCCTGTGTATTTGCATGTGGCGGAAAAGAAATGGCTTGCTAGCCCCGAATTAAACGGTTCTGCTAAATACCCCGTATTACCTGACGTGATTTGTCATCCTGCTGACGTACTACTTCATGATGAAAAGTATTTGGAAGTGGGTCCGTTTAAGATGGAGCTACGTCATGTGCCTGGACACTCGCCTGGAAGCGTTTGTTATATCTTTGAAGATGAAGGGTTCGCAATCGTAGGAGATACATTGTTCCAAGGAAGCGTAGGCCGTACCGACTTGCCTGGTGGTGATACGGAAACATTGCTCAAAGCGATTCACGAAAAATTATTGTCACTGGACGACGAGATGTTGGTCTATCCAGGACATGGACCTGCGACAACAATCGGAATCGAAAAAGACCAAAACCCATACTTACACGGATTTTGAACAAAATAAAGCAAACAAAAAACAGCTTTCCATTGAGAAAGCTGTTTTTTGTATGTACGGATTAGTGTCCTCCGCCAGGTACGTGAATGAAAATAGAATAGTAACTAAAACCAACCATGAAGATCATCAGGTATGCTCCGAATAGGTAAACATACATACGCTCTGAAAGCTTCAAGTATCCTAGTAGAACAAAGAAGATTGTGCCTGCTACCATAAGTAAAGCAGCCGGAATCATATTTCCTACAAAGAACATTACCGCAAAAATACCTGACCAGAATCCTAAAAGTTTAAACATATTATCCATCTAAGAATCCCTCCTTCACAACATTACAATAAGCTCTTATCCATTATAATAGAACGTCAGCCCAAAAGTAAACTCCAATCGATTTTACATTGTGTCAAAAGAGTGTACTTGTACGAACAGATTAAGATAGTAGCTGATTATAGTATAACAGAACCTATGATGAAAATAATGTGAAAATTGATTTTTGATATCGAATTGACGTAAAGAAATGAATTATGACCCAATATGGACTATGAAAATTGAATTGACATAAATGTCATGCGTTTTCAAACAATTTAATTTCCATATATACTTCTTTCTAAGATAAAAAGTGGTCTTTTGTCGAATGGAGAAAGGAGAGAACTATGGAAACTGAAAAGAACATAATAGAAAAAACATGTTTAGAGTTGCTCAAGAAAGCAATTAATTCTGAAGCGACAGATATTCATTTTGTGCCTACGGTAGAAGGATATGACGTGACAATTCGCAAGCACTCGTATTTTTCGAAAATCGGGCAGTATCCTCATACATTAGGCGGACGGTTAATTTCATTCTATAAATTCTTATCTTCTTTAGATATCAGCGAACAACGTCGTCCGCAAAGTGGTTCCTTTCACCGGTCATTTTTTAGACTGAACAATCATTAGGTAAAGGTACTAGGAATCTTAAATTCCAATGAGAAATTCCAACAGGTGAAGAGTTTCTGAATAATATGGATAGTTGATTTCCGATTGAAGCTAGTACGATGGATTTAGAAGACTTTAATTACCCACCCATTTATAAGGGAATTAATCACCAAATATATATTTATATAATGAATCTACCGTGTGTTCGTAGATACTTTGATTTAATCTTATAAAATAGATTTGAATAGGGGATGAGAAACATTTCTATTATAAGGATTGCTACAATGTTATGAGTAAAGCAATTCATAAACATGTATTAAGGATGTATGGACTTGTAACGTAATATTAACTCAAATATGTATTAGAAAAAAACAGATATCCATTCCACACTATTAAGAGAATTAATACCTGTTTTTTTACTCATCTCATTTGACCTTAATTGGAACTTTTATTTTTCCCCTAGCAATACATATACCTTTTTTAACGATGTAACATTCGACAAAGTGATTCCCGTTGAATTCTGTTTCTTCATAATGGAATAGTTGATTTTCCTTTATAATACCAGAAGTTAATTCACCTCGAATAACATCGTTTCTTTTAGCAACATCTCCACGGTTTTTTACCTTCCAGTAAACTTTGTAGGGAGGAGATGCATTTGTAGTAGCAATAAAGTAAAGACCTAACCCAGAATCCAATGTTTGATTGTTTTTAAGGACATCTGATAATTTGCCTATTGTCTTGTTGCCACTGACAATATTACAATCTAATTTTAATGTGTTTTTCAGGTTTATTGGAGTGATATATTCAATGAATTCTTCAGTCTCTCGGAAATCATAGAAAGATTCAAATTTGTTGGACTGGGATTTAGCTAACTCACTAATTGACCGATCTTCCTTAAGGTTTTCCCAATAATGATGATTAAAGAAATCATTCCACGCAGATATTGCTTGACTTTCCTCGCAGTTACTCTCAAATAAAACATTTAATTTCTTTAGGTGGGAACTTATTCTATTAAGTAAATTGGTCATTTTGGTGATGTCATGTTGAACGAGCATTAAACTTTGAGTAGCATCGGTTGGGTTTAATACTTCCATAGTTGATTCTAACCTGTTTTTAATATGATCTAATGTATAATAAAACCTTTCGTCCAGCCTAGTGTAAGTTGATTGACATTTTTCGTCAGTAAGAACACTCTGTATGAGGCCACCAGGCATCTCCCAATCCTTCCTCGATTTAGTAAACATTTTTAACAAGCGCACAACTTCTCTTAATCTGGAATCATGAATTTTGTTTTGTTTAATAAACCAATGGGTAATGGAACGTGGATTTCTAACCCTCCACTGACTCCCACAATGTTCATATGTATATTCATCATCATTTTCGCTTTCTTTGAATCGACGGTAAATAGCAAAATCAATGTGGTACCCGTCCTTATACACAACTCGGACACAGTTCGTATGTGCTTTTGGTGCAATCTTAAAGCCTGTACACTTCTTTAAAAGTGCTTGTTCAATTACTCGCTTGGCAATAGTCGTACTCTCGGGGAAGTTGTCTTTTTCAAAAACAATGGCAACATCTATATCATAATCATTTGATTCATTTTGGGTAACTGTATGCATGGCCACGCTTCCCTGGGTTACTGGTTCCTCAGCCATTTTATAATCCGTAGAGTTTTCTTGGTTATAAGCAATTAAACCGTTTTTTAACCGTTCAATATTTGTTTTCTTCTTCTCGTGCAACTCATTTTTTTGCGTTTTTTTTAATACTACATAATTGTTATAAAATGTGTTGAACATTCCGTTCATATTATACATTCCCATTTACATACTCCTTCGTTAAACTAACTGAAATAGGTTGATCTATTTTTTTGAGATTAATGTGCCAATTATACTGGGGAAATTCGGTACCGACATAATTGTAAATGACGAATTCTTTATCCATTCTTGGAGTGATTGCACTCCCAATACAATATGCAAAAGTTGGCTGACCAGAATAAAAAAGATGTATTTTCTCTAGTTTCAGATACTTTTGATTGATTTCATCTAAGAGATCACGAAAATATTTCTTATAACTTTGAAGTTGTTCAATATTGACGATGTTATTTCGATGTGGTGTTTCTAGATGAATGTAATAAGAATTTAAATGATGTAGATTTAAGCCATCTAAATTTTCATCTGGAATAGGATATGTCAAACCTATTTTAACCACTAATTCTTTAGTTTCATTTGGTAATTGTTTTTCGGTACACTTTTCCAATAAGAGAGGAGGGTAATTTCTGTTATCGGAATCGACGGTTTCCCATAGACTTATATTTTGATTCCATTCGTGCAGTTTTATTGGGACTTTGTCTGCAATCTGATAACCTAGCAGAACAACTATTGGTATATGTGCCATTCCGTAATATTCTACGTCATTAATATCATTACCATCTGTGAATTGAATGATCTTTTTCACTGCTTTCTCTTGGATATAGAGGGCTTTTTCAATTCCTTCTTTTGTATTACTAGACATCTCAAGCTTTTGATCAATATTCACTATCTCCAAAAGATATCTAGAGGGAGATATGTCAGTATTCGAAAAATTTGATGATTCAATAGAAGAATGTCGTATTTTCATTAACTTGCCGATAATATGATTCTTTTTAGTCATTGTATAGAAAAGTATCGCACCAACACAGAACAATATTCCTACTGTTAATAGTACTCCGAATACAATGTAGCTAAGATTAAAAATAGTTGTATCAAAATTTGTTTTGAATAAATAATTTAGGAGTTCAAGTATGAATCGTAATATATAACTTGGACCCACAGCAGCTAAAATACAAGTTGCTCCAATGGATAATAAGGTAAAGATGATTTTATTTTCTATCGTTCCTCTCAATATTCTAATAACCTTTAATATAAAATCGCTTCCTCGCATTATTTGCACACCTTTCTTAATATCTACAATTATATCATTAGTCCCCATATTACTAGGAAAGTTTTCATAATTTTTTTAATTTAAACAACCTTTTACAGACAACATAAATAGTATATTAATGTGTATTGAACTAACCAATAAAACGAGGTAAATGTGTTTGCATATATTTAGATGGATTAAAATACTGTTTTGTCTAAGTTGCTTTATCATATCTTTTCTCGACCTATTTAATGTCTTAGGTAAAACTTTTGGGGCGGGAACAGAGACTACTAGGATCGCGCGAATAGTTATAGAATTGTCATTATCTCAAAAGAGCCACGCAGACAATCAATTGTTTAACTTTCAACATTCAATTGCAATAGACATAATCAAGTCTCCTAAAACTACAGAGAAGGATTTTAGCTTTAATAAAATCGAACAAAAATGGGAACACTTATTCATTGTCGAATTATAAGTAAAGATATATAATAATTGAAGTAGCTTCAAATGTATTACTGGTGAAGGAAGTAGGAGAGATTGCAATGAAATTTACAAAAGGAGAATTATTCTGCGGACCAGGTGGGCTGTCACTAGGTGCTAAGGATGCAACAGTTACCAACGATATGGGTGAAGAATTTTTCGTGGAACATGCATGGGCTAATGATTTAGATGAGGACACTTGTGAGACATTTAGACAAAATATATGTCCAGAACGACCTGAATCCGTAATATGTGAAGACGTTCGCAAATTAGATATAAGTAAACTTGAACCAATTGATGCGTTTTCCTTTGGATTCCCATGCAATGACTTCAGTATTGTTGGAGAGAAGAAAGGGTTTGAAGGTGAATATGGTCCCCTTTATACATATGGGGTGAAAGTGTTGAATAAGTTTAATCCCAAATGGTTTCTGGCAGAGAATGTAGGAGGGCTTGAAAGTGCAAATGAAGGTAGTGCATTTCTGCAAATTTTGACCGACTTAGCTAACGCGGGTGACCAAGGCTATAAGTTAACCCCACACTTATATAAATTTGAGCAATATGGAGTACCGCAAGCGCGTCATCGGATTATCATTGTAGGAATTAGGAATGATTTAGATGTGGAATTTAAAGTGCCAAAACCTACTCACGAAGATCCTACGACATGGATTACATCTAAACAGGCAATTGAAGAACCTCCCATTAATAATGATGCTTTTAATCATGACTTCACACGTCATCAAGCAAAAGTGGTTAAAATGTTATCTCATATTCCACAAGGAGGAAATGCTTGGTCTGAAGAAATTCCCGAAGAACTGCGTTTAAATGTTAAGGGTGCTCGTATGAGCAATATTTATAGGCGTCTAAATCCAGACACACCATCTTACACTGTTACAGGTTCTGGTGGCGGTGGCACTCACATGTATCACTATGAACATTTCCGGGCATTAACAAGCAGAGAACGTGCGCGTCTTCAGACATTCCCTGATGATTTTGAATTTATTGGTGGAAAAGAATCTGTACGCAAACAAATTGGTATGGCTGTACCTCCGCTTGGAGCTAAAGTAATTATCAATGCAATTTTGAAATCCTTTGCAAAAATCCCTTACGATTCCGTGGAAGCTAAATGGAGTGGAGATATTAAAAAGATTCTTGAAAATAATATTAAGAAGCGACAAGAAAGAACATTGTCGAAGCAGATGGCAATGGAAGATTTGCTGAAAGTGACAAAGTGAAAAAATATGCAAAATCTTTTTAATTAGTTGAGATGAATTAGTAGATAAGTAAAAAACGCTCAAATCTGGGCGTTTTTTTATGTAACAACTCATTTTAATAAATAACTCTTCGTTGCAGGGAATCTAAAATGTTGTTATTAATATCCGTTTATTATTAAAAGAACTCACCATACCTCAGTAAGTGGAGACCCAGCGACGCCATAATCCAAAAAGTAGGTGTCTGAGTCAATCTTATAAATCCTTACCGACGTTCTAGAATAGTTTAAAACATCCTGCACATTTACCCTGGCCCCCGATTGCACTCCTAGTCTTCTCCTGAAGTATCTTCCCATAATTCTGTTGCTCTCTGTTGTATGTATTGCTTTTCTATTTTCCTGAGCCATTTTACAGATGAGTTGCTCGCCGTCATCGGTTAGAATAGTGAAAGACTGCTCTAGGGGAGGGAAGAAATCAGGATGATTTCTATTGAATATGGTAGACACAGGTATGTACGCTTCATTTGTATTTCTACCTGGTCTTTGTCCCCAATTCAAACCTGCTGTTTCTTGAATTGATGTATCATTATTAGTTAATAGAGGGAGATCTACAAAATCCAAATTGTTGAGTGATCGAACCTCTGTATTAGAATTGGAGGTAATCTCCATATCTAATTGAACCCCATCTACTCCCGGCTCTATAAGAACTCTATGGAATCTTAAATTATAAAAGGTTATATAGTTTTCTACATCATTATCCCTGCAATCAATCGAATTGGCGACATCAAAAACATCCTCTACATTTGGAAAACTCACTTCCGCGAGTAATTCATTTTGATCACGGAAGCCATTCCATGAAAAGTTAGCTGAGCCTATAAACGTTCTGGAGTTATTCAATAGAGGTTCAAACCAGTAATAGATTTTTGTATGTATTCCAGGGAGTGCTCTTTGATACTTAATCGTAATTTTTGAATTGGTACTCGATAGATCTTGATATCTTTCGTGATCCCATCTGTTAATACCGTCTCTTCTCGCCATGCCGATGATGAGTTCAATTTCTATGTCTGGATAAATTGTTAAAATGTGAGTAAGGAATGCGGAAGATGCATACCCCGATAAGATTCGGATGTTTCGATAGCCATTTTGGTAAGGTGTTTCAAATACATGACTATCTAAATCTGTTAAAAGAAACATTGATGAATCACTCCGATTCTACTTGATTTAAATTACTCAAATGGTAATATAGAATTATTTTACTTATTAATGGAAGAATAAGCAATTATTATTTTACCCTAACCTACAAAGTCTTAAACTATAAGATTATTTCATCTGATTTGAAGAGACGAATATCGAGAATTTGATACTTGTTGATAAAGTGCTGTTAAATAGTATTATATATATTGAAATAATAGTTTACTGGGGGAATGACCATGAATCAAATATCACTGTTGGAGGAAGAAGAAAATACAATCGATAACGAATATGAAACATATTATAGCATTAGAACAAAAGATCCGATTACAGTACAAAAAATATTAGATCGTGAATCTAGAATCGTAGTAGAAGGCATTAATTTATTCGAGGATGCCATAGCAATAGAACAACCAGTTTTCATAGTGCTTGGCGGAGATAAAGGGAAATCTGAAGTGTTTTGGGAGACGGGGCTGATAGGTATTGGAAGAATTGTTAGGATGCCATTTGATTCCGGATATGCAGGTAGGAATTATAGAATTGAAATAGACATTGAGCTATTAATGAACGAACCGATGTCAAGGCATGATTTCCTGCATTATGCCAATGCCTATAATGTGATTGGTATAGGCCCCATGACTAAGTGGGAACCCAACCAAGCCATTTCTAGAATTGAAAGAAGTAAAACTATTACATTGGTTAGAGCAATGCTTGACAAGTATAGCGAACTAGAAGAAGGGATGCGAGAAATATTTGATCAATCTTTCATGGCCAATGTCATGGGTGAGAATCAGTATCTAATACCACAATCTTATAGGTATGGAGAAGAGACCCCTTTGGTTGAAGCGCAGGAAAACGACATGGTGATAGATTCACCCCAGTTAACGGATATATATGAACCAGACATAGCCAGAGTAGCTAATGGAATGCTTATGGATCACACTGCTTTATTTGCATTTAAAAATAATATTAATATTGGAAGTCATATTCTAATTACTGGCCCACCTGGGACTGGGAAAACCACAATTGCAGAAAATGCTGCTTCTGAGGCGAAACGTAAAGCATACATAAACGGTTATATAGTTACGACGGCGACAGCAGATTGGAGTACATTTGAGACGATTGGGGGGTATATGCCGAACCATGAAGGAAAGCTGGAATTTGAAGAAGGGATTTTCCTAAAGAGCATAAGAGAGAACAAATGGATTATCATCGATGAGTTTAACCGTGCTGAGATTGATAAAGCATTTGGCCAAATTTTTACTTCTTTATCAGGAAAGAACGTTGAGTTACCATATAAAGATTTGACCACCAAAAAGAATATCAGTATCAAATCTTATGATGGTCTTAAAAGTTATTATGACAGTTCGATTGCTACTTATTGGATAGGTAAGAATTGGCGTGTAGTAGGTACAATGAATACATTTGACAAAAATAGCTTATTTGAAATGTCATTCGCACTTATGCGTAGATTCAAATTCATCAACATTCCTGTTCCTAGTCTAGATCAATTAAACCTTCTAATTGAAAATAGCGACATTGAACAAGAAGATAAAACTTTTGTCAAAAAAGTTTTAGAACAGTCACCAAAATCATTAGGTCCAGCAATTATTTTGGATATCCTTGTATATCTAGAGATATCAGGAGAAAATGGACGAGCCGAAGTATTGTGCAGTTCGGTTCTTCCGCAATTTGAAGGTCTGGTGTTGAATCAAATAGAAAGGTTTTATAGAAAGATACAGACTTACCTTACAATGCCGCAGAGAAATATGGTGATTCAATACATTAGGGATTTCTTTGATTTAGATTTGAATACTTACAAGGAGACTGAAGATGAGTCTTATTACGATTAATGACAGCTGGGGACATCAAGAGTATGAAGAGATTCTGAAATCAACAAGCGATAGGTTATGGAGATTCATTCAGCAACACGCTTCCTTAGTTGATAAAAATAACCTATTAGAGAACATAACAGGATTGAATGAACATCAAATTCGGACACTATCTTCAACTCATCTTCTATTATCAGACGAGGTGACAAAGCTTGTTGATATTATTGCTCCGAGCATCTTGAGAAGAATTTCTAAGTCATCTAGAATCAGTACATCTATTGAAAGAGGACGAATCAAAGGAAAAGTGAATTGGAATCGTACAGTTTTGAAGCAGACGACCGAGATGGATCCATCTATTTTTGTATGCGTAAATAGATCTTCTATCTTTGATTTAATCGAGAATAAAGTTCTCTTATTTTGTCTCCGTTATATATATCAGATTGGACAAGGTGTAATTGGCACAGAATTACCTCCCGATGAATCAACCTCTGAAGACTACCTAGCAGAACATAAAAAGTGGATAAAGAAGGTTGAGTACATTCTCTTTAAATGCAGGAAATTGTTGAAGAATCCGTTACTAAAAAATATTACAGAACTACACGGCATAAACAGTCAGCAAATCGAAAGGACTAGAAAAGCGAGAGGGGTAGACTATAAATCATTAGCAGACATAGCAGAGCTGATTTCTATGCAACGGAATCAACCACTTGATTTTTTATACCATGCATTTTCCAAGCAAATCCTCGTACCTATGAGCAGAGACACGCTTTATGAAGTTGCAGTGGCTTTCAAAGTTATAGATTTTTATACGGAGTGTGGATGGATAGAAGAGAGAATTTCCTTAATTGGAGAAAAAGAAAAAATCCTTAGCGTACTTAAAAAAGGAAATGCTAAACTCAATATTTTTTATCAGCATATACCATCCCATTTTGCAGAGCATAGCAAATATAAGGAATTGATGAAAGAGACGAAGTTAAGCATTCATCATCGACGACCTGATATTATTCTTGAATGGATCAATGGACAGGGTGAGAAGAGGTATACAATTGTTGAAGTGAAGCGTTCGAAGAATCGTGGTTATCTGGCGGATGGGATCTATAAAATACTTGGATATATAAAGGACTTTGAGATTTCACTTCAAAATTCTGCTGATTCGGTTGGATTGCTAGTTGGATGGGAAATTAAAGGTCTTCAAGCCCCAAAAGGTAATAAAGAAGTTTATGCGTCTGGCTGGGAGGCTTTGCCTTTATTCCTTTATCAGCTAGAAGAAAACTTAATAGAATTCTTGGTTGACAATCCTCAACAGAAGAACAGCTGATTAAATCTGAATTGCAGAAGATTTGAAATATGATGCCTTTGCAATCCTAAATGATATCGCATCAAACTCTGTTCAGTGTGGATTGAAATTTAGTGGAAGGATACCCGTTATTTTATATATTTATTAAAAATAATGAGCATAAAGTGATTTACTTCTGGTCAATAGTCATGATTATCGAAGCTAAACGAAAACTGAAGAATATTGAATATTAACTAACGTCTAACACAGGTGAGTGGAGGCTCCATGCTTCCGCTCTTTTTTTGTGCAGTTTTTGAGCACGAAATTATTTTCAAAATGAGTATCTTTATCCAAAAAGCTCTCTATATAGTAAGTGAAGTGGTGTATGGCTATCACTTACACGCAATGGAGGAGGAATTCCGTATGAAGTTAGTAATCAATGAACAGCCATTACAATTACTACCGTCTCTTGTGCATCTAGTCGGGTTACATGAGGCGTTATTTTTGCAGTAATTGCATTTCCATTTACTCATTTCAAAAAATATGCATAATGGCCATCTATGGGTGTGTAAAACGTATGATCAATGGTTGGAAGAATTTTCGTTCTTGTCACAAATGACGATCAAACGCACGATTTATAATTTGGAGAAACAAGGATGCCTTATATCGACTTCTGAATACCACAAAATGAAAATCGACAACACGAAATGGTACCGAATCGACTATACTCGATTGCCTGCAAGTGCGTTCGTACATGAGCAAGTCACTTGCTCAGAACCGCCACGTGCACCTGTCGAAGTTGAGCAAGTCCACGTGGCGGAATTGGGCAAGCCAAT